>JBGQCL010000097.1:0-28430 GCA_041495365.1 Kofleriaceae bacterium | reverse complement strand
TGTTCTTCGGCTTGTACTTGTCTCGCAGGCTCTCGTAGCCGTAGTCCTCGGTCGTGCCGATGTCGTGGATGTGCACGCTGTCGATGTCGATGTAGTCGAGCAGCGCGGCGACCTGGGTCGCGCGGTCGCGCCGGTAGCCCTCGGCGTCGGCCTCCTCGAAGATCGGGTCGTAGGCCGGAAAGAACACCAGCGCATCGAGCGTGGCCTTGAGGAAGTCCTCGGCGGACTTTCCGCCGTTGGCGCAGTTGAGGTTGATCTTGTCGTCGTCGGTCGTGATCGCCCGGTTGACGATGCCGCACGTGCCGATGTCGACCCCCAGGCCCTTGACGTCGCTCGCCGAGAACCCGACCATCGACTGGACCTCCTCGGGGTTGCCGCAGAACGCGAGCAGCACCTGGTCCGCGAAGTCGGTGATCCGGATCCCCATGTCGGACAGCCGGGTCCCGCCGATCTGGGTGTTGTCGAGCCGCTGCTGGATCCGGATCACCAGCTCGGACAGGTTGAGCGCCGAGCGCGCCAGGAAGTGCGCGCGCATCTGATCGCGGTAGTTGGCCGCCGCCATCAGATCGACGGTGGTCGACGTCCCGAACTCGCCGGTGAACACCAGCACGATCGCGAGCGCGATCATCACGGCGAACAGCGCGACCCCGCGCTGCCGGGTGCGCTTGCGGCTCGCCGGGCGGCGGCCGAGCGTGCGCTCGCGGAGCAGGCAGTCTTTGATCGCGGACAGGGTGGACATGTTCGCCATCACGAACCCGAGTTGGTGAAGTTGAGGACTTCCTGCATCCACAGCCGGGCCTGGCTGGACAGCTTGACGTCCTTGTCGTCGGGGCCCTTGACGGTGATCGTGATCCGGACCCGGCTGGGCAGCCAGCCCTTCTGGCCGTCGGCCTGCGTGGTGTCCCAGCTGTCCTGCCACTCGTTGTTCTTCCAGTTCCAGAACTCCAGCTTGGCGGCGACGATGTCGTGGACCAGCACGTCGTAGTCCGCGGGCTCGCTCTCGGGCGGCTCGTTCGACATCCGGCGCTGCTCGCGCCGGAGCCAGTCGACCGCGCCGGGGTGGTCGGGGTTGTCGTGCGGGACGTACGAGATCACGGTCTGCTCGGACTCGTTGGCGTCGGCCCACAGCACGCGGTGATCGAGGGCCGAGAACCGGACGTCGGGCAGCCGCAGGCTCGACTTGGCCATGAACATCGTGCGCGGGTGGGCCGCGTTGCGGTCCTCGTTGGACGACAGGTACGCGTGCTCGAGGTCGCGCACGATCCGGCCGAGCGCCATGCGCAGCTCGTGGTTGCGCTCCTCGTAGGCCTCGAACACCTTCTTGGCGTCGCTGGTGTTCGCGATCGTCTTCCACGCCAGCGTCATCATCACGGCGAGGACCGCGATCGCGAGCATGACCTCGAGCAAGGTCAGCCCGGCCTGCGGAGAACGGCGCGCGCGCATCATGGCTTCTTACCCCCGCTGCCCGAACCGCTCCCCGCGCCCGCGGGCGGAAGCTCCTGCGATCCCAGGCCGTTGAGCACCTTGTCCATCGCGGCCGCGTCGGTGAGGAACTGCACGACCTTGAGATCGCGATCGCTGCCCATGACCTGGTAGTTCACGGTCAGCGAGACCTTGCGGATCGTGACCTTCAGGATCTGCTGGAACATCGTGTACTGGCTCTGGATGAACGCACCGCCGATCGACGCGTTGATGTCCGCGCTGCCCTTGCCGGCACCGCCGCCGCCACCGCCGAGCCCGCCGAACTGCGCCATCATCCCGCCGAGCATGCTGTTCTCGAACCCGCCCGGCGCCTCATCTCCGGAGCCTCCGGAGCCTCCGGAGCCTCCGGAGCCTCCGGAGCCCGAGCCGGCGCCGGCGCGCGCCGAGCCCGAGCCCGCCATGATCGCCTGGAGCTGCTCGAACCCCGGCAGCTCGACCAGCTCGACCTTGTACGAGTAGTGGACCTGCGGCCAGCCCTCGTCGGAGAAGCTCTGATCGTCCTCGTGCTGCTCGGTGTCGGAGAACCCGTCGTGCAGCAGCTTCTCCTCGATGTCGTACATCTTGCCGCGCGCGAGATCGGTGACGACCCCGATCATGTGCGCCTGCTGGGCGTTGAAGATGTCGCCGGCGGCGCTCTTGATCAGCACGGTGAGCCCCAGGCCGAGCAGCGCGAGGGCGAACATGACCTCGAGCAGGGTGAAGCCGCGCCGCGCGGCAGCCGCCGGGGACGCGGGGGTCGTCGCGGCCGCCATCAGTTCTGGCCCTCCCGCTTGGCGTCGCGATCGCCGAGCGCGTTCTTCAGCATGTGGTCGTTGACGTCGCGCAGCGTGCCGTCGTGCAGCTCGACCCGGCCGGTCAGCCCGAACACCAGCACGGTGAACACCTCGCTGCCGTCGGTCAGCTCGATCACCGACTTCTCGGCGCTGCCGAGCGGGAAGAAGTAGATCGCGACCCGGCCCTTGGTGGCGCTGTCGTCGCGGTGCTCGACCCAGATCTCCTTGAACTTGACGCCCTTGTCCTTGCGCAGCTTGCGGATCCAGCCCTTGCCGTTGGAATCGCCGGTGACGCTGTTGTCGGCCGGCTTGCACGCCCGGTCGGCGACGTGGTGCCCGGCCAGCGCGGCCGCGCGCCGGGTCGCCTCCTCCGGATCGCCGGTCGCCAGCGCGTCGGGCGGCAGGCCGGTGAGCCGCTGCCGGCCCTTCTCCAGCGCGCGCTTGGTCGCCTCGTCGTCGGCCTTGAGCAGCTCGTTGCGCGCGATCCCGACCGCGCCCTGGCAGACCTCGACCGCGAAGCCCTCGGCGTCGAGATCGAGCACCACGCGGTGGAGCTCGCCGTGCTCGACCGCGAGCTGGCTCGCCCGGCGCAGCACCGCGGTCAGCTCGGTGGCGTCCTCGACCAGGTCCGCCTTGGTCACCAGCCGGAACCCCGAGCGCACGATGTAGACCAGCCCGCCCACGATCGCGAGGACGACCATGATCTCGAGCACCGTCATCCCGGGCTGGCCGGCCGGGGCGGTGCGCGCGCGCGATGGGGAGGCGGAGGGGTTCATGGCGGTGCCGGTGGCTCGCGGAGCGGGCTCACTCCCACGACTTCAGGTCGTCCTCGGTGCCATCCTTGCCGTCCTCGCCCGCCGACGACAGCGCGATGCCCCTGGCGCCCGCCGGGAGGTTGGCGCCGCACATCATCTTGATCGGCCGGCTCCACGAGTCGTTCGAGTCCTTGTCGTTCGTGTACTCGTTGAGCTCGGTGATGTTGCCCGGGCACGCCTTGTCGGGGTGCGCCGCCGACCACGACGGGTAGGCCTCGTAGGCGTACTTCTTGAGCTTGATCTTGGTCGTGTCGACCTTGGCCTCGCCGAACATCTTCATGACCTTGGGCCCGACCAAGAGTCCCATCACGAGCGCGAGGATCGCGAGCACGATCATGATCTCCAGCAGCGTCATGCCGCGCTGGGCGCGGGCCTGGGCGCAGGCCTGGGCGCGGGCCCGGGCGCGGGCCTGGGCGCGGGCCTGGACGCGGGCCAGGGCGCGTGCCAGGACGCGTGGAAGACGGGACAGGCGGTTGCGTGGCGTTTGCATGACGATCTCCTTGAGCTCCTTGTGCAGCTTACTTCGGACCGGACAGCTGACCGAGGTCCATGATCGGTTGCAGGATCGAGAACACGATGAACGCGACCGTGCCGCCCATGACGACGAGCATCACCGGCTCGAGCAGCGCGGTGAACCGCGACAGCTTGGTGTCGATCTCGGCGTCATAGGTGTCGGCGACGCGGCCGAGCATCTGCTCGAGCTGACCGGCCTTCTCGCCGACCGCGACCATGTGGATCATCGTCGCGGGGAACTGGCCCGACTTCTTGAGCGTGGCGGCGAGCGACTCGCCCTCGGTGACCGCGCGCTTCGCATCGTCGATCGCGTGCTGGATCAGCACGTTGCCGACGATCTGCTTGGCGGTCTCGAGCGCGCGCAGCATCGGCACGCCGGACTGCAGCATCGTGCCGAGCGTGCGCGCGAACCGGCTGACGTTGATCGTGCGGACCAGCTCGCCGGCCACCGGCAGGCGCAGCGCGAAGCGGTCCCAGACCTGGCGGCCGTCCTTGCCCCGCACCCACTGGAGGAACAGCACGATCCCCACGATGAGCGCGAACAGGATCGCCCACCACCAGTTCAGGAGCAGGTCCGACGTCGCGATCAGCATCCGGGTGTTGATCGGCAGCGTCTTGCCCTGCTGCTTGAACATCGACGTGATGTTCGGGATCACCTTGATCATCAGCACGCTCATGATGATCGAGCCGACCACGGCCATCACGAGCGGATAGATCATCGCGCTCTGGACCTTGGACTTGAGCTTCTGCGAGCCCTCCAGGAAGTCGGCGAGCCGGGTCAGCACCTCGTCGAGGTTGCCCGCGACCTCGCCGGCGCGCACCATCGACACGAACAGCTCGTCGAACAGCTTGGGGTGCCTGGCCAGCGCGTCGGCCAGCGAGCTACCCTCGTTGACCGCGGCGCGGACCTCGGACACCGGCGCCTTGAACCGCACGTTGTTGATCTGCTCGACCAGCGCGCCGAGCGCGTCGGCCAGCGGGATGCCGGCCTTGATCAGCGTCGCCATCTGCCGGGTGAACGCGGCGATCTCGACCTTGCGGACCCCGCCGATCAGCCCGCCGAGGTCGACGTCGCGCGACAGCCCGCCCTTCTTGGCGTTGGCCTCCTTGGCGAGCTTGCCGCCGCGCGACAGCTCGAAGCTCATGACCAGCACGCCGTCCTTGCGCAGCACCTGGCGCAGCACCTTGGGCGACTCGGCGTCGCGCACGCCGCTGACCGCCTTGCCCGAGGCCCCGACGCCCTTGTACGCGTACATCGGCATCAGTCACCATTCTCCGCGGTCATCAGGATGACCTCCTCGGGAGTCGTCATGCCCTGGACCACCTTGCGCGCGCCGTCGAACCGCAGCGTCACCATGCCGTGCTCGACCGCGGCGTTGCGGATCGAGCCGGCGTCGGACTTGTCGAGGCACAGCCGGCGGACCTGATCGCTCACCATCAAGAGCTCGTAGATCCCGGTCCGGCCGCGGTAGCCGAGCTCGCCGCACGCGCTGCAGCCGACCGGCTCGTACACCGTGCCCGGCGGCGGCGGGTGCGCGCCCTTGACCGGCGGGAACGCGCAGGCGCCGGCGTAGAACGTCCGCGGATCGAGCCCGAGCTCGCGCAGGATCTCCTCGGACGGCCGCACCGGCCGCGCGCACTCGTAGCACGGCCGGCGGACCAGGCGCTGGGCGAGCAGGCCGACCAGCGACGACGCGACCAGGAACGGCTCGATCCCCATGTCGATCAGCCGGGTGATGCCGCCGGCCGCGTCGTTGGTGTGGACGGTCGAGAACACCAGGTGGCCGGTCAGCGACGCGGTGATCGCGACCTCCGCGGTCTCGCGATCGCGGATCTCGCCGACCATGATCACGTCGGGGTCGTGGCGGAGGAACGAGCGCAGCCCGGTGGCGAACGTCAGGTCGATCTTGGAGTTGACCTGGGTCTGCGAGATGCCCTCGAGCTGGTACTCGACCGGATCCTCGACGGTGAGGATGTTGATGTCCGGCGAGTTGATCTCGGACAGGCAGGCGTACAGCGTGGTGGTCTTGCCCGAGCCGGTCGGCCCGGTGACCAGCAGGATGCCGTGCGGCCGCTTGATGATGCCGCGGATCAGCGCCAGGTGATCCTCGGCGAACCCGATGTCGGCCAGGCCGAGCAGCACCGAGCTGCGGTCGAGCAGACGGATCGTGATCCGCTCGCCGCCCGCGGTCGGCGCGGTCGCGACACGCATGTCGACGTCCTTGCCGGCCATCTTGCGCCGGATCCGGCCGTCCTGCGGCAGCCGCTTCTCGGCGATGTTGAGCCCCGCCATGATCTTGACGCGCGCGATGATCGACGCCTGGAACTTCTTGGGCGCGCGCTTGGTCTCGCGCAGCACGCCGTCGACCCGGTAGCGGACGACCACGTCCTTCTCGCCGGGCTCGATGTGGATATCCGACGCGCGCTCCTTGGCAGCCTGGAACATCAGCGAGTTGACCCACCGGATGATCGGCGCCTCGTCGTTGGCGTCGAGCATGTCGACCAGCTCCTCCGACTGGTACTCGCTGTCCTCCTCGTCGTCCTTCTTGACGCCCTCCTCGAGCTCGTGGCTGCCGCGCAGCCGCGAGTAGGTCTTGTTGATCTGGTCGACGATCTTGGCGCCCGACGCGACCACCGGCTCGACCGGCTCGCCGAGCACCACCGCGACCGCGTCGATCACGTCGACCGCGCCGGGGTCGGCGACCGCGACCATCACCCGGCCCGCGCCGTCGCGGCCCAGCGGCAGCACCAGGCGCTGGCGCGCGAAGTTGATCGCCAGCTTCTCGATCAGCTCGACCGGGATGTCCTCGGCGCGCGGCAGGTCGCGCAGGTACGGCATCTCCGACTGCAGCGACAGCGCGAACGCGAGCTGATCCTCGTCGATCAGCTTGAGCCGGACCAGGACCTCACCGAGCAGGCCGCCCTCGTCGCGCTGCTTGGCCAGCGCGCGCTCGATCGCGTCCGGCGCGACCCCGCAGCTCGCGACCAGGACCTCGCCGAGCAGCGGCGCGACCGGACCGATCGCGGCGCTGTGCGCGAGCTGCTGCGAGCTCTGGCGAAACGGCGCACCGAACCCGGGGCTCGTCGCCATGTTACCGGGCCTCGCTCTGCGCGCCGGGCTGGGCGCCGGGCTGGGCGCCGGGCTGGGCGCCGGGCGACAGATCGCGCAGCGTGTGGGCCCGCAACCGGGTGCGCGGCGGCTCGTCCGCGGCCCGGTCCGCCGGGGCCTGGGTCGGCCGGGCCGACTTCTTCGCCCTGCCGTCGCGCTCCGACGCGAGCGGGGTCGAGCTGGCCTTGTCCGCCTTGCGGCCCGGCTTCCTGGCCCTGGGGCCGGCCCCCTCGGCCGCCAGGTCCGCCGGGCTGACGGCCTTCGCGCCGGACTTCGGCTTGCCGGGGACGGCCCTCGATTGCTTGCCGTCGGCCGCCCCGGCGGGCGGATCGGCGGGCGGTGCGACGGCCGACCCGGCGGGCGACCCGGCGGGCGACCCGGCGGGCAGATCGAGCTGCGACTTCGGCTCGGCCCTGGGCGGGGTCTTCGGCGCCGGCCGGATCGGCGCGGGCTGCTTGCCGTCGGGGCGGGCCGGCGGAGCGGGCGGCGGGGCGTTGCTGTCCTCGGGTGACTCGATCCGCGACGGGCCGTACTCGACCGGGCCGGGCTCGACGAACCGCCGCCGGCCGAGCGCGCCGGCCGCGTTGACGTCGTCGTCGACCGACTGGATCGACCGGTTGATCTCCTCGACCAGGCCGCGCTTGCGGTGGTAGTCGACCTTGGGCTCGTACTTCATCTCGTTGAGCGTCGAGAACGACTCGACGAACTCCTGGCGCTCGCGCACCTTGCGCTCGCGGATCTGCTGGAGATCGAGCTGGTCCTTGATGATGTACGGCGTGAGCAGGATCAAGAGGTTGGTCTTCTTCTTGCTCTTGGTCGAGAACTTGAACAGGTAGCCGAGGATCGGGATGTCGCCGAGCAGCGGCACCTTGGTGACCGAGTAGATCTCGCGCTCCTGGATCAGGCCGCCGATCACCACGCTCTGCTGGTCGTGGACCACGGCCTGGGTCTTCAGCTTGCGCTGCGACCACGTCGGCCCGAGGTCGGGATCCGAGCCGGCGATGTCCTTGGTCTCCTGCTCGATCTCGAGCCGCACGACGTCCTGGCTGGAGATGTGCGGCGTGACGTTCAGCGTCAGGTTGAGGTCCTGGCGCTGGATGTTCTGGCCGATCGAGCCGGTCGGCGCGCCGGTGGCGCCGCCGGCCGGCAGGCCGAACCCGCCGAACGACAGGCCGGCCTTGTACGGGATGTTGTTGCCGACCGAGAACTCGGTCTTCTCGTTGTCGATCGCGATCACGTTGGGGGCCGACAGCACGTCGGTGTTGTTCTGGGTCGCGAGCGCCTGGAACAGCACGGCGAACGACGGGATGCTGGTGCCGAGGAAGGTCTGCGAGTTCGTGAGCGGCGCGCCGATGACGCCGCCGATCAGGCCGGTCGCGGCCGCCAGCGACTGCGCCGCGCTGATCGAGCGCAGGTTCGCGGTCTGGACGCCGCCGATCACCAGCGCGTTGTTGCCGATCGGGTCGCCGCCGTGCGAGCTGGTGCCGATCTCGAGGTCCTTGGACAGCTGGACCTCGAGGATCACCGCCTCGATGAACACCTGCTTGCGCGGGTGGTCGAGCCGGCGCACCACGTCCTTGATCGCGATGAAGTCGCGGCCGGTCGACATCACGATCAGCGAGTTGGTCGGCTTGTCACCGATCACCCGGACCTGGCCCTCGAGCGACGCGCCGAGGTTGTCGACACCGGCCACGCCCAGGGTCGCTTGCGGGGGCATCGCGATCGGGACGCCCGGACGGCCGGGCTGGCCGGGCTGGCCCGGGCGCGCCGCGCCGGCCTGCCCCATCGCGTTGTTCAGCGTGGTCGCGAGCTCCTCGGCGAGCGCGTTCTCCAGCGGGTAGACGTGGATCGACTGCCCGCTCTCGGTGTCGAGCTCGATGTCGAGCCGCTCGACCAGCGCCTTGACCCGCAGGTAGCCGGCCTCGCTCGACACCACGATCAGCGTGTTCGACCGGTCGTCGACCAGGATCTTCGACGGCACCGCGCCGGCGACCTCGTCGTTCGCCCCGGGGTTGTTCGGCTGCGGGGGCATTCCGGGCGCTCCCGGCTGCGGCACGTTGGGCTGCCGCCGCCCGCCCGGCGGGGCTCCGGCCGCTGCGGCGGTGATCCCGAGGATGTCGTTGAGCTTCTGCGCGAGCTGGGTCGCGTCGGCGTGGCGGACCGGGATCGTGTAGATCCCGTCGCTGCCCCCCGGCACGTCGATCGAGCGCGCGAGCGTCATCATGTCGCGGATCTGGCTGGCGTAGTCGGTGATGATCAGCATCGTCCCGGCGACCTGCACCGCGCCGGCGGGCGACCGCATCGAGTCGAGCGCCTGGCGCATGATCTCGACCTGCGCGTAGGTCGGCCGCAGCACGTAGCGCACGATCTGGTCCTCGTCGCCCGGCACCCCGCGCTTGTAGATCGGCACGGTCTCGCTCTTGGCGATCGCCGACTCGACGATGCGCAGCGCGTTGCCCTTGGGCACGATCGTGAGCCCCATCGTCGACAGCGCGACCAGGAACAGCCGGTAGGCCTCGGTCGGCGTCATCTTGTTGGGCGCGATCAGCGTGACCTTCTTGCCGGTCGACACGATGCGCGGCTCGAAGATGAAGTTCTTGCACGTGAAGCCCATCACCCAGGTGATCAGGTCCTTGAGCTCGGTCTCGGGCTTGAACGAGACCACGACCTGGCCGGTCTTGATCGTCTTGCAGTTGTAGAGCTTGTCATCCTCGCCGGTCGCCGGCGTTCCGGCGGCCCCGGGCGTGGTGCTGGCGACCGGCGTGGTCGCCGGCTGCGCCAGGCTGACCCGCGGCACGCTGGCGCCGGTGACGAGGCCGGTGATGACGACGACCGCGACGAGTGAACGAGTGGCCTGCTGCATGGCTCTCACTTGATCGAGTACTTCAGGGTGACGGGCTTGCCGCGACGCGTGACCTCGACTTCGAGCGAGGTCGCTTCGCGCAACTTGGTGTAGACCTCGAGCGCCTTGTCGGCCGAGGTCAGCTCGAAGCCGTTGATCGACTGCAGCGTGTCGCCGTTGGCGAGCCCGAGCCTGGCGAACGCCGAGCTCGGACGGATCGCGTACAGCTTGAAGCCGTCCGGCTTGCCGTTCTTCATCGACGGCACGACCCGCGCGCCCTTGGCGACCGCCATCGGGTTGAGCAGGACCTTCTCGACCAGCGACTTCTCGATCTCGTAGTTGTTGTCGTCGATCTTCTTGATCCCGGAGTCGACCGCGCCCTGCATGTCGTCGCCCTCACCGGCGGGCAACGTCGGTGGCGACTCGGCGACCGCGACCGGCGTGGCCGGCGGCGTCGCGCCGAGCAGCACCAGCCGCTCGATGCGGCCGTTGTTCTCGAAGTCGATGTACTTGAAGTGGATGTCCTTGATCGTGCCGGTCGCGCCGGGGACCCGGTCGCCGACCGAGTAGGCCCCCTGCCGCTGGTTCTCGCTGTTGATGATCGTCGCGTACGAGTCCTGCGGCCGCGACCCGATGTTGGTCGCCAGCAGCGCGACCGGCAGCGCGGTCAGCGCGATCTGCGACGGGTCGGCCGACTGCGTGCTGACCGCCGGCGTGCAGTCCGAGCAGAACATGTTGCGGCCCTGGAACTGACCGCCATCCTTGCTGCGCGCCGCGACCGGCGCCTGGGTCAGCGCCACCACCGGCGTGATCTTCGGGGCGTGCTCGGGATCGGGCAGGTACCTGGCCTCGACGATGTGGCTGGTCGCCTTGGCCGCGAACACGGCGCAGACCACCACGGTGACCGCACCGAGTACCCAGAAATGGCGCTTGATCAGGTCCTGCATCTAGGCTTCCTCCACCGGCTCCGCTGCGGAGCCATGCTCCGCGGCTCCCGGCGTTTCGGTCTCGGCGGTCTCGGACATCTCGGAGCCGTCGCGCGCGTCGCGCGCCGCGTCGGGATCGGTGGTCTCGAGCCGGCGATAGATCGTCCGGGTCGCGATCCCGAGCAGCTTCGCGGTCAGCCGCTTGTCGCCGCGCGTGTGGCGCAGCGTCTCGTGGATCACGCGCATCTCGATCTCGGCGAGCGGCATCCCGATCGGGAACGTCAGCGACGATGCCGACGCGGTGCCCGGCGTCGCGTCGCGGATCTCGCGGGGCAGCGCATCCTCGTCGATCACCGAGCTCCCGGCGCGGGTCAGCACGACCGCGCGCTCGATCGCGTTCTCCAGCTCGCGCACGTTGCCCGGCCAGCCGTACTCGGTGAGCCGCTCCAGCGCTGCCGGCGAGCAACCCGCGATCGCCTTGCCGTTCTTCTCGGCGTACACCTGCACGAAGTGCTGCGCGAGCAGCGAGATATCATCGCGCCGATCGCGCAGCGGCGGCACCGACACCGGGATCACGTTGAGCCGGTAGTACAGGTCCTCGCGGAACCGGCCCGCCTTGACCTCCTCGGCGAGGTTGACGTTGGTCGCCGCGACGATCCGGACGTCGATCCGGCGCGGCTTGCCGCCGCCGCCGAGCCGCTCGATCTCGCCCTCCTGCAGCACGCGCAGCAGCTTGACCTGCACGTGGCGCGAGATCTCGCCGATCTCGTCGAGGAACAGCGTCCCTCCGTTCGCCGCCTCGAACCGCCCGTCACGCGCCGTCGTCGCCCCGGTGAACGCCCCCTTCTCGTAGCCGAACAGCTCGGCCTCCAGGATCGACTCCGGGATCGCCGCGCAGTTGACCGCGACGAACGGCCCCGGGCCGTCGCCCTGCCGCCCGCTGCGCGCCCGCGTGCTGTTGTCGTGCAGCGCGCGCGCCAGCAGCTCCTTGCCGGTCCCGCTCTCGCCGAGCAGCAGCACGGTCGCCTCCGACGGTGCCGCCTGCATCACGATGTCCATCGTGCGCCGCCACGCCAGCGACGTCCCGATGATCGCCCGCCGCCGCTTCTCGGCCAGCTGCGCCTTCAGGCTGCGGTTCTCGACCAGCAGCGACTGCTTCTCGAGCGCGTTGCGCACGATCCGGACCACGTGCGCCCGCTTGAGCGGCTTGGTCACGAAGTCGTACGCGCCCTCCTTCATCGCGTCGACCGCGGTCTCGACCGTGCCGTACGCCGTCATCAGCACGACCTCGGTCTCCGGCGCGATCGTCTTGGCCGCGCGCAGCAGGTCCATGCCCGACGTGTTCGGCATCATCAGATCCGTGAGCAGCACGCCGACCCGGTGCTTGCGCAGCACGTCGAGCCCGGCCGTCCCATCGGTCGCCGACAGCACGGTCAGCCCCTCGCGTTTGAAGATCTTGGTCAGCGACTCCACGATCGCCGGCTCGTCATCCACCACGAGCACGATCCCGCCGTCCGCGGACCGGGCCGCCTCGCCCGGCTCCTCCGGCGCCGACACCCCGCCGGCGCCATCGACCTGTGCGGCCGCAAACCGGCGAAATGGGCCCTGTGCAGGCTGGTTCCACATACTCGAACGGTTCGTATAACAAGCCCCAGGCCAGAACCGATTCCAGCTAACCTGCTGAAAGTTCTCGGTCATGCCGCTTGCAAAACCGTCCGCCCGTGCCAGCGTGTCAGGTCGCCTCAGGCGCCCTGCCAAACTGGCAAGCGCGTGTTCTCCAAGTTCTTGCCATCTGTACATACGTACAGTACATGAGCGGCGGGACGGCGGCGACGGATAGCTTCTTCGACGAATCGCGGAACACGACCGAGAGCCGGCCCGGCGACGCCGGCGCGCACGGCAGCGCCCGTGGCGGAATGGAGACCGTGGTGTCGGTCACCTGGAGAGTGGTGTCGCGCAGGCCGAGCGACCAGCGCGGGGCCCCTGCATCATGGCAGCGACCGGGTGCACGACGTGGCCAAGCAGATCCGTGCCTGCACTGGAACCCGTCGTGCTCGCCGAACGCCGGGTCCTCGATCACGTCCGGCGTCAGCGCTAGCGGAGCAGCGATTTGCCCGCGCTGTCGAGGATACGGTCATAGAGGTCGGCAACCGAGATCGAGGTAGACAACGTCGGCAACTCGAAGCGATCACCGTCACGATAGGTCGTGACGCCCCATTCGCCATCGCCGCGGCGATAGACCTTCACACGTCGCTGATCCTGAGCCACCAGCACGTAGGCTTCGAGCGAGGCAAGAGACTGGAAGTCGGACCGTTTCTCGCCGTCGTCATCGCCTTCGCTGCTGGGCGACAGCACCTCGATCACCACGGTCGGGTTGATGGTGGCTTGAGCGTCGTGGGCCGGATGCTCGGGAGGACCACAGATGATCGATCCATCGGCGTAGCGGCCCCGGGCGCGCGATGCGATCCAGAAACGCTGGTCGGATGGATAGTACCCGCAGCTTCCGGTCTCGCGACTGCCGAGCAGCTGCGCAAGCCGGCCGGCGAGGCGATTGTGCTCATCGGACCCACTCGCCATCGCCACGATCACACCGTCGATGAATTCGTGACGGCATTCGCTGGCTTGCTCGACCGCCAAGTAGTCGGCGTAGATCGCTCGACGTGGCAGTCGGAGGGTCGCTTGCATTCTTTCAACGTAGCACGATCAGCGGAGCGGCTTCAGCGACGACGTGGTGGGCGCCGGGGTCCTCGAAGGTGGCGAGGACGCGATCTTTGTGTGGGGCGCTCGATGCAGCCTCAGGCCGAGCGCGACGCCAGGGGACCGGTCGGCCTCGCGCTGCGGGCCTTGGCGGTGACCGGGATCTGGCGCGGCAGCTTGACGGTGAACGTGGTGCCGGCGCCGACCGTGGTCTGGCACTCGATCGTGCCGCCGTGGCGCTCGACCAGCTCGTGGACGATCGACAGGCCCAGGCCGGTACCCTCGCCGACGTCCTTGGTGGTGAAGAACGGATCCCAGATCCGGGGCAGGATGTCGGGCGGGATGCCGGCGCCGTTGTCCTTGATCCGGACCTCGACCGCGCCCGCGTCGCCGGTGGTCTCGACCGTGATGTGGGCGTCGGGTCGCCCGGACAGCGCCTGCGCGGCGTTGGTCAGGAGGTTCATGAACACCTGGTTGACCTGGCCGGCGTGGCCGCGCACCCGGCCGACGTCGCCGTAGCGCTTGGTCACGGTCTTGTCCTTGAGCAGGTGGCGGAGCAGCTCCAGCGAGTCGTCGATCGAGCGGTCGATGTCGAAGTCGACCACGCTCTCGTCGTCGGTCCGCGAGTAGTTGTGGAGCGCGCTGACGATCGCCTTGGTGCGCTGCGCGCCGCGCTGCACCACGCGGACCATCTCGCGGACGTCGCGCGCGGCCTCGCCGCGGACCGCGGAGTCGGTCGAGTCGATGTCGTCGATCGCCTGCCCGAGCGGGCCGACCGTGTTGACGATCGCGTTGACCGGATTGTTGATCTCGTGCGCGATGCCGGCGACCAGCTGGCCGATCGACGCGAGCTTCTCGGACCGCACCAGCTGCTCCTGGGCGCGGGTCAGCTTGTCGAGGGTCTCGGCCAGCTCGCGGTTCTTGCGCGCGAGGTCGGCGGTGCGCATCTGGACGGCGCGCTCGAGGTCGAGGTTGACCTCCTCGGTCGAGCGCAGCTTGTCGCGCAGCGCGCGGCGCATCTCCTCGAGCGCGAACGTGAGCCGGCCGATCTCGTCGCCCTCGCCGGCCACCACCACCGGATCGGCGAGCTCGCCGCGCGCCATCGCATCGGCGCGCTGCTCGAGCCGGCGGATCGGCGACATGAACTGCGAGACCGTGAGCGCGACGATGCCGGCGCACGCGCCGAACAGCACCAGGAAGAACACCAGGAGCTGCCGGAGCGGGCGCTCCATCGACGGGCCGCGGCCGCGGTAGCTCGGGTAGAACACCGCGACCGCGCCGAGCCGGACCTTGGCCGCGCGCCAGCCGATCTCGAGCACCTGGGCGCGGCCGGTGAGCTCGGCGGCGTGGATCGCGAGCAGCTCGCCGGTCGCGCGCTGCAGCTGGTAGCGCACGTACCACGGCGGCCGGGGTGCTCCCAGGCCGCCGCCGCCGACCGCGAGCAGCTCGCCCTCGTCGTCGAGGTAGTACATCACCGGGGCGTCGGGCGCCGAGGTCGCGATCCGGCGCAGCGCGCTGCGCACCCGGTCGGGCGCCGGCCGCACCGGATCGGCGCCGAGCGCGCGCTGCAGCTCGGAGTTCACCCACTGCAGGCCGAGCCGCGACTGCTGGCCGGCCGCGTCATTCGCCAGGCTCTTGTACTGGACGAAGCCCCACAGCAGGGCCATGCCGCACGCCAGCAGCACGACGCCGCCGAACGACAGCAGCAGCTTGGACCGCAGCGACAGCGACGGCGCGATGCTGCGCACCGGCACGCGGTAGCGCTGGGTCAGGTGGGCGAGCAGCGGCCGGAGCACGTCGCGGTGCCACAGCTGCTCGTAGATCGCCCCGGCGATCGCCAGCACGGCCATCGCGGTGGCCAGGACGATCGTGTCGTCGAGCTCGAACCCGAGGTGGCGCGCGATGAACCCGCCGATCACCGCGATCACCAGCCACACCGCGATCGTCATCACCGCGAGCCGGTACGGCAGCGCCTGGGCGCGCCGGTAGATCACCGCCGCGGGGGGCGCGCCTGCGACGGTCTCGTTGCGCGACGCCGCGAGGTAGCGCCGCAGGTCGCGCGTGCTCAGCCGGGCGACCACCAGCCACGCGGTCACCCCGGCCGCGCTCGCGACCGCGACGTAGGTCTCGAACTGCAGGTACTGCGGGAACGTGATCGGCACGAAGTAGTAGGCGAACGCGGCCTGCGCGGCGAGCACGCCGCCGGCGACGATCATCGCGACCAGCATGAACCGCCGGAAGTGGCTGTCGTCGAACCGCTTGAGCGGCGAGCCGGCGGCGAACAGCCGCGCGCTGAGCTCGGCGAGGGTCTGCGCCCACCACACCGCGCGGATGCAGCTCAGGATGTAGGCGTGGATCGTCGCGAGCGCCGTCATCTCGGCGACCCGCTCGATCGGCCAGTCGCGGAACTCGTGGAGGAACAGGCCGACCAGCGCGGCCGCCGCCGCCCACAGGCCGGTGCGCAGCAGCAGCACGCGGACCGGTCCGTTGAGCGTGATGCGGTACGCGCGCGCCGCGAGATCCTTGTGGACCCGCTCGCCGCGCCGGCGCGCCGCGACCGCCGACCACAGCGGCATGAGCCACGCGGTGATCGCGGCCAGCCAGACCACGATCGCACCGATCCCGACGGGCAGCACCGTGCGCAGCAGCGTGTCGCCGCCGAACCCGGCGAGGTCGAACGCGACCGCCAGGGGGTAGGCGATGAAGATCAGCTCGGCGGCGCCGAGCACGGCCGCGGGGACGACGAACCGCCGGTTGAACCGCAGGTCGCCGAGCGGCGCGCCCGACGCTCCCGACCCCGGCGAGCTCGCCGTGCCGGGGTCGCTGATCGCCGGCGAGCTCCGGCTGGCGCCGGCGTCGGCGCCCTGGAGATCGTCGGTGCCAGACATGCAGGTGGGAGCAGCTCCCGCCGCGCATCATACCGCCAACCCCGTGGCTGTGCAGGCCGGTGTCTTGCAGGCTCCGGGCAACTGCGCCATGTTCCGGGCGCCATGCGAAGCACATGCACCGCCGTCTTGCTCGTGACCCTGGTCGCGGGTTGCAAGTCCAAGAAGTCCGACGAGAACGCGCCCAACACCCCGGACAAGCCGAGCGGCTCGGCGAGCGGGGCGGCGAAGCCCGCCGACGACATGACGCCCGAGCCGGTCGGCAAGGACCCCGGCAAGCCCGCCGGCGCCCCCGGGCCGGGCGCGACGCCCGAGGCTCCGTCGGGGGGCGCCGCCGGGGGTGCCTCCGCCAACGAGGCCACGGTGCGCGCGCCGACGTCCGACGATCTCGCCGCGTACACCAAGGACCTGTCGGGGAACGGCCCGCTGACCGCGACGATCGAGACCAGCATGGGCGCGTTCCACTGCGAGCTGTTCGCCGACAAGGCGCCGATGGCGGTCGCCAACTTCGTCGGCCTGGCGACCGGCAAGAAGGCCTGGACCAACCCGAACAGCCAGCAGACCGAGGTCGGCAAGCCGTTCTTCGACGGACTGACCTTCCACCGCGTGATCCCCGGCTTCATGATCCAGGGCGGCGATCCGCTGGGTCAGGGCATCGGCGGGCCGGGCTACTCGTTCGATGACGAGGTCAACAACGGGCTCACCATGAAGGCGGGCACGCTCGCGATGGCCAACGCGGGGAGCCGCGGCGGCCACGGGACCAACGGCAGCCAGTTCTTCGTCACCGAGGGCGCGCCGAGCTACCTCAACAACCGCCACACGATCTTCGGGCAGTGCAAGGAGACCGACCTGGTCAAGAAGATCGAGGGCGTGCCGCGCGGCCCGAGCGACAAGCCGGAGACGCCGGTGACGATCACCAAGGTCACGATCTCGAAGGGGTGATGCCCGTCCGGCGGCGCGGGCGGTGAGCACTGCGTGACGGCGCGCGCCGGGCCCGGACGCGGGGTGGCGCGCGGTGCTATGCAGGGGCGGGGGACCGCGATGACCGCACCGTATCGCTGGACGTTTTATCGCTCCGGCGGCGTCGACCAGGTCGCGCTGCAGTCCGCGGCCGATCTGGCCCACCTCCACGAGCTCGATCCCAAGCTGTGGATCGCGCTGTCGATGCCGACCCGCGGCGTCGAGATCGATCCGCGCACGCTCGATCTGCTCGACACCGACCACGACGGCCACATCCGCCAGGCCGAGGTGCTCGCGGCGGTCGCGTGGATCGGCGAGCACTACCGCGATCCCAGCCGGCTGCTGGCCGGCGGCGACAGCGTGGCGCTCGACGACCTGCGCGACGGCGCGGTGCGCAGCGGGGCGCAGCGGCTGCTCGCCGACCTCGGCAAGCGCGATGCCGGCAACGTGTCGCTCGCCGACGCGACCAGCGCCGACCAGCGGCTCGCCGAGAAGCCGTTCAACGGCGACGGCGTGGTGCCGCCAAACAGCTGCGAGGACGACGCGCTGCGCGCCGTGATCGCCGACATCGTCGCCAGCCACGGCGCCGTCGCCGATCGCAGCGGCAAGCCGGGCATCGATCAGCCGCGCGCCGACGCGTTCTTCGCCGAGGCCCGGGCGCTGGTCGCGTGGCACGACGGCGCCGACGCCGCCGCGCGGCCGCTGGGCGATGCCACGCCGGCCGCCGCCGAGGCGGTGCGCGCGGTGCGGACCAAGGTCGACGACTACTTCGCGCGCTGCCGGCTCGCCGCGTTCGACCCCCGCGCCGCCGCTGCGCTCAACGTCAGCGACGCCGAGCTCGCGGCGCTGTCGGGCCGCGAGCTGTCGGCGCAGGCCCCCGAGCTTGCGAGCCTGCCGATCGCGCGGGTCGAGGCCGGCGCGGCGCTGCCGCTCACCGGGGTCAACCCGGCGTGGGAGGACCGGCTCGCCGCGCTGAGCACCGCGGCGGTGACGCCGCTGCTCGGGCCGCGCGACGCGCTGACCGAGGCCGACTGGCGCGCCCTGCAGCGACGGCTCGCCGCCCACCAGGCGTGGCGGGACGCCCGGCCGCCCGGCACGGTCGAGCCGCTCGGCGTCGATCGGCTGCGCGCGGTGCTCGCCGGCGAGGCCGAGCGCGACATCGCGCGGTTGATCGCGCGCGACCTCGAGGTCAAGCCGACGCTGGAGGCGGTGATCGACGTCGAGCGGCTGTGCCGCTACCAGCGCGACCTCGCCCGCCTGCTCCACAACTACGTCAACTTCGCCGACTTCTACACCCGCAAGGGCGGCGTGTTCCAGGCCGGCACGCTGTACCTCGACGGCCGCGGCTGCACGCTGGTGTTCGACGTCGCCGACGCCGCCAGGCACAGCGCGATGGCCGCGCTGTCCGGCGCCTGCCTCGCGTACTGCGAGTGCGCCCGGCTCGGCGAGACCCGGACGATCGCCGCCGCGTTCACCGCCGGCGACGTCGACAACCTGATGGTCGGCCGCAACGGCGTGTTCGTCGATCGCAAGGGCAAGGACTGGCAGGCGACGATCACCAAGCTGATCGCCAACCCGATCGCGCTGCGCCAGGCGTTCTGGGCACCCTACAAGAAGGCGGTGCGGCTGCTCGAGGAGCGGGTCGCCAGGCGCGCCGCCGAGCAGGACGCCGCCACCACCGCCAAGCTGGCCGGCCCCGCCGACGCGGCCGCGGCCAAGCCGGCCGGCGCGACCGAGCCGGCCAAGCTCGACATCGGCACGATCGCCGCGCTCGGCGTCGCGATCGGCGGGATCGGCGCGTTCGGCACCGCGGTGCTCGCCGCGCTGTTCGGGCTCGGCTGGTGGATGCCGTTCGGCGTCATCGGCGTGGTGAGCGCGATCAGCGGACCGTCGATGCTGCTCGCGTACATCAAGCTGCACCGCCGCAACCTCGGCCCGCTGCTCGACGCCAGCGGCTGGGCGATCAACGCGCTGACCCGGATCAACGTCCCGTTCGGCACCGCGCTGACCGACGTCGCCGCGCTGCCGCCCGGCGCCCGGCGCGCGGCCCAGGACCCCTACGCCGAGAAGCGCCGGCCGTGGCGGTTCTACCTCACCGTCGCGATCGTCCTCGTGCTCGCCGCCATGTGGTACCTCGGCAAGCTCGACCGCCTGCTGCCGGGCCCGGCGCAGTCGACGTCGGTGATGGGCAGCGCCGCACCGGCGTACGTCAAGCCGGCCGGCCCGGCGGCGCCCACTGCGACGTCGTCGCCCGCCGCGTCTCCCCTGCCCGCCGCGGTCCCCGCCCCGCCCGCCCGGCCACCCGGCGGCCATTGATCGCCGCGTTCATCGCCGGTCAGGCGCCGGTCAGGCGTCGGTCACGCCACGAACCGCGACAGCAGGACCATCGCCAGCCACGCCATGCCGCAGATCACCATCGCGAGCACCGTGACCTCGGTGACCATGGCCGTGCGCTGCAGCCGCGGGGCCGGCGACGAGCGGACCGGCTCCATCGGCTGGGTCGCGGCCGTCGTATCGCACGGCGGCACCGCGGAGGGCGCCGCGGCGCTGCGCTCGACGGACTCCAGCCACGGCGCGTGCAACAGCCCCGCGATCGCGCGCGACAGCTCGCCGGCGGTGAACCGCTCCGCCGGGTGCTTCGCCATGCAGCGCAGCACCAGGTGATCGACCACCGCGGGCAGCCCCGGGACCTGCCGCGACGGGATCGGCGTCGGCTCCCGCTGGTGCATCGCGAGCACCGCGCCGCCCGCGGCGTCGAACGGCGGCCGTCCGGTGACCATCGTGAACAGCACGCAGCCCAGCGAGTACACGTCGGAGCGCTGCTCGACCGTCTGCTCGCCGCGGCACTGCTCGGGCGACATGAACGGCGGCGTGCCGAGCACGACCGATTCGCCGGTGTGGAACGCGCCCTCGCCGATCAGCTTGGCGATCCCGAAATCGAGCAGCTTGGCCCGGACGCCGCCCGCGACGTCCGGATCGCGAGCGAGGAAGATGTTCTCGGGCTTGAGATCGCGGTGCACCACGCCGTGGTCGTGTGCCGCGCGCAGCGCGCTCGCGACCTGGCGCACCAGGTGGAGCGCCTCGGCGACCGCGAGCGGCCCGCGCCGCGACAGTCGCTCGCCGAGCGTCTCGCCGTCGAGCAGCTCCATCACGATGTAGGCGCTGCCGTCGACGTGAAACCCGAAGTCGAACACCTGGACGATCCCCGGATTGGCGATCGCGGTCATGATCCGCGCCTCGTTGAACATCCGCTGCACGATGTCCAGGCGGCGCGACAGCCGCGACCGCAGCACCTTGATCGCCGCCCGGCGCCCGAGCAGCGCGTGCTCTGCCACCCAGACCTCGCTCATCCCACCCGCGCCCAGCGGCTTCACGATCCGGTAGGCCCCGATCTGCGTGCCTTCCACCATCCGTGCCGTCCTCGGGAGGTGCTGCGGGCTCGTCACCATGCGGCAAACCGCGTGTGCATCATGACCAGTCGCAGTCAGCAAGTTCGGAGGAGCACGCCGCGTACCAGCCGTCGCACGACCCCGCGGACCCATCGTCGTCGGCCAAGTCCGCGATCGATCATCCCCGGTGGCGCGGTCGTTGCGCGCGTGCGCGAACGCGACGACCCACTCGACGCGCATGCGCGTGCGCGCTCGAACGGGCTCACCGGCTTCTGCCACGTGTTGCCGGCGGGGGACGCCCACGCCGCCAGGGCCGACCGCCTCGACGAAGCCCGCCGCTGCGGTCCACTGCGACCGCGACGCGACGCCGCCGGTCGTGACCCGGGCGCACGCGCGCATCCCCACCCGCCGCACCCGGCCAGGCCGCCGCAGCCCACCGTGCGCCGCGCCGCCGGACTCGACGCGCAGGCCGCGCCGCGATCCGGCGATATGCTTGCTTCTGGCAAGTATCTGCGCAACCCTGGTCGCATGCCTCGCGTCTCACCGGTCGCCACCGTCACGCCGCTGGTCCGCGCGTTCAGCCGCGAGCTCGCGCGCGCCGGCGGCCTCCTGTCCCCTGATTACCTCGCGTCCGGCATGTCGCTGGGCGAGGCCCGCTGCCTGTGGGAGCTCGGCCACGCCGACGGCTTCGAGATCTCGGCGCTCGCCAGGCGCCTCGACCTCGACCTCGGCTACGTCAGCCGCGCGGTGTCACGGCTCGTCGCACGCGGCCTGGTGACCAAGCGCGTGGCGGCGAGCGACGCGCGCGCCCGCTCGGCCGTGATCACCGCGCGCGGCGCCCGCCAGCTCGCCGGCCTGGAGCTGCGCGCCAACCGGCGGCTCGACGCCTGGCTCGCCGCCAAGCCGCGGCCGGCGATCGACCGCCTGGTCGGCGGGCTCGAGGCGCTGTACGGCGCCGGCGACCCGCGCATCGCGATCCGCGCGCCGCGCCCGGGCGCGATCGGCCACATCATCGCGCGCCACGGCGAGATCTACGTCGCCGAGTTTGGCTACCCACCGGTGTTCGAACACTACGTCGTGCACGCGTTCGGCGAGTTCCTGGCCGGGTTCTCGCCGCCGCGCGATCGGATCTTCGTCGCCGAGCGCGCCGGCCGGTTCGTCGGCTCGATCGCGAGCAAGGGCCTCCCCCACGCGACCACCCAGCTCCGGTTCCTGCTCGTCGAGGCCGAGGCGCGCGGCCACGGCCTCGGCCGCCGCCTGGTCCGCAGCGTGGTCGATCACGCCCGCCGCCTCGGCGAGCGCCGGATCGTGCTCGACACCGCGAGCGACCTCACCGCCGCCCGCGCGCTGTACGCCGGCCACGGCTTCCGCCGGACCGCGAGCACCCCCGCCGAGCCGTTCCTGCCCCGCGGCGTCGCCAGCGAGCGCTGGGAGCTGGTGCTGGCGTCGTAGCCCCCGGACCGGGCCAGGCTCCGGCGCTCACAGCGGCTTCGACAGGTAGATCGCCGTCTCGGCCGCGGCGGGCGTGGCCTCGTACAGGGTCGTGTCGGCGCCGCACAGAGAGTAGCCGAGGCGGGCGTAGGCCGCGATCCCGGGCGCGTTCACGTTGCTGGTCTCCAGCCACACGCGGCGCGCGCCGACCTGGCGGCCGTGCTGCTCGACGCGCGCCAGCAGCGCGCGCCCGATGCCGCCGCGGCGGCGCTCCGGTGCGACGTAGAAGTGCCACAGCACCAGGCGCCGGTGCCAGACCTCATGCTCGACTGCCGCGAAGCCGCAGATCGCGCCGTCGGCGGCGACGAAGCCGGTCTCCCAGGTCGCCCAGGGTGCGAACACGTCCTCGATCGGGTAGCGCTTGATGAGCGCCGCGGTGAGCGCCCGCTCGACGAGCTCGATCCGCTGCGGGGTGACCACGACATCGAACACGCTCGTGGTGCGGAACGACGTGTCGAGCGCCGCGACGCCGGGGCGATCGACGGCCCGGTCCATCTCGCGGATCGCGAACGGGCGGCGCGGGTCGGAAGCGCGGGTCATCGTCGCCACGAGCTTACCTGGAACCTCCCGCGTCGCGACGGATCCGTGCGATGGCGCGCGGCCTGCGGCGGCGGCAGATTCCGGAACCGGCCGCGCGCCGGCTCACCGCCCCCGCCACCGCGTGAGGAAGCCATCGCGGTGGGTCCGGCTGACGATCACGGAGCTGCCGTCGTCGAGCTCGGCGACCGCGTCGCCGTGAGCTGGCGCGTCGAACCGGACCACGGCGTGGAGCTGGATGATCTCGCCGCGGTGGACCCGGACGAAGCGCGCGGGGTCGAGCCGCGGCTCGAGCTCGACGAGGCTCTCGCGGATCAGGTGCGACCCGCCGTCGGTGTGGACGCGGACGTGCTTGCCCTCGGCGGACAGCCGGCGGACCCGGTCGAGCGGGACCGGGATCCAGCCGTCGTCGCGCTTGACGATCAGGCGCTCGAGGTGGCGGCCGTGGGCGCCCGGATAGCGCGCGAGCAGGGCCTCGAGCGCGAGCCGGACCGGGGACGGCGTGAACCGCACAGCCGGTGGACGGTCCGCCTGGACCGCGCGCCCGGGTCGCCACCGGCGCCGATCGCGCGCGAGCCGTCGGAGGCCCCGGCACGGCGATGCGCCCGTCCCGTCGAGCCGCCCGCGATCAGCCCTCAGTGATGACCGCTGCCGTCGTCGCTGCCGCTGCCGCTGCCACTGCCACTGCCACTGCCGCTACCGCTACCGCTACCGCTACCGTCGTGGTCGCCGCTGCCGCTGCCGTCGTGGTCGCCGCCGTCGTGATCCTCGCCGTCGTCGTCCCCGCCATGGCGCTTGTCGCAGTCGCGGTCGTTGGGGATGCCGTCGTGGTCATCGTCGTCGGAGGCGCTCCCGGCCTGTCCGGTGTCGGTCGCCGCGCCGGTCCTGGAATCGTGGTGATCCTCGCCGGCGTCGTGTGGCGAGCCGTCGCCGTCGTCATCGACGTCCTCGCAGGTGTTGCTGCCCGAGCCGGACCCCGAGCCGGACCCCGAGCCTGAGCCCGACCCCGACCCGGTGGGTTCGAGGGCGTGACAGCTGGTGAAGCCGGTGCCGGTGTCCGTGCACGAGATCAGCTGCCCCTGGGTCGAGGTGCTGGTGGACGAGCACGCAGGCGCGAGGACGCCGAGCGGCAGGGCGGTGACGAGGACGACGGACAGCAGGCGAACGCAGCGAAGTCTGGACATTCGATAACTCCTCCGTGGCGGCGGACGTGCGAGCGACATACCAGCGCCTCGCAACGGCCATCTGGGCGAATCCACACGGGTCTCGTGGCCGAGGTGTACGTGAGGGGAGCGCAATCCTCGAGCACCTGTGTGCGGTCACCGCACGATCCATCTGCGACGAGGTTCACCGCTCGCGGCGGCCGAGAATGCCGGCGCCTGCATGAACGTGCGCCACGAACCTGCATCGCGCAGCGACGCCACACGCTGCCGCCATCCGCGGCCGGGTTTGCTGTAACGTCCGGGTGCTGTCACCGCTCTCTGGGGTATGACCAGCCGGGTTGCCGTCGCCGAGCTCGAGGACCGAGACATCATCGCCCGCGTGGTCGCCGGCGATCATGCCGCGTTCGGGGTCCTGGTCCGCCGCCACAACCAGCGGCTGTTCCGCGCCGCGCGCGCGATCACGCACAGCGACGCCGACGCCGAGGACGTGCTGCAGCAGGCCTGGCTCGGCGTGTTTCGCAACCTGTCGCAGTTCCGCGGCGACGCGGCGTTTGCGACCTGGGCGACCCGGATCGCGGTGCACGAGGCGATCGCGCTGACCCGCAAGCGGCCGATCATCGCCGATGTGGTCGACGCCGCGAGCGACGTCGCGCCCGACGCCGACCTGGCGCGCGCCCGGCTCGGCGCGCTGCTCGAGACCTGCCTGGCGAACATCCCGCAGGGCAACCGCGAGGTGATGGTGCTGCGCGACGTGCTCGAGCTCGACACCGCCGAGACCGCGGCGTGCCTCGGCCTGAGCGAGGAGGCGGTCCGGGTCCGGCTCCACCGCGCCCGTGCCGCGATCGCCGCCGCGCTCACCGAGCAGCTCGCCGATCACGCGAGAGAGATCTACCAGTTCGACGGCGAGCGCTGCGATCGGGTGACCGCCCACGTGATGCGTAACATTTCGCGCGTCGCTGCCCTCTAGCAGGCGATCGTCCTGCACCCCTGACCGGTCAGCGGAACAGCCGGCCGCGCAGCTCGGGCGCCGGCTGGGCGATCAGCTCGGCCCCGACCAGCCGATCGCCGGCGGCGCGCCGGGCGGCGTCGGCGGAGGCCTCGATCGCGTCGAGCGGGCCGGTCAGCGTGAAGTAGGCCTTGCCGGCGAGGTCGACCGCGAACCGGACGTCGCGCACGGCGACGTCGGCGGCCTTGCACGCCGCGTCGGCGGCGGCGATCGCGGCGCACACCGTCCGGGTCTCGAGGATCGCGACCGCCTCGGCGCCGCGCTCGGCCGACCAGTCCGGCGGCGCCACCGGCGCGCCGAGCATCGGCCAGACCTGGTCGTCGGCGGCGGCGAGCTCGACGCGATCGAGCAGCAGGTCGCCCGCGGCGTGCGCGCCGGCCGCCATCGCCTCCTCGACCTCGGCGACCCCGCCCTCGAGCATGACCAGGTGCTTGCCCCCCGACACCGCGCGCGACGACAGCAGCACCGCCGGGGCGCGCTTGAGCGCGGCATCGGCGACGACCACGCCGCGCGCGATCGTGGCGACCTCGAGCACGCCGAGCGCCGGCCCGCGGGTCATACGAACCGGAACGCGTCCTTGAGCGTGCAGCGGCGCTCGCGCGTGAAGTGCACCGCGGTGGTCAGGCCCTCGCCGGTCGGGCTCGCGATCGTGAACGAGGTGTAGCCCTCGCCGCCCAGGCCGAGGCCGGCGTACGACGCGTCGTTCTTGACGAAGATGCTGCAGTTGCACATCCGGGCCATCGCGGCCATGTGGTCGACGTTGCGCGAGTGCATGGTCGCGGTGTGGTGGAACCCGTGCTCGACGCGCAGCGCCGCGGCGACCGCGTCGGCGGCGTCGCGAACCCGGAACAGCGGCAGCACCGGCATCAGCAGCTCGTGCTGGACGAACGGGTGGCCCTCCTCGACCTCGCACAGCAGCAGCCGGAGGTCGTGGCCGTGGCCCGACACGCCGATCTGCTGGGCGATCAGCCCCGCGTCCTTGCCGACCCACGCCTTGTTGACGTGATCGCCCTCGAGGATCACGCCCTCGAGCGCGCGGACCTGGCGGGCATCGAGCCGAAGCACCGGACGGCTCTCGAGCCGGCGGATCAGCTCGCTCGCGATCGCGTCGACCGCGATGATCTCCTTCTCGGCGATGCACACGATGTTGTTGTCGAGCGACGCACCGCGCACGATCGCGTCGGCCGCCTTGTCGAGGTTGGCGGTCTCGTCGACCACCGCCGGCGGGTTGCCCGGCCCGGCGGCGATGACCTTCTTGCCCGAGTTCATCGCCTGCTTGACCACGACCGGCCCGCCGGTGACCACGACCAGCCGGACCAGCGGGTGCTTCATCAGCAGCTGGGCGCTCTCGACCGTCGGGCGCTCGATCGACACCACGACGTCGCGCGGCCCGCCCGCGGCCTGGATCGCCTCGTTGAGCAGGTGGACGCACCAGTTGCAGGTCTGCGCCGCCGACGGGTGGACGTTGAACACCACGGCGTTGCCGGCCGCGACCATGCCGATCGCGTTGCACACGATGGTCTCGGTCGGGTTGGTCGTCGGCGTCACCGCGAGCAGCACGCCGTACGGCGCGCGCTCGGTCAGCATCAGGCCATCGTCGCCGGTGTACGCGACCGCGCGCAGGATCTCGCAGCCCGGCGTCTTCTCGGCGACCAGCCGGTTCTTGGCGAGCTTGTCCTCGTAGCGGCCCAGGCCGGTCTCCTCGACCGCGTAGCGCGACAGCGCCTCGTTGCTGGCGAGCACCGCCCGGCGCATCGCCTCGACCATCTTGATCCGGACCGCGACCGGCGTGCGCTCGTTGTGCTCGAACGCGCGGCGCGCCGCCTGGACCGCCTGGTCGGCGTCGGCGTACACCCCGTTGGTCCCGCGCGGCAGGCTGGGCTTGCCGGCGGCGGCCGGCGGATCGATTCCGGAGACCGCGGCGCTCCCGGAGACCGCGGCGGTCCCGGAGACCGCGGCGCTGCGCGGCGCCGGGGCGCGGGTCGGCCCGCCGCCGAGCCGGTCGAGCACGCGCGCGACGATCTCCTCGATCTTCTTCTCGTCGAGACCCTGCGCCGCCATCCTAGTCCTTTGCGTAGCGGCGCTCGCCGTCGATCGCGATCTCGTCGACGATCGCCATGATCGTCGCGTCGACCGGCCGGTTCTGGGTCACCTGGGTCTGGCGCGCCGACGAGCCGGCCGCGTACAGCACGACCTCGCCGATCCCGGCGCCGACCGCGTCGACCGCGACCGCGATTGCACCCGTCGGGTTGCCGTCGACGTCGCACGCGCGGACCACCAGGAGCTTCAGCCCTTCGAGCGTGGGCTCCTTGCGGCTCGCGACCAGCGTGCCGATGACCTCGCCCAGGACCACGGCGCCCCTACTTCTTGCCGTCGCCGCCGGACTCGATCGACACCCGGCCGAGCGGCAGGACGGCGTCGACGTTGGCGTGCGGCCGCGGGATCACGTGGACCGACACGACCTCGCCGACGCGCTCGGCGGCGCGCTGGCCGGCCTCGGTGGCCGCCTTGACCGCGGCGACGTCGCCCCGCACGATCGCGGTCACGTAGCCGCCGCCGGTCTTCTCGTACCCGACGAGCTCGACCTTGGCGGCCTTGACCATCGCGTCGGCGGCCTCGACCATGCCGACGAAACCTTTGACCTCGATCATTCCAAGCGCGTCAGCCATTCGTCATCTCCTGCTTGTGCTGCTGCGGTTACTGCGTTTTGGTCCGGGCTGGGGGTGGCCGCGTCCGGCTACTTGTCGACGAACTTCTCGGGCTCCTTGCCGGTGACGCCGGCGAGCGCCGCGGTCGCCGCCGCCGCCGCCGCGTCGATCTCCGCCTCCGGACCCGACATGTAGAGCCGGCCGAACGCACCGTACGGGGTGACGTTGACCAGCGAGACGTGCGCGGCCTTCTCGGCCTCGTTGGCGGCGAGCACCACGTAGCCGGCGGGCTCGCACTCCAGGATGAACAGCGACTCGCCCGGCAGCACCATCATGCCGGCCGAGCTGCGGTTGATGATCTGGGTCTGGTAGGCCTCGACGCCGCGGATGATCTGGTTGGTCAGGACCTTGGGCTTCAGGCGCTGGCCCTCGTCGACGCCCAGGTACCTGAGGATGGTCGCGCCGGCCGACAGCACCTCGCCCTTGTCGTGATCGTGGACCTCGAGCAGGCCGTAGGCGCGCTCGACGACCTGGACCGCGGGCTGGACCCGCGTCGCCTTGAGTGCCGCATCGGTGACCTGGTTGATCGCGATGCCAGGGGCGATCTCGACCCACAGCGAGGCCTGGAACGGGACCGGGAGAAAACCGCGCGCGGTCTTGCCGATGAACGTCGCCTGCTGAGGCTGGAGCGCGTCGAGGAAGCAATACGTACGCAGGACCGTTCCCATCGCTGGCGGCCACGCTAACACACGCGGTTTCAGCAGATCCACGTCGCGTGCGGCAATTGCCAGTCGCAGCATGTCGCACGGTGCGGGCGGATCCGGTGCGTGCCATGATGCCCCGATTCGATGAGGTTTTCACGGCTGGCTTGCCTGTTGTTTGCCCTGATCACCGGTGCCGCGCAGGGCGCGCACGCAGACGTCCTGGGCCGCGCATTCAAGGCGGCGAAGCAGCAGCCGGGGGCCGGCGCGCCGCCCCCGCAGACGCCGACGCTCACCGAGTGGGCCGGCGAGCCCCGTTCGATCACCCTGCCCGAGCTGCTCCAGGTCACGGTGCGCCAGGCGCCGAACCTGCAAGCCGCCCGGATCGACATCGCGGTCGCCGAGGCGCGCATCGAGCAGACCTGGGCGCGCAACGACTGGCTGCTGCAGGCCCAGCTCCAGGGCTCGCGCGCCACCGGCCTGCTGCAGGGCG
>JBGQCL010000096.1:0-28574 GCA_041495365.1 Kofleriaceae bacterium | reverse complement strand
TTGCTCTCGGGCAGTAGCTTCCACGTGTTGTCGAGGAACCGCGCGGGCTCGTTGTCGGCGAAGTTCTCGACGTCGCGATTGCCGAGGCGCACCGCGCGGCACATCGTGGTCTCGAGCGTCTCGCCCTCGAGCCCGAGTAGCACGAGCCGATCGTGGAGCGGCTGGATACAGTTCGCGCGGAACGGGATCGTCTGCTCGATGCACGCCGCGATCACCAGGCGCTGGTCGCGCGACAGCGCCGGCTCGAGCTGGATCGCCGCGACCAGCGCCGACGACAGCTCGTTGAGCCCGGTGGTCGGCGCGACCACATCGCCGACCCTCCGGCCGAACACGTGGAGCACGTCGCCGGTCACCGGCGCCGCCGCGGACGGCAGCACCCGCCAGCCGTCGGCGCACTGCGCCAGCACGCTGGTCAATTCCTCGCGCATCGAGCGCGGCGGGCCCTGGTCGACCTGGATGTACACCGCGTCGTGGTACAGCGCCGCGATCACCTCCAGCGGCTCGCTGCCGGTGACCAGATCGATCACGTGATCGTGGTTGTGGAACTCGCGGCCCGACGCCGACAGCGCCGCGTGAACCGCGAACCCCCAGCGCTCGATCTCGCCGGTCGTCGCCGGGGAGCCCAGCTCGTGCAGCGCTCGCCACAGCTCGTTCACGATCTCGTGTACAGGCGAGCGCTGCTCCATGGCTCCGGCCCACCGTATCACGCGCACCGGCCGCGATGGCCGGGCCCGCGCCGCGCCGCGCCGCACCGCACCGCGCTGCATCGGGTGCCCCGGCGCGCAGCCGTGCGCGCTCGGCGCACAGGTGCCCGCCCCGGCGGAGAGGTCCGTAAGCCGAGTTCTGTGTGTGGCGACCATTCATCTAGGCCCGGCGTTGCCGACGGGCTCCAGCGACCAACCCGGGGTCATGGCGCGGGCAACGCGACCCCTGTCTGGTCTTGCTTCGGGTGGGGTTTGCCGTGCCCTCTCCGTCACCGGAGAGGCGGTGCGCTCTTACCGCACCGTTTCACCCTTACCCATCTCGCGATGGGCGGTTTGCTTTCTGTTGCACTGTCCTGCGAGTCACCTCGACTGGTCGTTAACCAGCACCCTGCCCTGTGAAGCTCGGACTTTCCTCTCGCGCCGGCGCTTGCGCGCCGTCGCCAGCGGCCGCCTCGACCTCTCCGTCGGAACGAACGGAACATACGTACAGCCCGCTCGCCGCCCTGTCAAACGGATCCTCGCCGCCGGGCCGCCGGCCGGGTGCGGTACGCTCGCCTCGCATGCTCAAGATCTGGGGCCGCATCTCGTCGATCAACGTGCGCAAGGTCGTGATCGTCGCGCAGGAGCTCGGCGTCCCGTTCGAGCGGATCGACGCCGGCGGCGCGTTCGGCGTCGTCAAGACGCCGGAGTTCCTCGCCCGGAACCCCAACGGCCTGATCCCCCTCCTCGAGGACGATCAGGCCCTGCTCTGGGAGTCCAACGCCATCGTCCGCTACCTGTGCGCCCGCCACGCCCCCGACGCCCTCTACCCGCTCGCCCTCCCCGCGCGGTTCGACGCAGAGCGCTGGATGGACTGGCAACAGACCACCCTCGGCCCGGCCGGCCGCACCGCCTTCCTGCAGTGGATCCGCACCCCCGCCGAGCAGCGCAACCCCGACGCGATCGCGCAGTCGGTCGCCGCCACCGAGCCCCTGCTCGCGCTGCTCGACCGCCACCTCGCCCGCCGGCCGTTCATGGCCGGCGACCGCCTCACCATGGCCGACTTCCCGATCGCCTGCGAGATCCATCGCTGGAACGGCCTGCCCCAGCCGCGCACCGAGCGCGCTCACCTCGACCGCTGGTACGCCGGCATGCTCGCCCGCCCGTCCGCCCGCGGCGTCCTCGACCTCGCGCTGTCGTAGCTCGCCGGCCGAGGAAGACCTCGGGCGATCGCCGTCGACACTCGCAGTTCAAGCGCGCGCTCGGGCGGCTCGGCGTGGTGCGCACGGAAAGGAACGGTCGGACCGCGTACCGTATCCGGGCCGGCTCGATGGCCGCTGGCAAGGATTGCTGCGCGATGGCGGTCGATCCGCACGCGCCGCCGTATTGACAGCCCGCACGGCGCGGCGCAACGATGGCTGACAGGATCGCAGCAGGGCGAGCTGACGATGCATGCAGTCGACATCGTAGGCGCGCTCTGCGGAGGAGGTCGGGATGGCAATCGAGCGTCCGGTCAGTAACCTGCCGCTGGTGCTGTGCGGGCCGATCGTCCGCAAGGTGACGCGCTCGTCGGTGAGCGTGTTCATGGCGCTCAAGGAGCCGCGCCAGCTCGCGATCCAGATCTACGAGGCCGATCACACGACGCTGGTGGCAGCGGGCGCTCCGGTCGAGACCGTCCCGCTCGGCAAGGCGCTGCACGTCGCGGTGGTCACCGCCGAGGCCGCGCTGACCGCCGGCAAGCTCTACAGCTACGACGTGGGGATCGCGGACGGCCACGGCGGGGTGATCTCGCTGCGCGACGCCGCGCAGGAGATCTACGGCGGCTGGCCGAGCAACCCGGCGCTCGCCGCCGCCGAGCCGATGTTCGTCTACCAGCCGGGTACGCTGCCCGGCTTCGTGTGTCCGCCCGCCGACCGCAGCGAGCTGCGCATCCTCCACGGCTCGTGCCGCAAGCCGCACGGCGAGGGCTCCGATCTGCTGGCGCTGGCCGATGACCTGCTCCGGATCGCGGGGCCCGGCGAGCGCCCGCAGCTGCTGCTGCTCACCGGCGACCAGATCTACGCCGACGACGTCGCGTTCGGGTTGCTCCGCCTGGTCAACCAGGCGGCGCGCAACCTGCTGGGCTGGCGCGAGACCCTGAGCTCGCCCAGCCCGCTGGGCTCGATGCTGTTCAGCGACGCGCACTGGGACAACCGCGACGGCGATCCCGCGCGGATCGCACCGACCCGCCGGCTCGACGAGATCCACGAGCACAGCGGGCTGAGCAGCGAGCTGGCCGACGCGCACCTCTTGTTCCTCGGCGAGTTCCTGATGATGTACGTGTTCGCGTGGTCGGACGCGGTGTGGCCGGACGCGATGCCCACGGTCGACGAGGCGGTCCCGAGCTACGCGCTCGCCGGGCGGGCGACCAAGTACGCGATCGCCGAGCAGACCAGGCGGCTCGACGCGTTCTATCGCACGCTGCCCAAGGTCCGGCGCGCGCTCGCCAACATCTCGACCTACATGATCTTCGACGACCACGAGATCACCGACGACTGGAACCTCAACGCCGACTGGGTCAAGCGGGTGCACGACAGCACGATGGGCGGCCGCGTGCTGCTCAACGGCATGCTGGCCTATGCGGTGTTCCAGGACTGGGGCAACGCGCCCGAGGACTACCTGCCCGGAAACCCCGGCGCGGACATCCTCGACGGGCTGCGCGGGGTCGACGACGCCGGCGAGGCCACGCCGCCGCCGGTGGTCGCGTCGCGGGACACCGCCCGGGCGCTCACCGAGCTGATGGGCGCGGGCCGCGCGCAGAGCAGCGATCCGCGCCGCAAGCACTGGGACTTCGCGATCGGCCCGTTCAAGGATCTGGCGCCGGCCCGGCCCTACCAGATCATCCTGCTCGATGGCCGGACCCGGCGCGGATTTCCCGATCAGAACGCGATCGACCAGCTCGCCTCGCAGCTCGAGCTGCTGGTCAGACGCGACAACCAGCGCGCCGGCCTCGTGCTCAGCGCGGCGCTGCTCGACGCCCAGGCGCTGCGCGACCAGCTCACCGCGCGCATGGGGACAGCGGACCCGCGCCAGCCGCTCACCCTGATCGTCGCACCGTCGCCGGTGTTCGGCGAGCCGCTGCTGGAGGAGGTCATCCAGCGCCTGGCAGTGCTGGCCACGGGGCCCGAGTTCGCGGACAACGAGACCTGGAGCGGCAACGCCGTGGCGTTCACCGGCATGCTCGACTTCCTTCGCACACAGACCGACGGGGCGGTCATCCTCTCGGGCGACGTCCACTACGCGTTCTCCAACGCGATCGAGTTTCCCGGGCCCGGGCCCCGGCCGCAGATCGTCCAGCTGTGCTGCTCGGCGCTCAAGAACGAGACCGCGGGCACGGTGGCGTTCGGCCACATCGGCCGGCCCGACGGCGGCTTCACCGACTACCTGAAGATCCCGTTCGCGCGAGCGCGCGAGATCGAGGGCTATCTCGACAGCCAGGTCAAGAAGGGGCTCACCACCGCCGGCCATGCCGCGCTCGGTCCGGACGACTTCCGGATCTGGTTCTTCACCACGCCGGGCAAGTGGTGGGACCCGACGTCGCTCGCGCTCCGGTTCCGCAACCTCAACCCGTTCCGCCTGCCGGACGCGTTCATGGTGCCGGTCGAGGCCGAGCTCGCCACCCGGCTGGCGAGCGGGATCTACACGACCGCGCTCGAGGACCTGCGGGTCCCGCTGCCCGACACCCGCCTGTTCCGATCGACCGGGCTGTCGGATCGGCGCGGCGCGGTGCCCGCGGGCACGTCGCGGCCGCAGACCGACGCCGAGATCGCGGCGCGCCTGGCCGATGGCCGGCTGATCGACGACCGCCTCCCGGTGACCGATCCGCGGCTGACCGGCGACCCGCACGCGTTCACCGAGGCGGTCGCCCGGCTCGCCGCGAACCAGTGCCGCGAGATCGTCGGCTACAACAACCTCGGTCACATCGCGCTGAGCAGCGACGGCAACACCGTGGTCCACACGCTGTACTGGCGGGCCCGCGACGAGTACCGCCGCGAGGTGGCGCAGTACATGACCACGGTGCATGCCAGCCCGCTGGTGGCGCCGTGATCGACGGCTTCGCGCGCGAGCTGTTCGCGGCGGTGTTCGCCGAGGCGGCGACGCTGACCGCGCCGGTTCGCGCCGCGTGTCGCGACCAGCTCTCGCTGGTTCGCTGGTTCACCGGCTTCGGCTGGAACCTCGAGGCCGCGCTCGGCGCCAACCTGGCGCGCGCGGTCGAGATCCTCGACGGCGCCCGCGCCGACCTGGTGCGGCTGCACGATGCGCTCGACCAGCGCGACGAGACCGCGATGATCGACGCCGCGCGCCGGACGATCAGCGACGCGATGGCGCACGCCGGCGAGCTGCACGACAGCCTGCAGGCCGCCCGGCCGGTCGCGGTCGGCGACGACGTGATCGCGGCGTTCGGGCGCGACCTGGCCGGCCAGCTCGCGCTGCACTACCTCGGCGCGCGGGCGCCGCTGGCGTTCCAGCTCGCCGGCCTCGTCGGGCTGGTCCACACCGAGCGCGCCGAACCGCTGTACTCGGCCGACGCCAGCGTGATGCTGCGCTACCCGATCGACCGCCTGGTGCTCGATCCGCAGGCGATCGTCGCGGCGGCCGCCAACCCGCTGCTCGAGCTGTTGCGCGCGCTGGCCACCGCAGCCGCGGCCGGCGACCTGCTCGATCCGCTGGCGGCGGTCAAGGCGATCGTGCAGGACAAGCTCGCGCTGCTGCGGACGGCGATCGGCGACCGGCCACTCGACGATCTCGTCGTGGCGGTGACCGCCGCCGGGGTCCGGATCTCGTCGCACCTGCTGCCGGTGCCGGCGGCCGGCGCGCCGCCGATCCACATCGCGACCTCGGAGCCGGCGTGGCCGACCCTGGAGCTCGCCGCCGACGGCTGGACGGTGGGCTGGCCGGCGGCGCTCGCCCCGGGCGAGGCGCTCGCGGCGTGGACCGCGCTCGGCGTCGGCTTCGGCCTGCCACGGGTGGCCGACGCCGGCTCGGGGCTGGAGCTGTCGTTCGTCGACGGCATGCCGCGGCTCGTGGTGACCGGCGCGCTCGAGATCGCACCGCCCGATGCCGCGATCGTCGACGTCGCGGCCAGGGCGGTCCGGCTCGTGCCGAGGGCCGCGCTGCGCTACACGCTCGGTGGCGAGCCCGAGGTCGAGATCGGCCCGCTGACCGCGCACGGCAGCTTCCAGCTCGGCGGCGCCGGCGGCGTCGCGATCCGCGACGCGACGCTCGAGCTCGACGCGTTCCGCTTGCCCGCCGGGCCGTGGGCGGCCGGGGCCCCGCCGCCGCTGGCGTTCCGGCTGTCGGGCGCGCTCGACCTCGCGGGCGGCGATGTGGCGGTCGCCCTGGCGGCGTCGTACCACGGCGGCGACTGGGCGATCGAGAGCACGGGCCACGCCCAGCTCGGCGCGATCCGGCTCGGTCCGGTGGCGACCGCGCCGGTGCTGCGGTTCGAGCGCCGCGGCAGCAGCTGGCGCGCCGCGGTCCGCGCGCAGCTCGACATCCCGGCGAGCGGCGGCACGGTCGCGGTCGAGGTCGCCGGCACGCTGGATCTCGCGGTCACCGCGGCCGGGCTCGCGCTGCGCGCGCTCGACGTGCGCAGCGCCGCCGCGCTGCCGTCGCTGGTGCTGCCGGGCGACATCGCGCTGTCGCGGGTCTCGGTCGCGCTGTCGTACGCCGCCGGGGGCGCGGCGGGCAGCATCGCGGCGACGCTCGACGGGACCGCCCGCATCGGCAACGCCGAGGTCGCGCTGTCGGCGGCGATCGCGTTCCCCGACCTCGCCGATCCCACGCACATCCAGCTCGCCGGGAGGGTGTCGGTCGCACACCTGGCGATCGCCGATGGCCTCGAGGTGTTCGACGCCGCGCTCGAGCTCGCGGTCGACACCGCCGCCGGGACCGGCCGGCTCGCGCTCAAGGACGGCAGCGCCGGGCTGATCCGCCGGGGCACCGCCGCGGGCTCGCTCGACGACTTCGAGCTCGCGATCTCCGGGCTCGACGTCGCGCTGGCCGTCACCGCGGCGCGGGTCGAGCTGGCGTTCACCTCGGGCACGCTGGCGCTGCCGCCCGCGTTCCTCGACGCCGCGGCCGGGCGCGCGACGCTCGGCCTGGGGAGCGCGGCCCACCCGCTGGTCGCCGGCATCGACCGCGCGACCGGCGAGCTCGCGATGTCGGGCAGCCTGATCCTCGCCAACCTGCGGGTCCGGTTCCCCGGCGCCGAGGACCTCGCCGAGGCCACGCTGGCGTCGGCGACCCTGCGGTTCGACGGCACCGCGCTGCCCCGGTTCGTCGGTGTCGCCGGCCAGCTCCGCCTGCCGCTGCCCGACGGGACCGCGCTCGAGATCGACGCGCGCGACGCGGCCTGGGACCTGCGCGGCCTGCCGACCGGCACGATCGAGCTCGGACGCGACGTGGCGATCGGGCTCGGCGGCGGGGTCAGCCTGGTGCTGCGCGGCCGCGACCCGGCGAACCCGGCGGTGGTCGCGTGCGGCCTCACGGTCGAGCGCGCCGGCGACGCGACGTCGTTCCGGATCGCCGGGACCGTGCGGCTTGCCGTGCCGTCGGACCTGCTGTCGCGCGACGCCTCCGATTTGGCGGCGCCGGCCGGCCAGGCGGTCTACGCCGAGGCCGGCGGCCACCTCGCGATCTCGACCGCGGCGGCGGCCCGGCCCGAGCTGATGGTCGACACCCTGGCGATCGGCGGCACGTTCCGGCTCGGCGGCTCGTCCGATTCGCTGCGGATCGCCGGCGCCCGGCTGGAGGCGACCGCGATCGACCAGCTGTTCCGCGAGTCGGTCGACCCGGCGAACCCGTTCACCCTGCAGCTCACCGGCACGATCGTGTTCGGCGACGGCGGCCCCGAGCTCACCCTGACCCGGGCGCGGTTCCGGTTCGAGGGCGATCCGCTGCGCGTCCCGCCGCGCTTCGACTTCGGCGGCATCGAGATCGCGAGCGGCACGCTGGGCCAGGGGCTGCCGGTCCGCGTCACCCGCGCGGGGCTGACGCTGTTGCACGACCTGCCGCTGCCCGATGCGCTCGCGCCCGACAACATCGAGATCTCGCTCAGCGCCGAGCTCGCGCTGCCGCTCGGGGGTGGCAGCGGGCTCGCCCGGGTCGATCGGATCGTCGCCCGGCTCGAGCACGGCGTGCCCCACGTGACGATCGGCGCGATCGCGTTCGGGGTCGAGGACCTCGAGCTGCCCGCGACCAAGCTGAGCGGCGCGCTGTACCTCGGCGGACTCGATGGACCGCCCGGCGACCTGGTGATCGCCGGCAAGCTCGGCGGCTCGGCCAACGGCACCGGCGTGACCATGCTGATCGCGTTCGAGCCGACCCGGCCGCTGGGGGCTTGCCTCGACGTCAGCGGTGGCTCGGCCGGCATCCCGCTCGGCCAGACCGGGTTCCTCTTGACCGGCGTGTCGGGCGGCGTGTCGTTCGCCAACTCGACCGCGGATCCGTGCGCGTTCACCACCTACATCGACTTCGACGCCGACGGCCGACCGCGCCGGCGGCCGGGCCCGACCGCGCCCGCCGGATCGCCGCGGCGCTCGCGCTCGCTGCCCACCGCGCGGCCGGTGGCGACCGGGATCCCGGACTGCCCGGGCGATTGCCCGCCGGCGGCGATGAACATCTTCTGCCAGCCCCACCCCGATCAGGACGCGTTCCCGGGGCGCGCGATCGTCAAGTTCTCGAGCCTCGACGAGGACCTGTTGACCCGGCTCGGCGTCAAGGCGCGGATCGAGGCGCTGGGCAGCGCGCGGCCCGCCGACCTCGCCGCCGCCGCGGCCCGCGAGATCCGCGCCGCGATCGACGGGCTGTGGCCGGCCAGCGTGCCGGTGCCGCCCGAGCAGCGCCACCAGCTCGACGCGCTGCAGATCGAGCTCGAACACCAGCTCGCGGTCGCGCTGGTCGCCGCCGGCGCCAACCGCACCGCGTGGGAGCTGGTGCGCGATCTCGCCTACGCCGGCCTGCCGTGCCCCGACGTCACGCTGCTGGTCACCGCGACGCTCAGCTACGCCGGCGTGTCGGCGTTCGCGAGCGTGACCGGCGGGGTCAGCGTCAGCACGGCGGGCAGCGTCGGCGTGCTGGGCTGGCTCAACGTGTTCGGCATGCGGGTCGGCCGGCTGCGCGGGTTCCTCACCATCACCAGCGCCAGCGGCGGGGTCGATCCGTCGATCTGCGGCGACCTGCGGTTCGTGATGGGTCCGCTCGAGCTCGGCACGCTGAGCGTCCTGTACCGCATGCTCGGCGGGCTGACCGATCTCGCCGGGCCGATCGCCGCGGCGGCGCGCGAGCTCGGCGAGCCGGTGGTGCGCGGCCTGCTCGCCCGGGTGATCGTCGATCGCGCGCGGCGCGACGCGGTGCTCGCCGACCCGCTCGGCGCGCTCGCCCGGCTCACCGGCGACGAGGCGGTCGGGCTGGTCGCGCGCCTGCTGTCCGCCGCGCGCGGCTCGATCGATCGCGCGGCGCTGCAGCGGTTCTTCCGCCGGCTGCTCGAGGGCTGCTGGGCTGCCTACAACCCGTCGATCGCGCTGTGCGGCCAGGTCTCGCCGAAGATCTTCGGGCTGCCGCTCGGCGACGACCTGGTCGCGGTCAAGGGCTGGTGCACCAAGACCGAGCTGGGCGCCGAGTTCAGCTTCTCGCCGCTGTACCTGCTCGGCCGCGTGTTCCCGCTCGCCGACATGTGCTCGGGGATGGACTCGGCGCGGTTCGGCTTTGCGATCTCGCTGCCCGACCCGTTCGCGCTGCTCGACCGCGATCCCGAGAGCCTGCTGCAGGGCGCCGATCAGGCCGCCGGCGCGCTCGAGGCCGGCCTGGGCTACCTGCTCGAGAACGCGATCTATCAGTTCAGCTACACGCTGTCCCCGCTCGGGCTCAAGTTGATCGACGCGGTGTGCCGCGCCACGCTGCCCGACCTGACCCACCACCCGGTCGCGCCAGGCAGCTCGTGGCGGCCGCCCGAGCAGCGCGGCCAGGACCTGCCGGACCGGATGGAGGTGCTGTCGGCGGCGCTGGCCAGCGGCAAGCTGTCCTCGCTGACCTGGAAGGGCAGCGGTCCCGAGCTCGCCGAGCTGACGTTCTCCGGCGGGCGGACCACCCAGGGCCTCGGCCTCGCGCGCGACTACTTCCCGCACGGCGGGCTGATCGGCGCCGCGCGGATCACCATGCCGCGCGCCCTGATCGAGTCACCGCCGGTCGCGCTGCTCGCCAGGCTCGCCGACGGCCGCGCGAAGCCGCTCGAGCGCGCCCAGGCGGCGCTGCACCTGGTCACCGACTACCTGCTCAAGACCGACGACGTCGGCGCGCTGACGTTCTACGTCCCGGCGCCCAACCCGCCGGCCGCCCTGCTCGGCGACCCGCGGGTCACCGCGACGCAGCTGATGACGTCGATCGTCCAGGTCGAGGTCCCACCCGGCTCGCTCGCGACCTGGAACGCGTACTCGTTCGAGCTGGCGTTCCTGCGCGGCGAGCTCCACGGCCAGGTGCTCGGTGTGCCGCTCGGCGACGCGGTGGTCGACGTCACGCCGCCCGCGATGAACCCGCCGCGCGAGGCCACGCTGCGGATCTCGGCGCGCGCGGCCGACAACAGCTGGGTGCGGCAGATCGTCGACAACGCGGCGCTCGAGGTCCGGCTGCGCCACGCGCCGCCCGCGCCGATCGAGCAGCGCTTCACCGAGCTGGCGGAGCGGCTGCGGACGCAGCCGGCGACCGAGGCGCTGCTCGGCGAGGTCGAGGCCGCGCTCGCCGACGGGATGCCCAGGGCGGCGCTCGAGGCCAGCGTCGCCGCGAAGCTGCCCGCGGAGCTGCGGCCGTGGCTCCGCTGCATCGGGTCCGCCACGCTGTATGCCTACTCGCCGCGCTACGCGGCGCTGCCGGCCGGCCCGGTCACCGCGACCGATCGAGCGCGCTGGCTGGGTGGCATCGGGCTGCGCGCGCGGCTCCAGCTGCGCGTCGCGGGGCTCGACGCCGCGGGCGACGCCGATCTGTCGATCGCCCCGACCGATGCCGCGACCCCGCCGCGGGTCACCGGCACGCTCCAGGCGTCGGGCGCCACCGACCCGGCCGGTTCCGTCCGGCTCGCCGACGTCGCGCTGACCATCGCCAGCGCGCCGCCCCCCGGGCAGCCGTTCCTGAGCCTGTCCGCCGGCCTGGTGCCGCCGGCCATCGACATCGGGCCGCTCGCGATCGGCGGCGTGCGGCTGTGCGCGGCATTCCACGTCGTGCTCCCCGCGCTGCGCTTCGACGCCCGGTTCGCCGCGACCGGCTTCGCCGGCACGCTGTCGGGCTCGCTGACCTGGCACGGCGTCGCGCTGACCATCGGCCCCGCGGCGCTGACCAGCGAGCCGGCGTCGCCGGTCGCGCTGCTCCACGCCGTGCAGCTGGCCTGCGAGGCCGCGTTCACCGCCCAGCTCCGCCAGCGCGAGGCCTGGATCACCGCGGTCCGCAACGGGTGGATCGCATTTCCCGGCGACGTGGTCGAGCTCGCCCACCTGATGACCCGGGTGTTCGACCTGCACACCGTGGCCGCGATCGACGACGCGCTGCGCCGCGCCGGGTTCTCGGCCGGCGCGATCCGCGACGCGCTGGCGCGGCTGTTCGCCACGATCCCGCACGGCGACTTCGCGCCGGCCCTGCACGGCGACATCGCCACCCGGCACCAGGACGCCGCGCCCACCCTGCACGGCGACGCGCCGGGCCTCCGGCATGTCGACACCGCCACCCCGCACGCCGACACCGCGGCGATCCCGCACGGCGACGTCGCGGCCAGCCACAGCGACGCGGGGAACGTCGGCCACGTCGACGTCTCGGCGAGCGGCCACGCCGACACGGCGGCGCACCACCACGACATCGGGATCGGGCCGGCGCACGGCGACGGCACCACGCCGCACGGCGACGCCTCGGTGACCCCGCACGCCGACACGCCGGGCGTCCACGGCGACGTCGGTATCCCGCACGGCGACACCGCCCAGGTCCGTCACGGCGACGTCGCGGGCAGCCACGCCGATGTCCCGGCCACGCCCCACGGCGACGTTGCCGCCCACGGCCACGCCGACGTCCCGGCGACGCACGCCGACATCCCGGCCACGCCCCACGGCGACACCCCGGGCGGCTTCGGCGGGCCGCTCCCCGGCACGTGAACCATGAGCGTCGAGCTACGACCCCTGGGCGTGCGCTGCAACATCGGCTGCCGGTACTGCTACCAGGAGCCCCAGCGCGACGCCGGTAACCTGCCGCGCGGCTATGACGTCGCGGCGATGAAGGCCGCGCTGCTCGCCGGGGGCCAGCCGTTCATCCTGTTCGGCGGCGAGCCGCTGCTCCTGCCCAAGGCCGACCTCGAGGACATCTGGCGGTTCGGCCGCGACCGGTTCGGCGACAACGGCGTGCAGACCAACGGCACGCTGATCGACGACGATCACGTGCGGATGTTCCGCGACTACCGGGTCCGGGTCGGGATCTCGATCGACGGCCCGGACGAGCTCAACGACCTGCGGTGGAGCGGGACGCTCGAGCGCACCCGGGCCGACACCGCGCGCACGATGGCCGCGATCGCCCGGCTGTGCGCCGAGGCCATGCCGCCGAGCCTGATCGTCACGCTCCACCGCGGCAATGCCTCCGCCCAGCGCCTGCCGCGCCTGATCGAGTGGTGCCGCGAGCTCTACCGGACCGGCGTCCGCCAGCTCCGGCTCCACCTGCTCGAGGTCGAGCGGCCCGAGCTCGGCGCGGCCCACGCGCTGTCGCCGCGCGACAACGTCGACGCCATGCTCGCGTTCGCGCCGCTCGAGCGCGAGCTCCCCGGCCTGGCGTTCGACCTGTTCCGCGACATCGAGCACCTGCTGATGGCGCGCGACGCCGAGGTCTCGTGCGTGTGGCGGGCCTGCGATCCGTACACCACCGCCGCGGTGCACGGCATCGACGGCGACGGCCGGCGCACCAACTGCGGGCGGACCTACAAGGACGGGGTCGACTTCGCGAAGGCCGACCGCCCGGGCCACGAGCGCTCGATCGCGCTCTACCACACGCCCGAGGATCACGGCGGCTGCCGCGGCTGCCGGTTCTTCCTGGCATGCAAGGGCCAGTGCCCGGGGACCGCGATCGACGGCGACTGGCGCAACCGCAGCGAGCACTGCGAGTCCTGGAAGGCGGTGTTCCGCCACGTCGAGGCCAGCCTGCTCGACCGCGGCGCGCTGCCGATCTCGGTCCAGCCCAACCGGGTCCACCTCGAGGCCGCCATGCTGCGCGCGTGGGCCGACGGCGACAACCCGACGCTCGCCGACACCCTGGCACGCATGGTCGCCGAGCATCGCGCCGCGGGGCACGCGTGATCCGCCTCGACTTCCGGATGCCGGAGTTCACGCGGCTGCTGTGGAGCAGCCCGCGCGCCCGCGAGGTCTGGTCGCCGCGGGTCGACCGCATCGCGGCGGCGTGGACCGAGGTCGAGCAGCGCTCGGTCGCCGCCGGGGTCCGGCGCTGCGCGATCGCGGTGGTCGACCCGGGCCGGCTCGCCGATACCGCCGCGCAGGCCCGCGCCGCCGGTCTCGACGTCGTGCTGCTCGACCGCATCGCGATCGGCCGCGCGCCGTACGAGTCGACCGCACCGGCGCCGCGCCCCGATCAGCCGTTTCGCCAGCGCCTTGCGATCGCGCGGCCCGCCGACGGCGCCGGGCTCGCCGCGGCCTGGCAGCGCGGCGATCAGCCGGCGATCGCCGACCTCCTGGGCTACCCGGCGTGCTGCGCCGCGTTCTTCCAGCGGGTCTGGGTCGAGCAGCGCAGCATCGACACCACGTGGGCGATGCTCGGCGACGCCCCGGCGAGCGACGACGTCGAGGTCGGCGGCCCCGCCGAGTGCAACCCCCTGCTCCGCTGGCTCGGCGTGCGCGCGGTCCCGCACCTGCCGTGCCGGTTCGACTGCGCGGCCTCGGCCGCGCTGGCGCGCCGGCTGGCCGAGGTCGCGCGCGACGCCGGGCTCGCCGAGCCGTTCGGCTGGCTGCGCGACATGCTCGACTGGCCGATCGAGTGGTCCGCGCTGCACGGCATCGCCGAGATCAAGTCGCCGGTGGTCAAGATCGCCACCGCGACCGACGCCACCGCGGCCCGGCTGCGGATCCGGCGGCCGGGGACCGGCTGGCCCGACGAAGGCGCGCGCGGCCTGGTGTTCCCGTACCAGCCGCCGCTCCGGCTGCGCCGGCCACGCGGCGCCGCTCAGTAGGAACGGCGGTCGGGACGAGGCCGTCGTGTGCCAGAAGTGGATCGCGGACTCATGCGGGGCGCCGGTAATAGAAGTTGAGCAATCCGCCGAGCCGCTCGCGGCGCTCGACCGACGCGTTGTTGTTGCCGGGTCGCACCGGCTGCTCGGCCGGTATGAGCAGCCGGTTGCCGACGCCTTGGTGGTTGCGCTCGCCGTGGTAGTGCGCGACGTACTCCGACACTGCGTGCCGCAGGTGATCCTCACCGAGCGGCACCAGCTTGGCCAGGCACTCGGATTTGATCGACAACACGAAGCGTTCAGCGACCGAATTCAGATCCGGACGACCTGATGGCCGAGGTTGTCCAGCGCGCCGACCAGCCGCGTGTAGCCCCAGGTCGGATTCTCCGTTGCGCACCGGACCACGAGCTGTTCCACGTCGGTGGCGACGAAAGGACGCCCAGGCCGGCGACGCGCCGAGCCGTCGTACTTGCGGGCGATCAGCTCGCGGTACCAGCGCAGGATCGTGTCGGGCGTGACCAAGCCCGCGAACTCGCCCAGCCGGCGACGACCGACGATCCGGCTCTGAGACGCCTCGCGTTTCCCGCCGGCCGACTTTCGGCACATGACGGCGAGCAGCCCGGTGGCGCGCTCGCGAAGGCCACGTGCTCGCCGGCTGAGCGTCCCACCGTAGCGCGGCGAGGCGCCGCCGAAAGAAGAACGAGACCGCTGGTGCGGTCTCGCTCGACGTACCCTGCAGGACTCGAACCCTAGAGCCGTTTTACCGGCCCCAGCGACCATGCTGGGCAGAGGATGCGGTCACAGTGTCACGGAGGTCGTCGCGCCGTCAAGGCAGCGGCACGTTGTCGGTGGCGAGCGTCACCCCGACCGCGCCGGGAGTGTCGATCGGGACGTCGGTGTCGACCGCGATGTTCTGGCTCACCAGCCACAGGACACTCGGCGGCGTCGGATCCAGCGCCCGGATGTGGATCCCGGTCGACGCGTTGCGCGAGAGGTTGCCGGCGACGAGGAGCATCGGGCCGAGCACGCCGTAGACACGGATGGCCTCACCCGGCCGGGTCCCGGTCTTGATCTCGACGTCGATCTGGTTGTCGCGTACGGTCGCGGCGTCGACGTTGCCAATGAAGATGGCGGCGTGGCCGCCGAGCGTGCCGGCGGGGATGACCTGGTGGATGGTGTTGCCCGCGACCTGGATGCGCCCGGCGATCACCGGCCCGGTGCGCCGGCGCGGGCTGGTGTCGTGGGTGATGGGCGCGCCCAGAGTGGAGCTCACCGCAGAGCCGACCGCGGAGCCGACCGCGGAGCCGACCGCGGAGCCGACCGCGGAGCCGATCGCGGAGCCGATCGCAGGGACGATCGCTTCGCCGATCCCGAAGTTGCCCACCGGGCTCATCCCGCCGGGGAGCGGTGCGGCGGAGACCGGTCCGGATAGCCCGACGTGGATGCCCTCGATCACATCGCTCGCGGTGTTGCCGGTGATCCGCACGTCGCGGGTGATCACGCCGGCAACGACGATGCCCTGCCCGGCGGCCACTACCTGGCGCCGGGACTGCTTGTCCGCCCACGCGCCGAGCTTCTTGCGCGCGTCGGGATCGAGCGACCCCGCCAGCTTGGGGTCGAGCGCCTGCGCGATGACCGCCGCGATGAACTGCCTGACGCGCCGCCGCTCGTCCGGTGTCGGCAGGCCCTTCGCGGGTACGCCGCCCGGCGGCGTCGCGAACGCGCGGGTGAGCGGCACCAGCGCCGCCTTCCACGCGTCGACCAAGCTCTCGTCGCAGAAGAAGCCGAGCACGAGGCCTTCGCGCAGCGGGATCTGGAACGAGACCCACGGCGGCGGCCGCTTGCCGGGATCGGAGCCGAGCTTCACGCCGTCGATCAGGGTCCGCGCCAGCGCCGCCCGGTCCACCCAGTCGGGCGAGCTCGCCAGGCGCCGGTCGAGCCTTGCCTGGTTGTCGTCGACCGTCGCGCGCTCGGCGTTGACCACCAGCAGGCCGACCTGGCGCGGACCGATTAGGAGCTGGCACGAGCGCACGCGCACGTGGCCCGGCAGGGTGTCGAGGTTGCGCACCGCGATGCAGCTCGCCGCTCGCCGCTGTGCCGCGCCGCACGCCGCCACCACTCGCTCGACCGCCGCCGCGCCGCAGGCGACGAACGTGATCGCGCCGCCGAGGTGGCGGAGCTCGTCGCCGGCGGCCGGTGGGAACCGCTCGAGGCGCCCTCGCTTGCCGTGCCCCGGGCCGGCGCCACGTGCGGTGACCGTGAGATCGATGACGCTCGCGCTGTCCCACCCGCGCAGGAGCAGCGCGACCTCGTGGGTCGCGGCGACCAGTCGCGTGGCAAGCCCACACCCGCTCACCGACAGGTCGCCACGCTCGAGCGCGGTCACCGACAGCGGCGCGGTGAGCGCGAACTCGCCGGCGGCGAAGCGGAGGGAGAGGCCGGTGATCCCGTGCGCGCGATTGCGCTCGAGACGATCGTCGATCGCTCGCTGCAGATCGTCGCCGGGTGACAGCAGGAGCTCGCAGCAGCCCGACTCTCGCGCGGTCAGGTCGACCAGGTCGAGGAACCGGCGCCGGCAATCGCTCACCGTCGGCGCCTTGCGATCCTTGTCCCACGCGATCACCGCCAGCGGCGCGACCCAGCGGCCGGGTCCGTCGGGCGGCTGGAAGCCGGCGAGGCGCTCGGGGTAGATCGCCTGCGGCGTGCTCGGCCGCACGCCGATCATCCAGTGGTCGCCCGGCGCCGGCGGCGGCCCCGACATCCAGATGCGCACGCCGGTGGCGACGCCGGCCGCGTCCACCAGGTCGCTTGCGACTCCGCCGCCGACGTACGCGAACTGGCGCTCCCACACCCGCACGAACACCTGGCGTCCGACCAGCTCGGTGGCCAGGTCGGCGTTCACGGTCAGCTTCTGCGCGCCGGGATCGTAGCCGGCGGCGAGCTGCGCGACCGCGCCGGTGGGGCTGGCCATGCGGGCGCCGTTGCCGAGCTGGACCGCGGTGCGCAGCACCTCGATCCACTGATCGGCGCGCGGCTGGTGGAAGACGTCGACTGGCGTCCCCTCGAGGACGAGCGTCCGCGGGTCGCTGACGGTGGCGCGGTACAGGAACGACGCGTTGTCGTAGCCCCACAGGAGTGTCCCGGTGCGGGTCGCCTGGACCCGGATGAGCTGGTTCTCGGCGCCAAGGAAGCCGGCCTGCGCGATCGGTTGACACGGATCGGCGGTGGTCGTGGTGAGCGGGACGAAGTCGACCCGGAGCCGCGCGGCCGACCCGAGTTGCATGGTGGCGGCGTCGAAGATGAAGCCGGGATCCCACAGCTTGTTCCGCAGCGCGGTGAACGCGTCCTCGCAGGTGCCGCCGGTGATGCGGACCCGATGGACGCGCTGGATCAGGCGCGTGCGCGCCGAGGTGTCGGGGCCGCCGAGCGCGACCTCGCGCAGCGCCGGGTCCTCGGTCGCGCTGACCTCCTGCTCGGTGACCTCGAGGTATACGGCCTCGTGGAACGCACCCTCGGCCGGAGCCTTCCATGTCGGCGCATCGGCGGGATGGTCGACCCACTCGGTCGCCCGCTGCCGCAGGTAGGTCGCCAGTGGATCGTCCTGGCGGAGCCGCGCGCCGCCGAGGTAGAACGTGCCCCGGCCGATCGCGAGGTCGAGCGACGGGTTGGTCGCGACGACCGAGATCTTGAAGCCGTCGTCGGGCGAGCCGGTCGGGCCGATGACGTCGCAGAGCGCGGCGCGGGTCGCCGCGGCGCGGATCTCCTCCGCCTCGTTGGCGTCGGCCTCGACGGTGACCCGGCCTTGCTGCGCGACGACCGACCGGTACATCCGGCTGGCGTCGTAGGACCTGCGTGCTCTGTCGGTAGCCATTCGATGTCCCCTGTCAGGTCATGTGCACGACCACCGGCTCGAGCCCGAGCGGCAGGTACTCCTGGTACTTGATGAGGAGGCTGCGCTCCTTGACCGCGTTCCGCTCGCGCCAGAACGCGCCCATCTCCGAGCCGTCCTTGGCACCCTCGGCGATCGCCGCGCCGGCGGTGGCGAGGAGCTGCGCGTAGCCCGGCCGGCCGAAGTCGCGCGACGTGAACAGCATGGTGCCCGGCACCACCGGCACGCTCTCGTAGGTGCGCGGCAGCGTGCTGCCGGCCTGGTACGCGCTGAACCGCACGCATCCGTGCTGGCAGTCGTCGACGGTCGCGCTATCGGCGAGGACGCACTCGCTGGCGTCGAGGCGGTGGATGTGGGCCGGCCCGAGCACGGTGGTGCGGGACACCGCGAGCTCACCGCCGGGCAGCGACAGGGCACGGGCGCCGGGCGCCGCGGCCTGCACGATGCTGTCGCGGATGATCAGGCGCTCGACGCCGGCGGCGGTGGCGAGCGGCGCGGCGACGATCGGGCCGGTGATACAGCGGTCGAGGACCAGCCGCCGGATGCTGCCCTCGATCCGCAGCTCGGTCGCGGCGAGCGTGCGGCCGTCGGCGGCGGTCGCCCAGGTCGGGATCATGGCCGCGGGATTCCAGGTGCCGGGATCGAGCGTGCAGCACGACAGGACGACGCGATCGAAGGTGCCGCGGAGCACGAGGTTGCCGCCGCACACGTGGAGCCCGTCGAGCACCAGCACCGCCGCGGCCGACGCGCCGGTGAAGGTCCACGCGATGACCGCCGGTGGGATCGCCGGCGGGATCACGGGGATCGGCAGGCGGATGAGCGGGCGGCGCAGGTTGTCGGCGGCGAGCACCACGTGCTCGATCGCCGTCAGATCGGAGACGCCGTTGTACGTGAGCGAGTCGTGGATCGCTGCGGTGCCGATCGAGGGCGCGAACCCTGCCAGCGCGGTGCCGCCGCCGGCGACGTCGATCGGCGCCGGCGGGTCGCCCGGCTGCTCGTCGGCGGGCACCGCGGCGGCCGACGGATCGGGGAGCAGACGATCGTAACCGCCGGCGCCGATCTCGGCCGAGAAGCCGTGGTGGTAGTCGACGAGAAACGTCTCGCCGGTGGCCGCCGCCGGCCAGACCAGGCGGCCGCGCTCGGCGTCGATCCACGGCCGGCCCGCCGGGTCGCGCGGATCGGACGCGAGGTCGGTCACCGGGATCAGCTCCGACCTCCCGGCGAACACGCGGTACACGCTCAGCGAACGGCGATCGTCGGGCTGGCCGGGCGGGCGCGCGGTCGCCGGCCGGTAGAGCTCGGTCAACGCCACGCGGATCAGATCCGCCGTGAGCGGCCCGGGCATCTGGTGAGCAGCCGGCGAGACCCAATGATCGCCGATCGGACGATCGCCGGCCGCGAACAGCGGGACATCGCGGCCGGTCGGATCGAACGTGAGCTGGTTGGCGCAGGTGGCGTCGGCGATCGACGTGACCTGCTCGACCGCGAGGCTGCGCAGCCGCCATACGAACACGCCGAGCCGCGGGATGTCGTGCCAGCCGGTCATCCCGCGGCCGCGCCGCACGTCGGCGGTGTGGAACAGCTCGTCGAACGCGGTGCCGCTGAGCGCGGCGCCGTGCACGTCGCGCAGGTCGGCCAGGCCGCCGGCGCCGGTCCGGGTGCGCGCGCCGACCAGGCCCTGCGCGCGCTGCAACTGGCCGCGCGGATCGTCGGGCTTGGCGGGCAGGCCGATCGCCGGGTCGAGGCCGTGCCGGGTGCGGCCGAGGCGGTGGAACATCTCGACGACTCGCACGCCCCAGCCGGTGATGTCGGTGGCGAGCTCCTCGAGCAGACCGACCGTGCCCTTGCGTTGCCGGTAGTAGACGGTCTTGGCGACGTCGAGCCGGCGGCCGCGCGCGTCGAGGCTCGCCACCAGGTTGGTTGCCAGCAGATCGCCCAGGTAATCGATGACCCAGTCGTCGCAGGTCTCGATCGACTGGTCCTCCCACAGGCGATCGACGCTGCGCCGGACCACCGCAGCCTGCGTGCCGATGCGGCGCACCAGCTCCTCGAGCGGGCCGCGCTGATCGAGGTCGGGCGCGTCCTCGGCGCGGTAGATCGCCGGCAGCAAGCGCCACAGCTTCTCGGCGTACCCGTCGTCGTAGCGATCCGGATCAGAGGCCATGAAGGGCGAGCTCCGAGTGGACGTGGAGGCGGTCGTCGCGCAGGAGGTAGAAGCGCCCCTCGGGCGGCGAGTGGCGCGGGTCGGACTCGACGTGGAGCACGTCGGCGGTCAGCGCGGCGGTGAGCGCGCCGATCGGACCGAAGATGGACTCGACGAGGGAGGCACCGCCGACGCTGCCGCCGGCGAGGATGCCGGCCGGATCGAAGATGGATGCCGCACCGGCGCCGGCACCGCCGACGAGGCCGCCGAGGAACAGATCGCCGACCAGCCCGGCCGGATCGAAGGACAAGGGCGCGAGGGTCAAGGGCGGTCCCCACAGGCCGAAGCGCAGACCGTGGACCGCGACCACGCCGGGAACGCGCAGGCACGCGTCGTAGATCTCGCTGTCGTAGACCACCTGGCCGATCCGCACCACCTCGCTGCCGAACGGTTGCGCCCGCGGATCGAGGAGCGCCGCGACCACCGCCGCCTCAACGACCGCGGGATCGTACGCGGGATCGACCTCCAGCGTGAGCTCGACGTCGGGATCGAGCGGCGCGGCCAGGGCGACCAGGACCGGCCGGTTGGGATCGGAGCAGGCGAGGAGCGCGGCCTTGACCGCGGCCACCGCGGCGGCGTCGTCGCCGACGTACACCTTGACCCGGGTGCGCTGCGAGCCGGCGTCCCAGCTCCAGCTGACGCGGGCGCGCCGGACCCCCGGGGTCTGCGCCGCGATCGCCTCGTAGTCGTCGCCCGAGATCGCGCGGTCGAAGGTGAGCACCGAGCGCGGCGCGTAGCGACGGATCTCGTCGGGCGGATCGGGATCGGCGCCGCCGGCGACGCCGACCGGATCGGCGATCGCCTGGAGGCCAGGCCGCGGCTCGAGGATCGACGTGAGCGTCCCGACCGGCGGCACGGCGGCGCCGCTGCCCCACCGGTAGGTCGCGATCACGTTGCCGACGCCGGCCGGCAGGCGCGCGCCGTTCACGCCGTCGCCGAAGCGGACGAGGGTCTGCTGCGCGTCGTCCTCGCGGGTCACGAACACCCGCGCGTGGGCCGGCTGCTCGTAGAAGCTCGCCACCTCGCGCCACTCGATGGCGCCGACCCGGACGCGCAGCGTGCTGCCGTAGCCGTTCTGCGCGTGCGGCCCGGGATCGGCGAGGTAGGTGAGCGGCGCGTGGGCGAGCACGAACTCCTGGCCGGCGGCAGCCGGATCGCCGCTGCCGAGGATCTCGGGCCCGACGGACTGGCCGCGCGAGACCGGCAGGAGGTGGATCAGCGCGTCCAGCGGCGGGACCAGCTCCTTGCCGTCGGTCACCTCGTTGCGGCCGAGCCAGCCAGGCGTGCCGCGGCCGGTCGCGTCGCGGATCACGACCGGAAGCTGCACGCCGGGCGGTACGTCGTCCGGCTTCGGGACGTCCGCCGAGCTCGTCGGCTTGGCGGTCGGCGGCGGGGCGACCAGGGTCCCCACCTCCTGCCACGCGTAGTGGACGACGATCGTCTCCAGTGCCAGGCCCATCGCGTCGAGGAAAGGGTTGAGATCGAACGTGATCTTGGAGTGCGGAATCGGGATCGGCCCTGCTCCGGCCCCGACGATGTCGGTCACGATGCCGCTGCGCGGCGGACCGACCGGCGGCCCCTGGCCGTAGCGATCCGGCTCGGGCGGGTTGGCGTACCAGATCTCCTCGGTGTAGCCGTTGACCCTCACCAGCTGGCTGAGCTGCTGGCGCAAGCTGGCGAGCGCCGCGGGGTCGATGCCCCCGACGATGCGATCGAAGATCTCGCTGATCCCGCCGATGACCGCTCCACCGATCCCGCCGGGGAGCCGCCGCTCGAACAGCACGGGATCGCCGGCGCTGATGCCGCGGGTGATCGCCTCGAGGTGGGCGGTCCCAGCCACCGGCATCTCGATCGGCCGGTCACCGCCGAACAGCACGCGCGGATCCCTGGGTGGCTGGGTCGGGATGCTACCGGTCAGGAGCCCGCCGACGATCCCGCCGAGGAGCATCTCGCCGAACTGAGCCGCCGCGCTGGCCGCGAGGTTCGACGGGTCCGACGAACCGGGATAGCGAGCGTGATAGAGCCACAGGTGGGCGAGTTTGGTGGCGCGCAGGATGCGGTAGTGCGCGCGCTCGGCGTCCCCGGGCAGGTCGTGGGCGGAGCGCGCGGTCAACCCGGTGATCGCGTGGCCGGCCTCGTTCCACGCGGGCTCGATCTGCTGCACCGTCGCCAGCGCGAAGCCCTTGGGGCCGGGCAGGACGTCGGGCACCCCGTCCCAGTCGCGCCGCAGGACCAGGATCACGTCGCCCGGCTTCAGCGAGGCGACCACGCCGTCGAGGCCGACCTGGAACGACTTGCCGGCCTCGATCGGCAGCTTGTCGTCGGTGGGCGCCTTGGCCGGGATCCCGGGTAGCAGGCGTCCCTTGCCGTCGCGCGGCGCGAGACCGCGCCAGGTCGGCTTGCCGGCACCGCCAGGGACCTCCGGGAACCGCGCCGACCAAGGCAGCGGCTGGCCGAGCACGCCGACCGTCACGTCGCGATCGAGCTCGAAGATCTGCGCCGGCTGACCGGGCGGCGACGCGCCCGCGATCGCGAAGCCGCGCGGCAGCACGAACGGTTGGGTCGCGTCGGGCAGCGCCGCCACCACGCCGGTGGCGCCGACGCCGGGGCGCGGCCGGTAACCGAGCAGGCGCACGATCCGCCGGACGTCCTCGGGGACGACCGCGGTACGCAGCAGCACTTCGTGGAGCGCGCGCTCGTTATAGAACGCGAGCACATCGGCGAGGTAGGCCCACCACTCGAGGAGCTGGAGTGCAAGGTCGCCGCCGGGATCGGGGTGCCAGCCGGCCAGCGCGGTCTCGTCGGCGAGCGGGCGCAGAAGCGCGTGGCGGAACGTCGTGTAGTCGCCGACGCGATAGTCGATGACGTCGCGGCCCGGCGGATTGACGATGATCCGCGGGTGAGCAGCGACGTCACACGGGCAGCTCGGATCGCTCATTTGCCACCTACCACAGCGACGCGCAGGGAGCCGCGCTCGGGCCGGCTCGGATCGTTGTCGACCCGCACGATCTCGTCTCGCGCAACCGGGACGAAGTCGGGCATCGCGATGTAGTCGCGGGTGTGGCCGCGGCGCCGGTAGTTGACCTCGACCACGCCGTCGACGCCGGGCACCTCCTGGATCACCGCCTCGAGCCCGCTGCGCTCGAGCGCGACGCCGAACGTGAAGCGATCAGGATGGAAGAAGCCGCGGCTGCCGTCGGGGTGCCCGCCGGTGTCGAGGGCGGCCTGCACCGCGCGCTTCACGTCGCCGCGGAACGCGTCGGGGCGCGCGCACACCGTGACGTCGAGATCGAGCGACGCGTAGCGCGGCGCCAGCGCGAACGACTCGTACCCGGCGAGACGGTAGCGATCGAGGAGCCGGGTGAGCTCGACCATGCGCTCGACCGGCAGCGCCTCGCTGGCCTGCGGATCGGCGGCGGTGAACACCGACAGCCAGCTCCCGGTGTAGCGGAAGCTGGTGCCGGCGCGCTGCACCCACGGCAGGGTCCTGGCGGCGTCCTGGTAGTCCTCGGCGCGCACCGCGCGGAACTGGCGGGCGCGGAACGCCTGCGGCGCCATCTCGCGCACGCGATCGGCCGGCTCCTGATCGGCGCCGCCCTCGGCGGGCAACGGATTGCCGACCGCGACCACCGCGGCCGCGGTGCCGGCGAACGCGCCGGCGTGGTCGACGCGCTCGATGGCGTCGGCGGCGACGTTGCCGCGGGTGCCGCCGCCGGTGCGGTAGGTCACCTCGAACACCGCGCCGTCGCCGGGGATGGCGCCGAACACGCCGTCGCCGAACCGGATGGTGTCGCCGTCGTCGCCGTCGATCTCGGCCACGCCGACGCCGGCGTCGATCGTGCGGTAGCGCATCGGTTCCACGGTGATGGCCTCGCGCGGCGATGTGGCCTCGAGCAGGCGCCGCCGCCACGGCCACCCACGGCCGCCGGCCGAGAGCTCGGTCAGGTGGAGCTCGGGGCGCGGCGCCTCCGCCGGATCGTCCTGCGCCAGCCACGCCAGCGGCGAGCGCGCCAGCGTGTAGAGGAACTGGCGGGTCCGGTTGGCGCCGGTGCGGACGATCGCGCGTTGTACGCCGCGCGACGGCGCCCAGTCGCGGGTGGTCATGAAGCGCTCGGTGTGGCGGCGGCCCTGGGTCGCCGGGACCAGGTTGCCGGCGACCGTGGTGCGCTCCAGATCGCGCTCGACGGTCAGCGCGTCCTCGGCGCGCCACGTGATCTCGACGACGCGGGCGCCCAGCTCCGGGAACAGCGGATCGGCGGTCGGCGCGGCCACCGCGACGAGCTCCACGATCTGGCGCAGCGGCCGATCGCCGGCGAGCTCGGGCCGGGTCTCGATCGACAGCCGCCGGCCGGGCGCCAGCGCGATCGCGGGCGCTACCAGCCACATCGAGGTGACGCCGGGCGGCAGGCACTGCTGGTCGTCGTCCCACCAGTACGGCGTCATTGCGTTCCACGTCGCCGCCGCCGGATAGGTCTCGGGATCGGCGAGCCCGGTGCCGGTCTCGAAGTCGACCGGCGTCCCGTCGGGCGCCAGCGCGCTCAGCCCCAGGCCGGCCGGGATGACGCCGGTCCACCCGTCGGCCACCGTGAAGTGGACCCACACCCGCGCGGCGGTGGCGACCCGCGGCTCATAGTCGACCAGGCGGGCCAGCCGCACCAGCGACCGGCGCTGGGTGGCGGTGTCCAGCCAGGCCTCGGCCGCGATGCGATCCTGCTGGTAGCTCAGGTCGTCGGCGAGGCTGGCCAGTGCCTCCATGAACATCACGCCGAGATCGGCCTCCGAGCGCTCCTGCCACGCCGGATAGCGCAGCCGCGAGAAGTCGGACAGCGCCTTGCGAAAGCTCTGGAAGTCCTTCGCCAGGTAGTCGATCGGTGGCGCGGCGTCGGCGGCCAGCGGGCACACCGGCGCGACCGCCTCGCAGTCGATCGTCGACCGGCAGCGAGCCTTGAACGAGAACGCCACGTGGTCGAACACCGGATCGAGGCGCCGCGGCGTGGTGGCCAGGGTCAGCGTGTACGTGGAGAAGTCGCCGGGCGCGGCGACCACGAGGTCGAGCATGGGCCGCCCGTCGCCATCGACGCTCCAGCTCGCCGCGGTCCACGGCTCGACCACGACCGTCGTGATGATCTCGCCGCCGGTGATGGTGGCCGCGGTGAGCGCCGCCGCGAGCGCCGCGTTGTCGGGCCGCGGGCGCATGAAGTGCACCCGCAAGAGCCGCTCGGCGTCGTCGCGGACCTCGACGAAGTCGATCCCGTTCAGGGCCTCCTGCCGGGCGAGCGCGGCGCGCCGATCGCGTTCGGTGCTCATCTCAGATCACCTGCACGTCCACGCCGTGGGTCGTCCCGGTCGTCACCAGCACGTACTCGACCCGCAGGTCGAGCTGGTTCTCCTCGGGCGTGGCGGCCGGCGGCAGCACCTCGACCCGGACGACCGTGAGGTGCTCGGCGAGCCAGCGGGTCAAGGCCTGCCGCACCATCATCTGACAGGTCACCGCCAGCGCGCTCGAGTTGCCGGCGAACAGCAGCGCGCGCAGGCCGCAGCCGAACTCGGGCAAATCAGCGCGCTCGCCCGGCGAGGTGAGCAGCACCTGGATGACCATCTGCTTCACGTGCTCGGCGTAGCCGGCGCGCGCCGCCTGGCGCGACGCGTGGTCGATGCGGAACGGGAACGCGTAGTCGTGGCGCTCGCCGGCCATGGTCAGGTCCCGGCTCCTCGCGACTGGGTCGACGAGATGGTCACCGTGCCCTGCGTGCCGCCGCTGCCGTCGAGACACAGGCCGACGCTGTCCACGGTCAGCGACGGATCGCCGGCGGAGGTGTGGCGCTCGGCGTGGACGTCCCAGCGCACGCTCACGCAAGGGTTAGGCACCGGGCCGCGCATGTACGTGCAGCCGCCGATCGTGAAGTTGTCGGTCGAGCGCAGGATCATGTTGCGATCGGCGGTCACCCGCGTGTTGCTGGTCGAGGGCGTCACGGTGCCGCCGTGCGGGCACGACATCGAGGTGGTCATGGTCAGGAAGTGGGACGCCATCAGGTCACCTCCATCGCGCCGTCGTTGACGCTGACCTTGCCGTCGCTCACCACCAGCTTGCCGCTGCCGCGCACGATCGTGATCCCGTTGCGATCGAGGGTCACGCGGTTCTGGTTGGAGTCGGTGATGGTGATCGTGTGATCCTTGTCGTCGAGCACGATCTGCTGGTTGCCCTTGGTCTTGATCACCTTCACCTCGGGCGCCACCCGGCTCGGCAGCTCGCTGTCGTGCCAGTAGCAGCCGACCCAGATCGGATGCGACACGTCGCCGCCCTCGAACTCGATCCACACGCCGGCGTCCTTCTCGGGCAGGAACGCGATCGCCGCCTGATCGCCGGCGTACGGCACGCACGGCGAGCACCAGCCGGTCGGCTTGTCGCCCAGCACCGCGGGGACCAGCGCCTTGATGCGGGCGTCGCCGCCGACCTCGGTGACCGTGCCGCGGTACTTGCCGTAGAAGCGGTTGCGGATCCTCTCGACGAGGTCCATCAGGATCTGTTCGTTCATGGCGTCGTCATGCCTCGATCAGGGATCGCCGATCGCGTTGCGGACCAGCACGAACCGCATGCGGTGCTGCTGCGCGGTGATGATGTGGCGCACGCTCCACACCAGGTAGTTCCCGGAGTGCAGCTTGCCGGCACCGGCCACCTCGACCACGGTCGTGGCCCGCAGGACCGCGCCCATCCGAGCCAGGTCGGTCTCGCCCTCGCACTTCACGAACCACGCGGCCTCGCGCAATAGCGACTGCGCACGCCGCTGCAACTCGCCGGCGCTGTCGGCGCTGGTGGTGAGGCGCGTCTCCATCACATGGTCGCTGCCGGCGAAGTCGGCGAGCGAGCGGCCGTCGAGGAGCCGCTGGGCGGCGTCCTGGGTGTCGCCGGTCACGGCGTCCTTGCTGCCGGCGAGCAGCACCGACCCGAGCACCGAGGTCGGCCGCGCGACGTCCCACTCGAAGTCGAGCGCGTCGACCCGCGACGGCGCGGTGCGCTCCTGCCCTGGCTGCGGATGGAGGGTCAGCGTGCCGACCGCCGGCCCGGTCAGGTCGGGCTTGATGAAGTAGCCGGTGTTCTGTCCCGGCGTGTCGCTGCAGCACACGCGGAACAGCCGGCCGCGGCGGCGCGCGCGATCGCGCAGGAACTGGGCGTCGGTCGCCCGCTGCATGAGCGTCTGGGCGCTGGCCGGGTGAGCCGGGGTATCGTCGTCGGTGTTCGCGTCGGCAGTGGCCAGGTGGTACTCGCCGAAGATGTGGTTGGCGATGGCGCCGTCGGAGTCCTCCCACGGCCGTACCTGCTCCTTCAGGTTCATCAGGCACGACAGATCCTGGCCCCACACCCGCAGCGTCGACGCGGCAGAGCCGCGGTCGACGTGGATCTTGTGCGACAGGACGCAGCCGTCGAAGATGCACGCGGACGACTGACCGCTCGCGGTCGCGACCACCGCGATCCGCGCGTACGGCTGGAACCGGACGTCACCGAGCAGCGTGAAGTCCTCCGACCCGGCGGCGCCCTCGGTGGCGATCGGCAGTGTGAGCTGGAACGCGCCGGGCAGATCGGCGTTCTCCTCGACCTCCAGCGATCCGATCGCGCCATAGAAGTCGGCCGCGGCCGCCTCCGCCGGATCGCCGAACAGCACCTGAAGGCTGTCGCTCATCCCCGGCGCTCCTCCGCCGGGATGGCGATCAGGGCGCGCGCCACCAGCGCGTCGGGCGCGATCGCGTCACCGGCGTCGCACAGCCGCCAGGCGGCGGTGGCGTCGCCGAGGTAGTGGGCGGCGATCAGATCGGGCCGCTGGGTGTCGTTGCGGGTGTGGAAGCCGCGGATCGGCGGGCGGGGGCGGATCGGCAGGCGCACCGCAGTGACGGTCGCGCCGCTCGCGGTGCGGACGGTGTACGTGCTGGCCTTGGCGTAACGGCTACCGGGGAAGAACATGGATCACCGGATGGTGGCGAGCAGCCCGATGGTGGTGCGCGCCGCGTCGCCGACCTGGGCGGTGGCCCACGTGGCGCGCTGAGTCAGCGTGTGGCTGTACGCGGACACCGCGATCCCGCCGGCCCGGCCGGTGACCGCGGCGAGCTCGTCGGGCGTCAGGACGCGCAGCTCGATCTGCGCGTCGGCGTGGGTCGGGTTGAGCGCGGTGTCGTAGAGCTTCTCGGTGAACATCAGGCTGGTCACCCGCACCGGCACGATCCGGTTGGCCCCCCACACGAACAGCACGACCGGAACCTGCGCGGCCGGCGTCGCACGGCTCTGGGTGGCGGCGCCGGGCGGCACCGGGATGGGGAACAGGAGCATCTCGAGCGCGGCGAGCCGCGGGTGGAGCCCGACCTCCTCCGCGTGGGCGCGGACCTCCCCATCGGGATCGGACAGCTGGTCGGTCACGTCGAGCGAGAGGCTGAACGAGAACGTCTCGCCGGGCACCCCGGTGATCGCCAGCGGGTTGCCGCCGGCCTGGCCGGGCTGGGCGGCGGGCGTCGGCTGGGTTAACGCGTGGCGCAGGGTCTCGGGGTTGAACTGGAAGATGATGACGTTCGGCA
>JBGQCL010000095.1:0-28594 GCA_041495365.1 Kofleriaceae bacterium | reverse complement strand
GTCTCTGCCCACCTCGACCACCGCGGCCCGGTCGGCGCGCGCGACCTCGCCGGCGAGCTCGGCCTGCCGCTCCCCGACGTGCTCGCCGCCCTGCTCGCGCTCGAGGCCGACGGCGCGATCCTGCGCGGCTCGTTCACCTCCGCCGCCCCGGCGCCCCGGCGCGGCGCCACCACCGCGCGCGAGGCCCTGGCCGCCGCCGGCGACAGCGCCGCGCTGTACGACCTGGAGTGGTGCAACCGCCGCGTGCTCGCGCGGATCCACCGCCTCACCCTCGCCCGGCTGCGCAAGGAGATCGAGCCGGTCAGCGCCGCCGCCCTGATGCGCTTCGTCCTGCGCTGGCAGCGCGTCGCCCGGCACACCCAGCTGATCGGCGCCGACGGCCTGCTGCGCATCGTCGAGCAGCTCCAGGGCTTCGAGACCGCGGCCGGCGCCTGGGAACGCGAGGTCCTGCCGGCGCGCCTGCACGGCTACGATCAGAGCTGGCTCGATCAGCTCTGCCTCACCGGCCAGGTCGCGTGGTGCCGGCTCAGCCCGCGCCGCGCCGCCACCGGACCGGAGTCCCCGGACGCCGACGAGGAGATCGACGCCGAGACCGCTGCCAGCCCCGCGCCGGAGCCCGGCGCCGCGAGGCGCGATCCGCGCGCGAACCACCCCGCCGACAAGCCGGGCGATCCGTACAACCTCGCCGAGGCCGGCGCCGAGGCCGCCCGGCTCGCCGGCGCGCCTCGCGATCAGATCGCCGCCGCGGCGGCCGCGGCGATCGCCGGCAAGTGCCCGCCCCACGATGCCAGCGTGATCGTCACGCTGGTCACGCGCAGTGCGATGCTTCGCCAGCGCTCCGAGGATCTCGAGGAGCCGGCGGGCGTCGACGAGTCCTCCTTGCCATCGTCCGCTTCGCGGAGCGCGAAGCTCACCGCCGCGCTCGAGCGCGCACGCAGCCGGCCGCCCGCGGCTCGCCGCCCGGCCCCCGCCAACGATTCCGCGGAAGCGTCCGGGGACGGCCCGACCTCCCGTGCGGGTGATGCCCACAGTGCGAGCGTCGCTCGCTCTCCGGGCCCTGGCCACGATTCCGCGGATGCGTCCGAGGCAAACCCGATCTCCCACACGGGCGATGCGCCCCGTCCTCGCGTCACGGCCGACGCTCGCCGTCCCGCCCCCACGTGGGGGTCCACAGACAGTGCCTCGGCCGCGAGCCACCCCGCCGACGAGGGCGCGGTCCCTGCCGACGATTCCGCGGAAGCGTCCGAGGAGACCCGGATCCTCCACGCGGGCGATGCGCCCCGTCCTCGCGTCACGACCGACGCTCGCCGTCCCGCCCCCACGTGGGGGCCCACAGACAGTGCCTCGGCCGCGAGCCACCCCGCCGACGATTCCGCGGAACCGTGCGAGGCAAACCAGATCTCCGGGGCAGATCGTTCGCACCGCGCCGCCGACGCGAGCGACGCTCGCCGTCCGGCCCCCACGTGGGGGGCGGCACACGGCCCCGCCGACACGAGCCACGCCGTTGGCCCGGACACGGTCCCCATCGGCGATCCCCCCGACACCGATCCGCTCGACGAGCGCGAGCAGTTCCTGCGCGAGACCCTCGCGCTGATCGCCTCGGATCGCGAGGCGCCGCCACGCCGCGACTCCTCCCCGCCCCGCCGTGCGCCCTCGCCCGAGGCCGACGCTCCCGTCGCATCCCCGCCGCCGCGCCCCGGCCGCTCGGCCCCGTCGCGCTCGGCCCCGCTCACGCTGATGCTCCGCCGCGACGCCTCGTGGCTGCGCGCTGCCGCCGCGGTCAGCCAGAGCGAGCCGCCCGCGCTCGGCCCCCAGGCCGTCTCGGTCCGCGATCACCTCGCCACCGCCGGCGCCTCGTTCCTCGCCGATCTGGTCGCCACGATCGACCTGCCGCCCGACGAGATCGAGGACGCGCTGTGGGAGCTGGTCGGCGCCGGCCTGGCGACCGCCGACGGCTTCGCCAGCCTGCGCGTCCTGGTCTCGCGCCGCCGCGGCGAGGTCAAGAGCCACTTCGATCGGATGACCGCGACCTCCGCCACCACCACGCCGGTCCGCAAGTGGCAGGATGCGATCCGCAAGGCGCGCACCCGCGACCGCGAGCGACCCGGCCACGCGCTGCGCTCGCTGCCCACCGCCGCCGGCCGGTGGTCGCTGCTGCCGCCGACCGACAGCGCCTCGGTCGACGCCGAGGCCTCGGCCCGCCAGCTCCTGCACCGGTATGGCGTGGTGTTCCGCGATCTCGTGCTCCGCGAGTCCAGCCTCCCGCCGTGGCGCGATCTGCGGATCGCGCTGCGCCGGCTCGAGGCCCGCGGCGAGATCCGCGGCGGCCGGTTCGTCACCGGCTTCGTCGGCGAGCAGTTCGCCTTGCCCGAGGCGCTCGACGAGCTCCGCGCCGTCCGCCATCCCGGCCCGAGCCCCGACGTCTGCCGGGTCGCCGCGACCGATCCGGTCAACCTCGTCGGCATCCTGTCGCCCGGCCCGCGCGTCCCGGCGATCGTCGGCAACCTGGTGCTCTACCTCGACGGCCAGGCCGTCGCGTCGCTCGAGGCCGGCAAGCTGGTGCTGCGCGCGCCGCTGCCGCCCGGGGCCCGCATCGACGACGATCTCACCTATCACCCGCCGCCGCGCCCCGCGCCGGTCGCCGCCCAGGCGGCCCTGCCACTATGACCACGCCCCCCAAGACCGACCGCGCGGCGAGCCCGCCACCGCCGGACATCGCGCCGGTCGAGACCACTGCCGCTGTGCTGCCCCGCGATCGCAAGGCGCGTGCGGCACGCATCATGGAGATCCTCGATCGCCACTTTCCAGCGGTCGACATCCCGCTCGACCACGGCGACCCGTTCCAGCTCCTGGTCGCCGTGATCCTGTCGGCGCAGTGCACCGACGCGCGGGTCAACCTGGTCACCCCCGCGCTGTTCGCGCGCGCGCCGGACGCCCGCGCGATGGCGAAGCTGACCGCGCCGCAGATCATGCCGTACATCCGGACCTGCGGCCTCGCGCCGAGCAAGGCCAGGTCGATCGCCGGCATGAGCCGCATCCTGGTCGCCGAGCACGGCGGCGAGGTCCCGCGCGACATGGCGGCGCTCGAGGAGCTGCCCGGCGTGGGCCACAAGACCGCGAGCGTCGTGATGGCGCAGGCGTTCCAGGAGCCGGCGTTCCCGGTCGACACCCACATCCACCGGCTCGCCGGGCGCTGGCAGCTGTCGCGGGCGCGCAGCGTCGAGGAGGTCGAGCACGACCTCAAGGCGGTGTTCCCGCGCGAGCGATGGAACACGCTGCACCTGCAGATCATCTATTTCGGCCGCCAGTACTGCCCCGCGCGCGGCCACGACCCGGCGGCGTGCCCGATCTGCAGCTGGGCGATGTCGAAGGCGCGCGCCGCCGCCGAGGCTCGCCAGGGCCTGAGCAAGCCGGTGCGGAGCACCCGGCCGGCCCGCCGCCGGACCGCCGCGACATCGAGCGCAAGCACCGGAGTGTCACGCCGCGCTCGACGGGCCCAGGGTCGATCGCTCCGGTGAAGCACACATGAGTCGGCTATCGTCGACCCATGAGTGACGCCATCGAGCCCCGCCCGATCTCCGATCCGGCGGACCTGGTGCATCGCGGGGCCCTGATCGGGCTGCAGATCGGCTGCCTGATCTATCTCGTGGGGATGTTCGGCGTCGCGATCCCGGATCCGCCCTGGTATCGGACACTCCGCGCGGTGTCCGCCGGTTGCCCCGATCCTGTCGAGATCCAGTCGTCGCAATCCAACCCGCCGCGAGGCGCGGCCGCGACCCGGAAGGCGCTGCGCGAGTCCAGAGATCGGCTGCCGTACTGGTTCGGTGAGCGAGTCCGCGTGGCCGACGACTGCGCGCGCTCGCACAGCCGAGAGCTCGAGCTGCAGCGGATCCTCGATCAACCGGCGGCGCCGGGCGTCGCGGACGCGGCCCGGCGAGTCGATGAGGAGCGCGCGCGCTACGCCGCTCTGCGCGAGCACGAGCAGCGGCTGACGCTCGGCGGCTATGACCTCGGTTCCCGCATCGCGCTCGGTTTCATCGATCTGCTCGTCGCCTGGCTCACGGTCAAGGCCCTGCTGCGGTCCGGCAAGCAGATCATCCGCGAACGTCACGCGCAGATCATGACCAGATGGCGCCCGGTGCAGCGCGCAATCCTTGTGTTCGGCGTGGTGGTCACCGTGATGACCCTGTGCCTCAGCATCGACCCGTCGCACAAGATCTCGATCGGCAGCGACAGCTGGGTGGTGTGGCCCTGGACCTGGGGCTCCACCTTGCTGTCGATGATCGGCATCGTCGCGATCTTCAGCGTGCCCGCGACATTGCTGTGGTTGCTGGGTGCACGTGATTTCGTGCCCACACCGGTCCAGCCGCTCGCATCCGACGGGCAGTGCGGCGTCGGCGATTATGTCTCGTTCCTGCACATCTGGACGATCCTCGCGTTTGCGCTCGGGCTCGCGCCCACCGTGTTGTGGATTCGACACATGAGCGCCCCCGGTGCGTCGTTCGTGTTCGCCTACTTGATCCCGGTCATTGCCGGACAGCTGTTGATCGCGATCCTGGCCGCGCGGCTCGTGTACAACGCGACCGTGCTGCGCGGACGGTACCGCGACGCGATCCAGCGCATCGCGAGCACGTGGGCCGAGATCGAGGCGGTCAAGCCTGCGCCCGATCCGACGATTCCGTTCATCGGCGAGAACTGGTGGAAGCTGCCGGCGACGCTCGGGGCCCTGCTGCTGGCGATCTGGCAGGTCCTGGAGTGGACCGGGGCGTCGCGCGTGATCCTCGGCACGATCGGCGGCTAGCCGCCCGAGGCCATCGCGATCCGGGACCGCGATGAGCTGGATGGCCGATCGTCGATCACGGCGGGGCGCCGGCCTTGATCCACCGCCGGATCGCGTCGACCTCCTCGCTGCACAGCGACCGGCTGCCGAGCGGCATCAGGCCATCGGCCGGCCGCGGGCCGGACTGCGCACCGAGCGCGACCAGCAGGTAGCTCTTGCTCGCGTCGCTCGGCACCACGCGCATCCAGCTGGTGGCACTGGTCGAGGCGGCGTTCACGAGCTGCAGGTGGGAAACCCCGTCATCGAGGCTGAGCTGGCCGGCTCCCGCCGCCGACGCGTGATGGCAGCCGCCGACCGCGCACGACGGCGTGAACACGTTGGCCTGGATCCACGCCAGGTCGCCATGGGTCTTCGCTTCCGCGCACGCGTCGCCGGCACCACCGTCGGGCGCCATGCCGGGATCGGCGGCAGTGCATGCGGAGAAGCACAATGCGATCCAGAGAGCTCGCAACATGGCGCGGCAGAGGAGCAACTCGCGCGCCGAGCCCGCTGCGTCGCCGGCCGTGCGACGCGCCACACGCGATCGCCGCGATCGCACCGGCGCACGACGCTCGCGGCCGCAGCGGCGGGGCGACCTCCGGTGCATCTCCGCGGGATCTCGATCGCACATGCGGAACAGCTCGGTTGTCGGGAACTGCAGTCCCCGACAGGGTCCGCCCCACAGCCCTGTCCGCCGGGGCGTGATCGATGCAACTGCCCGCCGCTCGCCGTCGACCACGATCCGGTGCGCGCGTGATTGCGCACGGCGACCCTTGCGAACCGTCCCGGGACGCGCCGCCCCCGGCCGCGGCGAGCCTGCTCGACCGACCGACTCTCCTCAAGAAGGACGCCAGGATCGCGTGACCGATCTCGATGTAGTTTCGGTCATTTGAAAGAAAAACCGCGAAACTCGGTTGCATCGTGAACGCGGAATGAATATTCATTCCGCGGGTCATGACCAGCCCGGCGCATCCCAAGGCATCGCCCGCACGCGCGCGCACCGCGCCGGCGGTCGAGCCCCCCGATGCGGCGGCGCCAGGGGCGAGCGAGGCGAGCGAGCCGCCGGGCCGGCCGAGCCAGACCGCGATCGGCGGCCGCAAGCTCGCGGGCGACAAGGCCGACAAGCGCGAGGCCATCCTCGCCGCGGCGCTGGGGCTGTTCGTCGAGCGCGGGTTCTACGGCACCGCGGTGCCCGAGATCGCGGAGCGCGCGGGCGTGGGGGCGGGCACGATCTACCGCTACTTCGAGTCCAAGGAGGCGCTGGTCAACGAGCTCTACCGCGAGCACAAGCTGCGGTTCGGGCAGGTCGCGCTCGACGAGTTCCCGGCCACCGCGCCGACCCGCGAGCAGTTCCGCGTGCTGTGGATGCGGATGGCGCGGTTCGCGATCGATCATCCGAGCTCGTTCGTGTTCCACGAGCTGCACCACCACGCGCGCTACCTCGACGCCCGGAGCCGCGAGATCGAGCAGCGGATGACCGCGATGTTCCGCGAGGTCGTGGTCGCCGCCCAGGCGCGCGGCGAGCTCAAGCCCGGCGATCCGCGCGTGCTGATGGGGCTGGTGATGGGCGGGTTCATCGGCGTGATCCGCGGCTGCGTCGATGATGACCGGCCGCTCGGCGAGGCCGACTGGAAGCTCGCCGAGCAATGCATGTGGGAAGCGATCCGCGCCTGACCTGACGGCGCGGTGATGGAGCCCGTGACCCTCGAACTCATTGGAATCTTTGCCTGCATTCGGAATGAACGTTCATTCCAAGGAGCCTTGCCATGTCGACCTCGAAGACCGTCCTCATCACCGGCGCGACCGCGGGCATCGGCCGCACCACCGCCCTCCACCTCGCCCGGCTCGGCCACCACGTGATCGCCAGCGGGCGCAAGCCCACCGAGCTCGCCAGGCTCGCGGCCGAGGCCCGGGGGCTCGCCGGCAAGCTCGACGTCATCCCGCTCGACGTCACCCGGCCGGATTCGATCGCCGCGGCGGTCGAGGCAGTCGCCCGGCTGACCGGCGAGCGCGGGCTCGACGCGCTGATCAACAACGCCGGGTTCGGCGTGCTCGGGCCGACGTCGGAGATCTCGGACGCCGAGCTGCGCCGGCAGTACGAGACCAACGTGTTCGGCCTGATGAGCGTGACGCGCGCGTTCCTGCCCGCCATGCGCGCGCGCCGCGCCGGCCGGATCATCAACGTGTCGAGCCTGGGCGGTCGGATCACGCTGCCGTACTTCGGCGTGTACAACTCGACCAAGTACGCGGTCGAGTCGCTGTCGGACGCGCTGCGCTACGAGCTCGCGCCGTTCGGCATCGACGTCGCGCTGATCGAGCCCGGCGTGATCCGCACCTCGTTCGAGACCACCGCGGCGGCCGGGCTCGACGGCTTCGCCGCGACGCCGTACGGCCGCGCGCTCGCCCACTACGAGAAGATGTCGAAGGCGGCCGACCGCTTTGCCGCGAACCCGATCGTGGTCGCGCGCGCGATCGCCCGCGCGGTCGAGGCCCGGCGCCCGGCGGCGCGCTACGTCACGCCGCGGCTCAACCGCGTGGCGGTGTGGCTGAGCGCGATCCTGCCGACCCGGGCGTGGGACTGGGCGATGCGCCGTGTCGGCTACCTCACACCCGCCGGGCTCGAGCTCTCGGCGGTGCCGGTGGTCTCCCCCGCGCCGACCGAGCCGCGCGCGGCATCGCCGTCCGCCGGTGCACGCGCCGCGAGCCAAACGTGATCCGCCGTGATCGGCCGTCATGGCCGGCGACCGGTGCGCGTGGATACCGTGGCGGGACAACCGAGCGTTTCGCCTCGGAGGTGGAGGGGCATGCAACCCGGACGTTCCTACGACCGCTTACCGCTCGCGGCTGCACGCAGCGCGTACGGCGAGGCGGGCAGCTACGACCTGGAGATCCGGGCCGCGCTGGCCCCGTTCCTCGAGTGAGTCCCGGCGGGCGGCCGGCGGTGGCCCGCGATCGCGCTGCGCGCCCCCCGCCGCTCGCGGTATGCCACCTGCGATGACCGGCCTCGCCGCGCTGCGCACCGCCCTCCACCACACCCCACCGGCCGACGGCCCCGTGACCGGCGAGCCGCTGCGCGCCGCGGTGTGCGCCATCGTCGCCGGCTCCGAGCGCGCGCCGAGCCTGTGCCTGATCCGCCGCGCCCGCTGGCAGGGCGACCCGTGGTCCGAGCACATCGCACTGCCCGGCGGCCGGCGCAACGGCGACGAGGCGCCCCCGGCGACCGCGCGGCGCGAGCTGCGCGAGGAGGTCGGCCTCGACGTCCCCGAGGCCGACCTCGTGCCGCTGCCCGGCTCCGCGTTCGCCTCGCCGGCCGCGAGCGCCTGCTGCTGCTCGACCCGTTCGTGTGGTTCGCCGGCGCCGCGCCGCCGCCGCTCGCCGCCGGTCCGGAGATCGACCTCGCGTTCTGGCTGCCGGTCGCCGCGCTGTGGGATCTCGGCAACGCCACCAGCCACGTCCTCCACGACGGCGAGACCCTGCTCTACCCGGCGATCCGCATCCCGCACGGCGTGATCTTCGGCATCACGCTGCGCGTGCTCACGCTGCTGTCCGACCAGCTCGGCGTTCCGCTGCCGATGATCGAGGAGATTCCGCAGTTGCGCCGCGTCTCCGCCGCCCCGCGCTGACCCGCCTCACCGGCGTTCAGGGCTTTCCCGGCGGTGCGCTGGCCTCCCCGGCGTCTGCCGCGTAGAGTGCGCGCGATGGCCGATCAAGACGAAGACTTCGCGGCGATGCTCGCCGAGAGCGAGCGCGGCGCCCCCCGCGCGAAGAAGCGCCCGCGGGTCGGCGACCAGATCGCGGGCAAGGTGATCTCGATCGGCAAGGACGCGGTGTTCGTCGACGTCGGCGGCAAGGCCGAGGGCCAGCTCGAGCGCAGCGAGGTCAGCGATCCCGACGGCAAGCTCCTGATCAAGCTCGGCGACACGATCGAGGCGCGCGTGATCGGCGACGCCGGCGGCGTGCTCACCCTGCGCGTCAAGCTCGGCCGCGGCCCCGAGGCGCGCGCCGAGCTGCAGCAGGCCATGGAGCTCGGCATCCCGGTCGAGGGCGCGGTCACCGAGGTCGTCAAGGGCGGCGTCTCGGTCGACGTCGCCGGCGTCCGCGGGTTCTGCCCCGCGTCCCAGCTCGACGTCCGGTTCATCGACGACCTCGCGATCTACATCGGCCAGCGCCTCACGTTTCGCATCACGCGCTACGAGCCGCGCAACCTCGTGCTGTCGCGCCGCGTGCTGCTCGAGGAGGACAACGCCCGCCGCGCCGCCGAGACCCGCAAGAAGCTCGAGCCCGGTGCCGTCCTGCGCGGCAAGGTCGTCGGCTTCAAGCCGTTCGGCGCGTTCATCGACCTCGGCGGCATCGAGGGCATGCTGCACATCTCCGAGCTCGGCTACGCCCGCGTCGAGCGCCCCGAGGACGCGCTCAGCCTCGGTCAGGAGCTCGACGTCGCCGTCCTCAAGATCGAGCCCGCCGCCAAGGGCGACAAGAGCGAGCGGATCAGCCTCTCGCTCAAGGCGCTCGCCAGCGACCCGTGGCGCGACGCCGCCGCCTCGCTCGTCGAGGGCGCCCGCGTCCGCGGCAAGATCACCCGGCTCTCGCAGTTCGGCGCGTTCGTCGAGATCACCCCGGGCGTCGAGGGCCTGGTCCACATCAGCGAGCTCGGCGCAGGCCGCCGGATCAACCACCCCAAGGAGGTGGTGTCGGTCGGCCAGGACGTCGAGGCGGTCGTGCTCTCGGTCGATCACGACCGCCGCCGGATCGGCCTGTCGATGGCCGCCTCGGCCGGCGGCACCGACGCCGACGTCGCCGCGGTGACCAGGGCCCACGCCCCGACCCGCCTCGGCACCTTCGCCGACCTGCTCAAGAAGTCCTAGCCGCGCGTCTCGCGGATCGCGTGGCGTCGCGGCTGCGCGCGCCGGCAGATTCGCCATGCGAGCCGACCGCGACCGAGCGACATCCGCTAGGATGGCCGGTGATGAAGACGCTTTGCGTTCTGTTACTCGTGTGTGCGGCGTGTGGAGCGAAGAAGCCCGCTGCCAAGCAACCTGCCCCGCCCCCGCCTGCCGAGGATCAGGGCAAGAAACCGGACGCCCAGCCCAAGCCGGAGCCCGCCGCCGTCCCGCGCATCAGCGACCCCTGCGACGGCGGCCAGAAGCCGCACTGACGGCCCGGAGCCATCGAGACCCGTCGTTGCAAGTCCCTTGCTCGTCGCTGGGCCATTCACAGCGACCATTCGGACTGCCACCGTGGCGAACTGTCCCAAGGGGACGAACGAGACCGACTGCAATTGCGTGTAGCCGGCACAGGATACGCGCGAGGCTCCGCAGCTCCACGCCGCGCCGCGCGGCGAACGCGGCCGCGTCGAGCAGCTCGCCATCGGGCGTGAACCGGTGGCCGGCCACATGTCAATCGGGCGGTGGAACTTGTTCGTCTTGTTCCACCGATCGACGCCGCGCTGGCAGTCCGTGATGGGCTCGGTGCGGCGGCGTGAACCGGGCGTCCCTGATCCGGGTCAGCTGGAACGGGACGGTCGCCGCGCGCCCCTGTGACCTCGCCCGTCATCGCCCGGCCGTCGTCGCGCAACGTGGTGTGGAGCACACCGCCGCCACGGGTGGCGTGGATCGCGAAGCGGACCTCGCGGCCGGCAACAGCGACGGTAAGCAAGCAGGTAGGGAAAGGGGTCACCTTTGGAAACCTGATGGTCCCAATGTGCGTGTCGCTTTTCGTAGATGCAGCGTAATGCCCACCAGTGAGGCGCATTTCGACCGCATGGCGCGACATACAGTCGCATCCCCGAGAGGAGGCAGTTGATGAACAGAACGATTGGATCTTGTTTTCTGGCCGTATCGACGGCAGTGATCTTCGCAGGCTGCGCCGGTGATCCGGACATCCTGAGCACGGGAGCGACGCCGGATGGCACGGTCGCCAGGGTAGGAAGTGCACCCGGAGTGGCAAGGGCACAGGCCATGGGAGCCCCAGCGGCACCCGGCCTTCCCGCAGCTCACGCCCTTGCCAGCAACAACGCAGCCGCGCTCGTTGCCAGCCTGCCGGCGGTTCTCCAGGCCAGTCCCCACGACGCCTTCGTGCAGAGCAAGCTCGAGTCGTCCCGTGGACTGTTCTATGTAGCGTACGAGCGCACCTACGCCGGGGTTCCCGTGGTGGGTGGCGACTTCGTGATGGTGATGGACGGCGCGGGCCAGAACATCTACACCTCGGTCGCGCTGGAGCACCCGATCGCCCTTGCTTCGATCACGCCCACGCTGACCCAGGGCGGCGCAGAGGCGATCGCGACCCTGCGGCTGCGTAGCGTGACCCGCATCGAGGGTACCCAGCTCGTGGTGAACGCCCTCGGCACCAGCCCGCGGCTTGCATGGGAGTCCACCGTCGACGGCTTCGGCGCCAATGGCATCAGCCGGCTCACCGTGGACGTCGATGCGATCGACGGCACCGTGCTGCGCGAGCAGGAGCACGTCCTGTACGGCACCGGTACCTCGGCATGGAACGGCCCCAACCCGGTCACGCTCAACACGACACTGTCGGGGAGCACGTTCTCGATGCGCGACCCCACGGTCACCAACCTGAGCTGTCAGGACGCAGCCAACAACACGATCTTCAGCGGCGCGGACGATGTGTGGGGCAATGGCAACGCCACCGTCCGGGAGACCGGCTGCGTGGACGCGCTGTTCGGCGCGCAGACCGAGGTCCGGATGCTGAGCCAGTGGCTTGGCCGCAACGCGATGGACGGGGCGGGCGGCGCCTGGCCGATCCGGGTCGGCCTCGCCGACGTGAACGCATTCTACGACGGCACCCAGGTCCAGGTCGGACACAACAACGCCAACCAGTGGATCGGCGCGATCGACGTGATCGCCCACGAGAATGGTCACGGCGTCGACGATCACACCCCCGGGGGGATCTCGGGCAACGGCACACAGGAGTTCGTCGCCGACACCTTCGGTGCGTCGACCGAGTGGTTCGCCAACGAGCCCGCGCCGTTCGACGTTCCCGACTTCACCGTGGGCGAGCAGATCAACCTGGTCGGCAGCGGGCCGATCCGGAACATGGCCAATCCGGCCGCGCTCGGCGACCCCAACTGCTATTCGAACGCGATCCCCACGACCGAGGTCCACGCCGCAGCCGGTCCCGGCAACCACTGGTTCTACTTGCTCGCCGAGGGTTCCAATCCGACCAACGGGCAGCCGACGAGCCCGACCTGCAACGGTTCCACGGTGGTCGGCCTGGGCCCGCAGACCGCGATGACGATCATGTACAACGCGATGCTGATGAAGACCACCGGCGCCTCGTATCTGCGCTATCGGACCTGGACGCTGCAGGCGGCCAAGAACCTGTTCCCCGCCAGCTGCGACAACTTCAACACGGTCAAGGCCGCCTGGGATGCGGTCAGCGTGCCGGCCCAGGCCGGCGACCCGACCTGCGGTGCTACACCCCCCGGCTGTATCAATGGCACGTTCCCCGGGACCGGTTTGCCGCTGGCGATCCCGGACAACAACGCCACCGGCGTCACCTCGAACAACGTGGTCACCGGCAACGGCACCGTCGGCTCGCTGTCGCTGTCGCTCAACATCACGCACACGTTCCGCGGCGACCTGGTCGTCACGCTGATCTCCCCGAGCGGCACGCAGTTCATCGTCAGCAACCGCGCGGGCGGCTCGGCCGACAACATCATCATCACCAACCAGGCGATCACCACGTTCAACGGCCAGTCCGCGGCGGGCACCTGGAAGCTCAAGGTCCAGGACCTCGCGGCCGCCGACGTCGGCACGATCAACTCGTGGTCGCTCAACATCGTCGGCAACTGCGGGGGTGGGGGTGGGGGAGTCAACTGGTCGGGCTCGGCGAGCCCGAACATCGCGACCGTCGACAACAGCCAGGTGTGCACCAGCCTCACGGTGCCCTCGACCCCGGGCAGCGACTCGTCCGTGGCCAAGCTCGACATCTCGGGCCGCCACGACTTCTGCTCGATCCTGCGCGGCACGCTGGCGCACAACGGGACCACCGTGGCGGCGTTCCCGACCGGCACGTTCCCGACCGGCGCCTGCAACTTCAGCTTCGCCAGCCGCGCGGTGCCCGGGCTGTCCGGCGATGCGTCTGGAACCTGGACGTTCTGCCTCGTCGACACCGACGCGTTCGGCGACACCGGCACGCTGAATACCTGGTCGGTCCACAACTGACCTGATCGCGTCGATCGACCGGTACATCGCACGTACCGGCGACGTCCCTTCTGGGCCCCCGGCGCCACCGCGCCGGGGGTGTTGTTGTTTCGGGGCCGCCCGGCCGACGTGACCATTCCTGCGCGCGCTACACGCGGACGTAGACGAACTCGCCGGGCAGGCCGTTGATCCCGCGGATCGGCGGCGCGATCCAGCTCGCCATCTTGCCGGGCTCGTAGACCGCGTGCATCAAGCTCTTGATGTACGCCTCGTCCGCGTCGCTCGGCAGCCACTCGCCGCGCCGCGCCGCGAACGCGGCCGCATCGAGCATCTCGCCATCGGGGGTGAACCCGTGGCCCGCCCACATGCCGATCTGGCGGTGGAACTTGTTCGACGGCAGGCGCAGCTCGAAGTCGATGCCCTCGTCCTTGATCGTCTTGTTCCAGCGATCGACGCCGCGCTGGCAGTCCTTGATGTACTCGGTGCGCAGCACCTCGTTGAGCGCGTTGCGCATCGGGATGTCCTTGTGGACGACCTTGCCGCCCTCGAGCACGTCCATCGCGAAGTGCGAGCCGACCAGCTTGTGCTCGTCGTAGCGGTCCTCCTTGTAGCGGCCCTTGAGGCCGGCGGCGAACGCGTCGGCGGCGTTGGACGACACCTCGCCGCCGAACAGGTCGAGCGACAGCGAGTACCACAGGTGGAGGTACTTCTGGACGGTCGGCAGATCGATGCCGCCGAGCGCGCGCGGATCGCCGCTTGCGTCCTGCTTCATCAGCTCGCAGGCGCGCTTGACCACCCGCTGCACGCCGGTCTCGCCGACGAACATGTGGTGGGCCTCCTCGGTCAGCATGAACCGGCAGGTCCGTGCCAGCGGGTCGAACCCGCTCTCGGCCAGCGCGCTCAGCTGGTACTTGCCGTCGCGGTCGGTGAACATCGTGAACATGAAGAACGACAGCCAGTGCGAGGTCGGCTCGTTGAACGCGCCGAGGATGCGCGGCTTGTCGGCGTCGCCCGAGCGCCGGGCGAGCAGCTCCTCTGCCTCCTCGCGGCCGTCGCGGCCGAAGTGGGTGTGGAGCAAGTAGACCATCGCCCACAGGTGGCGGCCCTCCTCGACGTTGACCTGGAACAGGTTGCGCAGGTCGTAGAGCGACGGCGCGGTCGCGCCCAGATCGCGCTGCTGCTCCACGCTGGCCGGCTCGGTGTCGCCCTGGGTGACGACCAGCCGGCGCAGCATGTTGCGGAACTCGCCGGGGACCTCGTCCCACACCGGCTGGCCGAACCGGTCGCCGAACCCGTGGGTCCGGCCGTCCTGCCTGGGCTCGAGGAAGATGCCCCAGCGGTAGTCGGGCATCTTGACGTAGTCGAAGTGCGCCCAGCCATCGGTCTCGACCGACACCGCGGTGCGCAGGTAGACGTCGCGCTCCTGCCAGCCGACCGGGCCCATCTCCTTCCACCAGTCGATGAAGTGCGGCTGCCAGGCCTCGAGCGCGCGCTGCAGGCGCTTGTCGCTCGACAGGTCGACGTTGTTGGGGATCTTCTCGTCGGTGAGCACGGCGGTCATGTTACCTCCGCAACGCTGCGCGTTGCTGCGCGCCCCACCGGGGGTGGGGCTTGCGATGCTATGTCCTCTTCCACTGGAACTGCGGCCGCTCGGGCTGGCCGTACAGGGTGAGCGCGCCGTGCTCGCCGGTCGAGTTGGCGCGGGTGAAGATCCAGTTCTGCCAGGCCGACAGGCGGCCGAAGATCTTGGTCTCGAGGGTCTCGGGGCCGACGAACCGGAGCGACTGCTCCATGCCGGTCAGCGCATCGGGCGACAGCGATGCGCGCTCCTCGATCGCGATGCGGAGCTCGTCCTCGAAGTCGATGTCGTCGGCCGCGATCGTCGCGATGCCGAGCTCCTCGGCCTCCTCCGACGGGATCGGCCCGTCGCTGCCGCGCGCCAGGACCTTCTGGGGGCGGCCCGGCTCGCCGTAGAACCGCGCGTCGAGCCGCGACAGCCCCGACGACATGGTCAGGAAGCCCTGGTTGGCGACCGACGTCGCGACCGCGATCTTCTGGTCCCTGTCGATCCGCACGTAGAACCGGTCGGCGCCGAGCGCGAGCTCGAGCAGCGAGCCGGCGAAGCACGAGTCGGGGCGATCGGCGACCGCGTAGAAGCTGCGCGCGGTGTTGTCGAACCGCTTGAGCACGCGGCGCTGCAGCAGGCGGACCTCGCGGGCGAACCCGGTGGTCGACCTCGCGAGCGCCTCGTCGTGCGCGATCACCAGCTCCGGATCGCCGGTGGTGCGCACGGTGACCATGCCGATCTCGGACAGGTCGAACCGGATCCGGAGCAGCGCATCGTCGAGCTCGCGGAACGCCCGCAGGCCCCACGCGTCGGCGAGCGCGGGGCCGCCGCGGGGATCGCCGAGCTCGGCGGGCGGCGGCGCGTCGGGGCCCTTGATGACGAGCGCCGCGGTGCGCGCCGCACGGTCGATCGCGAGCTCGACGTGGCGGTACGTGATCGCCTTGTCGGTGACCCGGGGCGCGAGCTCGGTCAGCGCGACCGCCGGGCCGCGCGACACCGTCTGCCGGGCCGCGAGCGCGCGCGCCCGCGCGGCGACCGCGTCGTCCCACTTGCTGCGCGACACCACGTCGTCGACCAGCCCCCAGTCCTTGGCGCGCTTGCCCTTGATGCCCTCGGCGGTGGTGCAGAACACGTCGGCGCGGTCGCGGCGGACCTTGCGCTTGTCGACCAGCCGGGTCAGCCCGCCGGTGCCGGGCAGCACCGCGAGCAGCGGGGTCTCGGGGAACGACACCGCGGAGTTGCCGTCGTCGACCAGGATGGTCTCGTCGCACGCCAGCGCGAGCTCGTAGCCGCCGCCCGCGGTGGTGCCCTTGCAGGCGCACAGCGACGCCAGGCCGGAGCTCGCCGACGCGTCCTCGAGGTAGAGCCGGGTCTCGTTGGTGAACTTGCAGAAGTTGACCTTGAACGAGTGGCTCGACTGGCCGAGCATGTAGATGTTGGCGCCCGAGCAGAACACGCGGTCGAGCTCGGCGGTGATCACCACGACCTTGACCTCGGGGTGCTCGAACCGGAGGCGCTGGATCGCGTCGGCGAGCTCGAGGTCGACCGCGAGGTCGTAGGAGTTGAGCTTGAGCTCGTAACCCGGGCGATGCGGGTGGTCGCCGTCGACCGCCATCACCAGCGTCGCGGTATCGCCGGCGAGGCCGAGCCTCCAGTGCCGGTAGCGCGACGGATGGGTCTCGAAGTTCGTCGGATCCATGGTCTGGTCGTATCAGGCAATTTAATGCTTGTCACCTGCGTTATTTGTGCAGTATAATGCATGCGTGGATCGCTACCTGGATGCTGTCGGCGCGGTGGTGCGCCGCCACCGCGAGCGACTGGGCTGGTCGCGCCGCGAGCTCGCCGCACACAGCGGGGTGTCCGAGCGGTTTCTCGCCCAGCTCGAGACCGGGGACGGCAACATCTCGCTGCGGCGGTTCGCCGACGTCGCCCGCGCGCTCGGCACATCGCCGTCGGCGCTGCTCGGACCGGCCGACGCGCCCGGTGCAGCCACGCCGATCGCGCTGCTCGGGGTGCGCGGCGCCGGCAAGTCGTCGGTCGGGGCGTCGCTCGCCCACCAGCTCGGCGTCGAGTTCGTCGAGCTCGATCAGCGGATCGAGCAGGCCTCCGGGCTGCCGCTCGGCGAGCTGTTCGCGCTGCACGGCGAGGCCTACTACCGGCGGATCGAGCGCGAGGTGCTGACCCGGCTGCTCGCCAACCCGGTGGCGATGGTGCTGGCCACCGGCGGATCGATCGTCAACGATCCGACCAACTATGCGCTGCTGCGCGCGCGCTGCCGGACGATCTGGCTGTGCGCCGGCGCCGAGGACCACTGGAACCGGGTCGTCGCGCAGGGCGATCAGCGGCCGATGGCCGAGAACCCGCACGCGTTCGCCGAGCTGAAGGCCCTGATCGCGGCGCGCCGGGACCTCTACGCCCAGGCCGACCACATGATCGATACGACCGGGCGACCGGTTCCCCAGGTCGTCGCCGCGATCGCTCAGCTCGTGGCCTGACGATCCTGTATGCCAGCGCGTACTCCAGCGACCTCGCTACGGCAGCGAGGCGGCATCCCCGGCGATCTGGGCCACGAACGCGTCGGGCAGATCGCGCTCGTCGGCCCAGGCGAGGCCGACCACGGCGCGGACCACTCCGGACGCCTCGTGCACCGGCAGGGCGATGGCGGCCTTGCCATCGACCGCGCGGGCACCGGGCTTGACCGCGCCGGTCGTATCCTCCTTCAGGTTGCACGTCGAGATCGGCTTGTCGTGCTGCCAGGCCAGCCCCGCCATCCCCTTGCCGAGCGGGATCTTGGAGGTGACCTCCTGGACCTTGGGTGGGATATTGTGTGCAGCTACGATCTCCAGCGCGTCGCCCCGGACCACATGAACGGTGCCGGCGATCGCCCCGTGCCGGTCGAGCAGGTCGCGCAACCACCGGTTCATCGACTCGTCGTGCATGCGGCGACTCTGCCCGTCGCGGTTCGCGCCGGCTAGACCGGTCGCCGCCTAACCAGGTCGCCGTCGTGACGAACTGTCGCAGTCGGAGGGACTTAACAATTGTTTTAACAATGACATAGCCCACTCCGCGTGAGACTCCGCTGGCTGCGTAAAACTGCATCAGGAGCCGGTCCCATACGCAAACTGGCTTACCCAAATGGAAAGTCAAGGGACGATAAATGTTATATTGGCCACGTATTTTACGTTGAACTGTGGCAGCTCTCCCCGGCGAGAGATGCCTGCCACGAACGACCTTCGCGACGGCGGCGATTGCACAAGTCGCGCAATCGAGCATGGCACTGCTGGTGAACAAGCCGGCCGCCATGATGAAGGCCATCAAATCCATCACCACGATTGCCATGGCGGCCGGCGCGCTCGTGCTCACGAGCTGCGCGACCGCTGAACGCGAGGACAACGGGGATCGCCAGGCCGACGAGCTTGGATCCATCGAGCAGCAGCCCCACACCGCCGCGTGTACGCCCGGCATGGCGACCTTTGCTTGCAAGGCCCGGGTCCGCACCGACGGCCAGAACCACATCAAGCCGTTCGCGACGCCCTCTGGCTTCGGCCCGGCGGACCTGACGTCCGCGTACAAGCTCGACCCGGCGAAGACGTCGACGGCGACCATCGCGATCGTCGATGCGTTCAATTACCCCAACGCCGAGAGCGACCTTGCCACGTATCGCAGCCAGTTCGGCCTGCCACCGTGTACCAAGGCAAACGGCTGCCTGAAGATCGTCAACCAGAACGGCGCGACCTCACCGCTGCCCGGCAACGCGCCGGCCGGCGACGACTGGACGGTCGAGGCCGCGCTCGATCTCGACCTGGCGAGTGCCGCGTGTCCGACCTGCAAGCTCGTGCTCGTCGAGGCGCAGGACGATCAGGGCAACGGTCTGTTCACGTCCCAGAATGCGGCCGCGGCGATGCCCGGCGTCGTCGTGATCAGCGACAGCTGGGGCGGCTCATCGGACGGCACGGACGCGACGCTGGACTCGCAGTTCTTCACCCACAGCAACGTCAACATCTTCGTGGCCACCGGTGACAACGGCGTCAACACCCAGCCCGACTACCCCAGCACGTCGGCGCGCGTGATCGGCGTCGGCGGCACCAGCCTCAAGAAGTCGACCACCGCAACGCGCGGCTGGACCGAGGGCGCGTGGAGCGGCGCCGGCAGCTCGTGCAGCTCGGTGACCGCCAAGCCGGGCTTCCAGTCGGTGGTGCCGTTGGCGGCGTGCACCAAGCGCGCGGCGTCCGACGTCTCGGCGGTCGCGGATCCCAACACCGGCCTGGCCGTGTTCAACGCCGCGAACGGCGGCTGGATCGTCGTCGGTGGCACCAGCGCGTCGAGCCCGTTCGTCGCCGGCGTCTATGCGCGCTACGGCATCACCGCGAGCAACGACGCGAGCTTCGCGTACGCCCACGCCGGCCAGTTCTTCGACATCACGACCGGCAAGAACGGCAGCTGCGGCGGCGCGCTGTGCAACGCGGGCGCGGGCTGGGACGGCCCGACCGGCCTCGGCACCCCGAACGGCGCCGCGCTCAATGGCGGTGGTGGTGGCGGTGGCGGCGGCTGCACCCCGAAGTGCTCCGGCAAGGTCTGCGGCGATGACGGCTGCGGCGGTAGCTGCGGCACCTGCGGCAGCGGCCAGACCTGCAGCCCGGGCGGGGTCTGCACCACCGGCGGCAACTGCTCGCACCCGATCTGCTCGACCGGCGGCGCCCTCACCTCCGCGTGCGACACCTGCGCCGCCCAGGTCTGCGCGGCCGACTCGTTCTGCTGCAGCAACTCGTGGGACTCGATCTGCGTCGGCGAGGTCCAGTCGGTCTGCAAGCAGTCGTGCACCGGCGGTGGCGGCGGCGGTGGCGGTGGCGGCGGCAGCACCTGCGCCCACTCGATCTGCAACTCGGGCGTCAAGCTGACCGGGACCTGCGACACCTGCGCCGCCAAGATCTGCGCCGCGGACTCGTTCTGCTGCAACAACAAGTGGGACTCGCAGTGCGTCGGCGAGGTCTCCTCGATCTGCAACGAGTCGTGTAACTGAGCCCGGTCTGGGTATGCTCGTGACGTGCAAACGCGCCAGCTGACGCTGTACGTCTAGCGCGTGACCGTGTAGCGGTGGGCGCTCCGCGCGCGGGCCCTCGCGGTCTCGACCTCGCGGTTCCTGGGCGGCGCCGTGGTCCGGAGCGAGTCGACCAGCCGCCGCGTCGCACGGGCGATCGCATCGACCGCGCGCTCGAACCGGTCGATGTTGGCCTCGCTCGGCTTGCGGGTGCCGCTGACCTTGCGGACGTACTGCAGCGCCGCGGCGCGGACCTCGTCGTCGGTCGCGGGCGGCTCGAAGTTGAACAGCGGGCGGATGTTGCGGCACATGGCGAGAGTCTACCCTCGCGGGCGCCGCGCTCAGCGAGCTCCGTTTTCCGGGTCGCGGTCGCCGCCCCGGGACCGCCCGAGGCGCGCCGGGGCCTCGCGCACCACGTCGCGCGCCGGCTTGTCGAACCGCAGGCCCTGGAACGAGGGGTGGCGCAGCCGGCCGTCGTGGGTCCACTCGCTGAACGCGACCTCGGCGACCAGCTCCGGCGCGACCCAGTGCCGCGAGGCGCCGGTCCAGGCCCGCGCCGGCTCGGGCGAGAACGGCGAGGTCGCACGCTCGATCGGGGTCAGCCGCTTGCGCAGCTCCAGCAGCATCGCGTGGGTGTAGCCGGTGCCGACCTTGCCCGCGTAGATCAGCTGCGACCCGGCGTAGTAGCCGACGAGCAGCGCGCCGATGCCCTGCCGGCTGCCCTCCGGATCGGTGAACCCGCCGATCACGAGCTCCTGGCGCTGCAGGCACTTGGTCTTGACCCAGGTCGTGCCGCGGCCCGGCAGGTACGGCTTGTCGCGGCGCTTGGAGATGATGCCCTCCAGTCCGCGCTCGCACGCCCGCGCGAAGAACTCGCGGCCGCCGCCGACCACGTGATCGCTGTAGCGGATCACGCTGGCGCGGCGCCGAGGCAGGGCCACCAGGTCGGCGAGCCGGGCCTTGCGCTGCTCCAGCGCCAGCCGCGTGAGGTCCTCGTCGCCCTCGGCCAGCAGGTCGAACGCGAAGTACGCGACGTTCGCGCTGTTCCGGTTCTGCAGCGCCTGGAAGCTGGTCCGCCCGTCGGGCCGCACCGCGGCGACCTCGCCGTCGAGCACCGCGCGGCTGACCGGCAGCGCGGCGACCGCCTCGGCGACCTCGGGAAACGCCGCGGTCCAGTCCTTGAACCGGCGGCTGAGCAGCCGGACCTTGCCGCGATCGAGCTCGGCGAGGATACGGTAACCGTCGAACTTCTGCTCGTGCAGCCAGTCCGGGCCGTCGGGCGGCTCCGCGACGAGCGTGGCGAGCTGCAGCTCGCGGAGCGCCAGCGGCGTGTCGATCGGCAGGGAGGCCACGATGGTTTGTGGCCCGGCGCACGGGATCGTTCAAGGCCGATCGACGACCCGCGCGACGCGCAAGCCCCCTATCGATCAACCGGAGACCAACCGGAGACAACCGGAGACCGCGAGCGGCGGAGCGCGACCTGGAGATCGCCGCCGGTCGCGAACAGCCTGCGGATCCCGCGGAGCGCGCCGATCTCGTTGGCCAGCCACTCGGCGGTGTCGAGCGCGTGCTCGGCCTCGTCGCCGTGGGCCTGGAGCAGGCCGCTCAGCTGATAGCACACCTCGTCGATGCCGGCGCCGTCCTCGAGCTCGATCAGCGCGCGCGCGAACAGCCGCTGGATCAGCCGGCGAGCCCATGCGGTGAGCTCGGCCGCGTCGACCGGCGCGCGGTGGACCGGCACGGTGGCGTCGACGCCGTCGGGCACGGCGACCGGCACCGCCGGCGCGTTCAGCCGGGCCAGGCTGGAGCTGCGGGGATCTCGCGCCGGCTCGGCCCGCATCGCGAGCACGGCCTGGCGATCGAGCTCGCCGTGCATCAGCAGCTGGCTCGGGATCCGGCGGTCGACCGCGATCTCGGGCCCGAGCTCGCCGTGCGCTGCGAACCGGCTCAGCGCGCGGCACGCCGACGGCCACGCCACGCAATCGCCCCATCGCACGACCAGGCGATTGCCATCGTGGTCGAGCACCTCGAACGCATCGGTCCGCCTCGGATCGCCGGACGAGGTCGCATAGCCGTCGGCGGACTCCAGCACGTAGAGCGCGCAGTGGTCGCGCCAGATCGCCGCGACCAGCTGATCGTCGCTCGGCGACCACACCCGGAGCACGCGGGGCTCGTCGAGCGCGGCGAGCCGGAGCAGCTCCAGCGCGGCGACCAGGTCGTCCAGGCTGCGCACGGTCAGCGCGTCGTCGTCGTAGGCGCCCCAGATCAGGAGCGGCTCCCCGGTGGGCTCGTGGCGGTGCGCGATCTCGGCGCACTCGCCGTCGGCCTCGATCTGCAAGCCGTCGGCGATCGCGCGGATCTCGTGCTCGGCCAGCGCGATCGTCCAGCGCTGCATGCCGTCGCGGGTCAGGTAGTGAAACACGTACGCGCCGTCGACCCGCCCGCCGTGGCCGCACGTGTCCTGGAACGCGTCCTCGGCATCCACCAGCTTGCCGCCGCCGGGCGCATCGAGGTCTTCGACCACCGTGCGCAGGAATGCGCGAAAATCGTCGGGGACCAGAAACGACGGCATGGCGAGGATCCAGCGCCGGTGACGCAGCGAGCCACCGCGAGCGCGCACGGCGCCCGCCGAGGAAAATATCAGGCCTCGGAACCAAAGGTGATCGCAGGTGCCGCGCCGCGGTGATCGGGTGCCGCACGCGGCGGCATGCGATCCCGCCCCGTGGCCACCGCGCTCGCTGCGGCGTGTCCGGGCCTGTGTCTCGCCGGGCACGCCGGCGAGCAATAGTTCGGGATCACTGGACTTTGTGCAGGGCGCAGCGCTTGCATCCCATCACCTCGCCATGCTTCACACCGCGCTCGCAACCGCTCCCGGCCGCTCGATGGTTCACGTCGCCGCCGCCGTCGCCGGGATCGCGCTGACCGGCGCGGCCCTCGTGCTCGCCGCCAGCGCGCTCGCCGCGCCCGCCGAGCCGGCGGCGCGCCGGATGTCCCCACCGGCGCTGAGCGTGCCGCCCGCCCCGGCCGTCGCACCGCTGGCCGCCGCGCCACCCGCCGGCCCCGAGCGGCTGGCGCTGGTGTTTCGCGCCGGCGGCGCGAGCTACCTGAGCCTCGCCGACCTCCCGGACGACGACGACCACGCCGAGCCGCTCGACACCCCACCGCACGGCGCGCTGCACCGGTCGCGCGACCCGGACGGCGTCACCGCGGCGGTCGCAACGGTCGCCGAGCAGGACGTGCCCGCCGATCACGCTCGCTGGCTCGGCCGCCGGGTCGAGGTCGACGACGTGTGCACCGCGACGGTGGTCGGGTTCGCGGTGGTGGCTCGCCGGCAGCGCACGCCCGGCCGCGCGGCGCCGCCGACCGACGCCGTGCTGCGCTCCGGCCACGCCGTGCTCGCGGCGCGGCTCGACCGCTGCACCGGCAGCTACGCGCGCGAGCTCGCCCCGCTGTGATCTCGGCCCGGATCCTGGTCCCGGCCTGCAGCTGACGCAGGCCGTCAGGCGCGGCCCCGGGGCGGAGTTCGCGCCTGAGGATCGACGTGCTCGGGTATGCTGTCGGCGCGCAGGATCCTGCTGGTCGACGACAGCGAGCGCGGCGCCGCGCTCCGCGACTACGCCGGGCGCGGCGATCTGCGCGGCTACCTCCGGGTCAGCGCGACCCGCGCGCTGATCCGCGCGATCAACCGCGGCCGCCGCGAGGTCGCGGTCGACGACGGCGAGGTGTTCGACCGCATGCTGCCGATCGACGATCCCGAGCTCAGCATCCTGCGCGCGCAGTACCGCGACCCGGTCGACGCCGCGCTGCGGGCCGCGCTGGTGGGGCTCGACGCGCGCGCGCGCGCCCTGCTGCGCTACCAGCTGCTCGACGGCTGGAGCATCGATCAGGTCGGCAAGCTGTATGGCGTGCATCGCGCGACCGCGGCGCGCTGGCTCGCAGACGCGCGCGCCGCGCTGGGCAACGCGATCCGCAGCGAGCTCGCGGCGCGGCTCCGGATCGCCGCCAGCGAGGTCGACTCGATCGTGCGCCTGGTCCAGAGCCGGGTCGACATGTCGCTCGATCGCCTGCTGGTCACCGACGCGTCCCGGTAGCGTGCACCCTGTCACGGGCACTGGCGCGCAGCGAGCGCTGGAGCACACCGGGCGTCACCGCACGCCGCACCCCATGAAAGCCTTTAGAAACAATGGGTCCGATGACTCGGCGGCCCGGGCATGCTGCGTGCACATTGCCGCCCGAGGCGGTGGCTCCGATTGCGTTATGCCATTTTCCAGCCGCCGGTGAGGGGACTGTGCAAGTTGTGTCTCGCGTGATGTGCGTGCCCGATCCACGGTGTCGCCCGAACGGACAAGGTCCCTTCACCCCGCCATGCCGACGACGTTGACACCGACCGATCTGCACATCGGGGACTACGAGCCCCTGCGGATCACCTACGGGCGCGACATCCTGGTCGTCGACGACAGCCAGACCAACCTGATCGCGATCGAGGCCGCGCTGTCGCCGCTGGGCCGCAAGCTCGTGCTCGCGCACTCCGGAATCGAGGCGCTCGGCCGGCTGCTGGAGCAGGACTTCGCGCTGATCATCCTCGACGTCGCGATGCCCGGCATGGATGGGTTCGAGACCGCCAAGCTGGTCCGCTCCCGCGAGCGCAACCGGGCGACGCCCATCATCTTCATCACCGGGCTGTCCTGGGAGAACGACGCCGTGCTGCGCGGCTACGAGCTCGGCGCGTTCGACTTCCTGATGAAGCCGATCCGGCCCGAGGTGCTGCGCGCCAAGGCCACGGTGTTCGTCCAGCTCCAGGAGCGCACGATCGAGCTCGCGGTCAAGGCCGACGAGCTCCGCCAGGCCCAGATCCGCGCCTACGAGCGCGAGCTCCACGCCCAGCGCCGCCGGTTCGAAGCCGAGGTGATGGAGCGCCAGATGCAGCAGCTCGCCGAGGCCGACCGCCGCAAGGACGAGTTCCTCGCGATCCTGGCCCACGAGCTGCGCAACCCGCTGCAGCCGCTGCAGACCGCGGTCGAGGTCCTCGAGCACGAGCCCGACAAGCCGGTGCCGGCGCGGATCCGCAAGATCGTCCAGCGCCAGGTCCAGCACATCACCCGGCTGGTCGACGACCTGCTCGACGTCGCGCGGTTCACCTCGGGCAAGCTCGAGCTCCGCCGCGAGCCGATCGACCTCGACGGCATCGTCGAGGAGGCGGTCGCGTCGTGCCGGACCTCGATCGACAGCCGCAACCACCGCCTGGAGATCTCGGCGCACGCCCCGCCGGCGATCGTCCACGGCGACCCGGTGCGGCTGATCCAGTGCGTCTGCAACTTGATCCACAACGCGGTCAAGTACACCGAGCCGGGCGGCCGGCTGACCATCGACTGGGGCACGGACCGCGGCGACGGCTTCGTCCGGGTCACCGACAACGGCCGCGGCATCCCCGCGGACCTGCTGCCCAAGATCTTCGACATGTTCGTGCAGGAGCGGGTCACCCCGGACGGTGGTGGTGGGCTCGGGCTCGGGCTGGGCCTGGTCAAGCGGCTGATCGAGCTGCACGGCGGAACCGTGCGCGCGGCCAGCGACGGCCAGGGCCTGGGAGCCACGTTCGAGATCCGGATGCCGCTCGTCGATCAGGTAACCCTGGAGAAATTGAAACCTATGCGCACCAAGACCGGGCCGCAGGACCGACCCCTGCGCGCGGTAGTATGTGACGATGCCACCGATCTGCGCGATCTGGTCGCCGATCTGCTGCGGCTGCGCGGCCACGAGGTCAGCGTGGTCGGCGACGGCCCGGCGGCGATCCAGCTGATCGTCGCGGAGCGACCCGACGTCGCGCTGATCGATATCGGGCTGCCCGACATGGACGGCTACGAGGTCGCGCGCACGATCCGCGAGCAGCTCACCGACCACAAGCCCCGCCTGATCGCGATGACCGGCTACGGCCAGGCCAGCGATCGGGCGGCCGCGTTCGAGGCTGGATTCGACGCCCACATCGTCAAGCCCGCGAGCGCGGACAAGATCCTCCGCGCCCTGTACGGCACCGAGGAAGCATGAACACGTTCGAGTTACCCCGGAACGGACGCAGCGGACGGAACGGAGGGAACGGGCGAGGCGGCAAGGCCGGCGCCCGCAAGCCGCAGCGAACGGCCGCCAGGGAGCGGGGTGGGGACCCCGACGACTCCGCCGGCGGAGCGGGGGGCAAGGCCCCCCGTGGGATCGCGCCCCCGGGGCTCGAACACCGCCAGATCCTGTCGGCGCTGCGCGCGCTCAAGCGCGGCGACTTCACGGTCAAGATCCGCGAGGACCTGATCGGCGTCGACGGCCAGATCGCCGAGACCTTCAACCAGATCGTCGAGATGGTCCGGACGATCCGCGACGAGGCCAACGACGTGTCCGGCGCGGTCGGCAGGCAGGGCCAGGCCGCCAGGCGAATGCGGCGATTCAACCTGTCGGGCGGCTGGGCTGACTACGTGCAGTCCGTCAACGAGGTGCTCAACGACCTCACCGGCCACACCAACGAGATCGCGCGGGTGGTCACCGCGGTCGCGCGCGGCGATCTCGAGGAGACCATGGAGCTCGAGACGCCGGAGGGCCCGCGCCGCGGCGAGTTCCTGCGCCACGCCCGGATCGTCAACGGCATGGTCGCCCGGCTCGCCCAGTTCGGCTCCGAGGTGACCCGCGTGGCCCAGGAGGTCGGCGGCGAGGGCAAGCTCGGCGCCCAGGCCCGGGTCCAGGGCGTGTCCGGCGTGTGGAAGGACCTGACCGACTCGGTCAACCTGATGGCGTCGAACCTGACCTCGCAGGTCCGCGAGATCGCGCGGGTCACCACCGCGGTCGCCCAGGGCGACCTGACCAAGACGATCACGATCGACGTCAAGGGCGAGATCCTCGAGCTCAAGAACACGATCAACACGCTGGTCGAGCAGCTGCGCGCGTTCGCCAACGAGGTGACCCGCGTGTCGCGCGAGGTCGGCACCGAGGGCCGGCTCGGCGGCCAGGCCACCGTGCGCGGCGTGTCCGGCGTGTGGCGCGAGCTGACCGAGTCGGTCAACTCGATGGCCAACAACCTCACCGTCCAGGTCCGCAACATCACCGAGGTGACCTCGGCGGTCGCGTCCGGCGACCTCGGCAAGAAGATCACGGTCGAGGCCAAGGGCGAGATCCTGTCGCTCAAGAACACGATCAACATCATGGTCGACCAGCTGAGCTCGTTCGCGGCCGAGGTCACCCGCGTGGCGCGCGAGGTCGGCACCGAGGGCGTGCTCGGTGGCCAGGCCGAGGTCGCCGACGTGTCCGGCGTGTGGCGCGAGCTGACCCAGAACGTCAACTCGATGGCGTCCAACCTGACCTCGCAGGTCCGCGCGATCGCGGAGGTCACCACCGCGCTCGCCGACGGCGACCTGTCCAAGAAGATCGGGGTCGACGCGCGCGGCGAGATCCTCGCGCTCAAGAACACGATCAACTCGACGGTCGACAAGCTCAACCGGTTCGCCGCCGAGGTCACGCGGGTCGCCCGCCTGGTCGGCACCGAGGGCACGCTCGGCGTCACCGCCGACGTCAAGGACGTGTCGGGGATCTGGAAGGAGCTGACCGACAACGTCAACCAGATGGCCAAGAACCTGACCAACCAGGTCCGCGACATCGCCGAGGTCACCACCGCGGTCGCCAACGGCCAGCTCGGCCGCAAGATCACGGTCGAGGCGCGCGGCGAGCTGGTCACGCTGAAGAACACGATCAACACGATGGTCGACCAGCTCAACGCGTTCGCGTCCGAGGTGACGCGGGTCGCCCGCGAGGTCGGCACCGAGGGCGTGCTCGGCGGCCAGGCCCAGGTCCGCGACGTGTCGGGGATCTGGAAGGAGCTGACCGACAACGTCAACTCGATGGCGTCGAACCTGACCAACCAGGTCCGCAACATCGCCGACGTCGCGCGAGCGGTCGCGGCCGGCGACCTGTCGCGCAAGATCACGGTCGACGCGCGCGGCGAGGTCCTCGATCTCAAGGCCACGCTCAACACGATGGTCGATCAGCTCAACAGCTTCGCGAGCGAGGTGACGCGGGTCGCCCGCGAGGTCGGCACCGAGGGCCGGCTCGGCGGCCAGGCCTCGGTCGAGGGCGTGCGCGGGGTGTGGAAGGAGCTGACCGACAACGTCAACGGCATGGCGTCGAACCTGACCAACCAGGTCCGCGACATCGCCGAGGTCACCACGTCGGTCGCGCGCGGCGACCTGACCCGCAAGATCACGGTCGACGCCAAGGGCGAGATCCTCGAGCTCAAGAACACGGTCAACATCATGGTCGACCAGCTGAGCTCGTTCGCCGACCAGGTCACGCGGCTGGCGCGCGACGTCGGGATCGACGGCCGGCTCGGCGCCCAGGCCGACGTGCGCGGGGTGCTCGGCACCTGGCGCAACCTGACCGACGCGGTCAACTCGATGGCCGCCAACCTGACCGATCAGGTCCGCAACATCGCCAAGGTCGCGACCGCGATCGCCAACGGCGATCTCCAGCAGAAGATCGTGGTCGACGCCAAGGGCGAGATCCTCGAGCTCAAGAACACGATCAACACGATGGTCGATCAGCTGAGCGCGTTCGCCGACCAGGTGACCCGGGTCGCGCGCGAGGTCGGCACCGAGGGCAAGCTCGGCGGCCAGGCCTCGGTCGAGGGCGTGCGCGGCACCTGGAAGGAGCTGACCGACAACGTCAACCAGATGGCGTCGAACCTGACCAACCAGGTCCGCGACATCTCGGCGGTGGCGACCGCGATCGCGCGCGGCGACATGACCCGCAAGATCTCGGTGGAGGTCCGCGGCGAGCTGCTCGACCTCAAGAACGTGATCAACACGATGGTCGACACCCTGAGCTCGTTCGCCGACGAGGTCACCCGGGTCGCGCGCGAGGTCGGCGTCGAGGGCAAGCTCGGCGGCCAGGCCGCGGTGCGCGGCGTCGCCGGCACCTGGAAGGAGCTGACCGACAACGTCAACCAGATGGCGTCGAACCTGACCAACCAGGTCCGCGACATC
>JBGQCL010000094.1:0-28639 GCA_041495365.1 Kofleriaceae bacterium | reverse complement strand
CCACCCGGGCGCGCGCGGTGCTCGCGCCGCTCGGGCTCCCGTCCACCCCGGCCACCTTCGCGCCTGCGGCTGTGTCAGCGGGCGTACATTGGGTCGACGTCGGCGCAGACCCGTCCCTGCCGAGCACGTCGGCGGTCGTGGCGGGCTACGAAGCGTCGTCGAACCAGAACTCGGCCTGCGGTGGGTCCCGCGCACATCCGGTGGCGCTCGCCGGCTCGCCAGTCCCACTCTCCGGCCACATCGACGTATCCCGGGGGAGCGCCCGAACCCCACTTGTTTGTCCTACCCGCTCTCTCAGGGGTGCGTGGCCAAAGAACTTTGCCAGGTAACTTAGCCGTTCCCTTAGTCGTTCGGAAACAACTGGTGCCATTCGGTGGTCAGAAATTTGTAGCAGAACTGCGAGGCGGCGAAAGCAGCATAGTCTTGCCAATCATCGTTCTTGCTAGATGCAAAGTCGCAAATCGACTTAAAGCAACAAAACACCGGAGGCGGCTCGAGAGTCTCATTGCAAGCACAGTGAACTCCATGCGCTTCCATCTCTATACCGACCAGCTTCCTCCAGTGGTTTGATATTTCCTCAATAGGAATTGTGCTATCGAGCACGGCAGCGCCAGAGCCCAAGGGCCCGATGTGGATCTGCAGCCTCGTTTGCGGGCTTGTCGTTTGCCAAGAGCCTTGGATCTCATCGAGACCGGTGCGCTGCGTCTTCCACTCGTTGAGCCGGTTCAGCAGGCGTGAGTTGATCCTCATCGGGTACGGGTTCGGTCGAAATTCAGTTCGATCTCCATGCTGAGAAATCTTACCAGCACCGTAGTCGAATGTATGTTCTGCAATAAGTATGTCCCCGAAGCCTTGAGACTGTTTGCGCACGCCGGCTGCGATCCCAACCATTCCGAGAAATCTCGGTCGATATTTCAGGATCGATTTGGCGGCAAGGACGGCCGATGCAGATAGCCCCATGTGGTTCGGCGCTGCACTGATGACACGCAAAACGTTGGGTCCATTCGTCCTGTACTGCGTCGAGTAGTACGTCTGTGGATCGCTCGGATCGGTGGGCAGGGCGACCCAGGGCAACTCGCCGGTTTGGCGGACCTTGCGCAGTTCTGGATCGTGCAAGGCGCATATGAGCATGACATCACATCGCAGATCGGGAGAGACCGAGTCGTCCGAAGTTAGGCTCGAGGAAATAAACTCCGCACTCTCCAGAATCGCGATTCCGACTCGTATGTAGTCAATGGTACTCCCGGTGACCTGAGTGTCGAATCGTTGTGCGAGGACCCGGGCGGGTTCCCCGAGGTCGGACAAGGCGAGGAACGCCTTTGTCCTCCATCGCTCGAAGTTCGCCGGATCGACAGTGCCGGGGAGGGTCGCTGCTCTCCCTACGGACGCGGAGGCCGCGAGCCGCCGACCTTCAAGGATGAGATCACGACATTTAGAGATTAACTCAGGTCTGCTTGTCATAATCTACCCGCCTCACAAATTGAGTCAGATCGAGGATAGCCCGCCGAATCGCGCGATAATCGTCCGGCGGAACCTCAACATAAGCTCTTCGCCCGGAGCCGTTGCCAGCGAGCAGACCCAGGGTCGCCTTCTTTGTTGCAATCAGATCCACATAGCAACCATAGTCAATCTTGAATACATCGTATCGCACGCCAGGTTGATCATGAGTCGCGATTCCGCGCTTAAGGACATGCAACACACGAGCATCGAATAGCGCATCGATAAGCTTGTCGGATGTGCCCGACCGCAGGAGGAACGCACGGGTTCGGCGATGGCCGATCACCTCATCGATGATCCAATCGAGCATCGCCTTCGCCTCCCGATTAGCAGATGCAGCGACATCCTTGTCGCGTTGATACCATGTCCGCGCAGCGTCGCGGACATGAAGAATTGAGATGGGGCTCACGGCGGCTCGTTGAGCGCTGAGGCCGAGAATATTAATCGCGTCGCGCGGTACGCCTTCTGCCGCGACGACGACCTCGTCGAAGGCCGGTCTCTGAGTAAATGCCTGGGCTATGAATTGTTGGGCATTTGCAGGCCCTCCCGTGATCTCACCGTCGGTCTTTACGGCTTGGAAATGTCTGAATAACAGATCCCGGAAGAATGCGGTCGCGCGTGCGGCATCGTTGTCGAATACCATGAAATCGTCGAGATTAAGATTTGCAGATATATCCGCACCCAACTCCATTCCGATATAGTCACCCAGTGATGCGGTCGAGATCTTGAAACGGGATCGATGCTCGATCGCCGCGATCTTCACCGTTATTCCGACTATCGGAAGCAACGCGCGCCTGAGCAGATCCGCTAGATATGGCTGGAGTTCGAGGGGCAATACGCTCCACTCGTCGAGTATCACCCATAGCCGCTTGGGCAGGAGTTCTGCATTTATCTGCGTGAATGCAGCTCCCAGCGAACCGAAATGGACTCTGTGAACACGGCTGGAAGGATCGGAGAGATTCCCCTGCACACGTATCTCGCTGATGGCTTTGCCGAGGGCGTATAACCCCGGCCCCGTTGCCGTAAGGTTAGAATGAATCTCCTCGAGCGCGAGTTTGCTAAGCTCACCGTGGACCGCTGCCAGGGTGTCGATGAGCAGACGTGTGGCGCGCTCGGAGACCGGTAGGCTGGGATCTGAATGTAGGCCACCGGTAGAGCCCAGCAAGCGCATGTCAACATAGACAGTTGCATCACCGCGTTGACGCATCGTATCTGCCAGATACAGCAAGGCATGGGTCTTGCCAGTCCCGCGTCGCCCGTAGATGATCTGGTGATCTCGTGCTGTCAATAACGTTGTTAGAACTCCCGTGTCAACAAATGTCCGTACAAGTGTTGCTCTGTCGATCAGCTCAGCACGTTGTGTGAGGCGCAGTAGTGCGTTGTTGATTACGACGTTGATGGTGTTCGATGGAGAGCTGGATTGTTGCTCAAATTGGTCACCCGTGCGAAAGGATTCGGCAGTCTCGGCCTCAGTCTCGGCCTCGACTCGAGTATCGGCGGTTGGACCTTGAGTCGAGGTTGAGGACTTCGCCTTCGACGCCTTGAGGATCCTGTTGATCAGAAAGATCTTTTCTTTCCCGGAGTCCGATAACCCGAGAGCACCGCAGATGTTCTTGAGGGTCGACCTCGATAGTTGATGCAAGATTTCAGCTAGGGTCGGAGCGTGCGATCTGGCAAGAGCCTTTGTAAGGCTGGCGATCGAGCGCTTGTCGGTGGCTTGGACATCGTAAGCGGACGCGAGCTGCTGCAATTCGCGAACATTGAGAGCCTTGAGTACGCTCCGCTTGGAAATCACAGCGACTCCAGCGGTTGAGCAGTGTGGGATGCTGTGAGTGCTATGGTCCGCTCTCCCGAAGACAGTATCTCGAGCCGAAAGGAGTAGGTGATGCTCGCCATCGATCATCCTAGGGTATCATCTTGGCGTTGGCGTTGGCGTTGGCGCTGCGTGAGTGCTCGATGCCCCGTCTGGGGGGCACCTCGTTCGCGGTGTCTCGGCTCGTCGTCCCCAGGACCCACGATCAAGTGGTGATCCGGTCCTGCAAGTGGTGATCCCGGCCCTGTCTGTCGACCGGATTCGCGCCCGTACGTTGCCGCAGCACGAGAACTTTCCATTTTAGCTGTCACGTCGCTGACTGTAGCGATCTGTCAACTCGGGGCGGGTGTGGTTCTACTATTGTGACTTCATTGCAGAATACGGCCTTACGGCGCCAATTCTCGTTGGAGCCGTTTTCGAACCTCGCTGCGGCTAGGGTTCGACGGCGGCTACGCGGCAGCGCGCGCTCCATGCCCGCTGGTGATCGGCACCAGCTTTCTGACCATGGCGGCGATGCCCGGCACGATCTGCACGGCCATCAGGTCGCTCGCGAAGCCCGCTGAACCGCCGGTGCCCAGCGGTCGCCTCGGCCTCACCGAGGACCCCGGTACCCGTCCGCGCAGAGCACGTACCAGCTCGGCGCGCTCGTGGTGGGGAACGCGACGAACCGGCAGCGCGCGTCGCGCGATGGGAGCGAGCACGCGCGGCCCCGAGCCATACGCGAAAGCTGCGAGGCCACGCGCGGCGACTTGGGCGCGGCGCTCGAGTGCGTGACGAATCGGCCGCGCGTATCCCGCGGCGGGATGGTGCGCGTCGTCGTGCTCGGGGCTGGCCTCCGTCTCGGTCATGGCCAGTCGCTATTGCGGAGTGTGTACCGCAATCATGAGCTCCTATGTCTTTGCACGTTTTCGCAATAAGCTGACCGATAGCGATCTGTGGCCCTATGACAACGACGGTGTGAATCGAATCGAGGACACGGATCGAATCCCAACATTGCATCGGACACCGATTCACCTGATTGCCACTCTGGCAGATCACGGCCCTCCGCGGCACGCTGTTCCTGCCGCTCTCTCGCACGCGCCTCGCCGGCGTCGCCGTCCCGCATGCCTTCGACCTCCGGCCCTTCGCCAAGCGCGGCCCCCGGGGGAGCGCCCGAACCCCACTTGTTTGTCCTACCCGCGTCGTCCGCGGGGGGACCGAGCCGGTGGGGATGTCGCACAGCGCGGCCGAATCGCGCGCGGCAGCCAACGGTGACGCCGAGAGCACCGATGAACGGCAGATGCTGTTGCCCCACGTCTCGATGAACGTCGCCGGCGACGCGACGGCAGCAGCGGACGACCCGGTGGTGGCGGCTGCGGACACGCCGGTCGAGAAGACGATCTGGGGATCGCCCGCCGGCAAGAAGCACCTGGCGCCCCGGCTCGTGAAGCTCATCCCGCCGCACAAGGCCTACGTGGAGCCGTTCGCTGGCAGCGCCGCGGTGTTCTTCGCCAAGGAGCCCTCGGAGAAGGAGGTGCTGGGCGACGCCGATCCGGAGATCGCGTTCGCGTTCCGGGCGCTCTCGACCTTGACGGACTGCGAGCTCGCCGCCCTCAAGAAGAAGGATTGGACCGGTCGCAAGACGCTCTACCGCGCGATGCAGGAGGCCAAGCCGCGCAGCAAGATCGAAAAGCTGTACCGCTTCCTGTACCTGTCGCACTTCGCGTACGGGGCGCTGCGCGGCCGCAGCTACAACTCGGCCGACGAGGGCGTGGCGGCGAGGACCATCGCGCGCATCGAGAAATACCGCGATCGGCTTCGCGGCGTCACGGTCCGCTCTGCGCACTACGCCGACGTCGTGAAGAAGTTCGATGGCAAGAACACCTTCTTCTTCCTCGATCCGCCCTATCCGGGCCACAACGTCGAGGTCGGCGAGTACCGCTTCGACGAGGACGAGTTCCGGAAGGTCCTCGACAGCATCAAGGGCAAGTTCCTCATCACCTACGGCACCCGCGGGAAGCTCGACACCAGCGGCCTCCACGTCCGGAAGATCCGCACGCCGCGCACGATCAGCTCGATGCGTGGCGTAGGCGGCCCCAAGACGCTGCCGCAGCTCCTGATCGCGAACTACGCGATCACGCAAAAGTCGCTGGGCCCGTTCGAGCTGGACGAGCTCGACGCGATGGTCGAGCTCTCGCCTGGAGCCGCTGCCGACCTCGACCTGACGCGGGTCGTGGCAAAGGCGCTCGCCGCGGAGATCGACGAGCCGGTTCGGAACCACAACGGGAAGCTCGACGTACCGCACATGGAAGACACACTCGGCCGGATCCCGCAGAGCACCGCCGAGGGCCTGACGACCCCTATCAAATCCAAGCTCCAGGAGCGTGCCCGTCGCCTGCTGGAGGAAGCGCAGCAGGCGGTCGAGAAGTCGAACGCGCTGGCCGACGAGCGCGCGGCTTCACCGACCTTGGAGCCAACGACCCGCGCTGCGCCACATCGCCTGCTGGCGGTCGCGCTTGAGAAACGCATCCCGATGCTCAAGACCGGCGAGGAGCGCTACGTGCTCGGCATTGTCCTCGAGCCGGAGACCGTCGACGCCCAGGACGACATCTATTCGGCCGCGGAGATTCGCGAGGCGGCCCATCGCTTCATGGAGGAGTACAGGAACATCGGGCTGATGCACCGCGGCCTGGTGAACGGGCGGGTGAAGATCTTGGAGTCGTACCTGGCGCCAACGTCCTTTACACTCGATGGGGCGCAGGTACGGAAGGGCACCTGGCTCCTGGCCATGCGCGTGCTCGACGAGGATCTGTGGTCGCAGGTCAAGAATGGGGAGCTTACTGGTCTGAGCACGGATGGAAGTGCGGCCCGGTTGCCAGAGCCTGCCGAACGGAGCGCAAGCGCCCGCACATGATCTACATCGACGGCGAGAAGCGGATGTCACAGATGGCGGCCGACACGGCGACCGTGTTAGGGCTGATCCAGGAGATCCTGCGTGCCGGCACGGGACACGAGGTGGGAATGAGTCGTGATCGACGGGACCAGTCCGCTTCGACCCCGGTGCACGTTCCCGCGGGAACCGGGTCGTCCGCCGTCGGAAAGGTGACGCTGACGCAGTCGCTGCTCGAGCCAGCCCGGGCTCCCGAGCGCGTAGGATCCAGCGCCCTGGCCCCGGCCGATGCTCCCACGGTACAGCGCAAGCTCGATCACGACGCGAGTGAGCCATCTGCGAGCGCCGCCGCATCACGACCCAGCTACGACCTCGCGTCCTTGTTCGGGCGCCCAACGCGTGAGCCTGTCGTGCCGGTCCAGCGCCAGGCGTCATCGCCATCGGAGCCCACGGCGGTGTCGCAGATCGCCGCCCAGGGCGTGGCCGGCGCCGGCGAGGCATTGCCCCACTTCTCCCACATCCAGGCGAGCTTTGGCCACCACGACGTGTCCGGGGTACGTGCACATCGGGGGCCGGCCGCAACTGCCGCGACGCACGAACTCGGCGCGAGAGCGTACGCCGCCGGTAACGCGGTAGCGTTCGGCGGACAACCAGACCTCCACACGGCGGCGCACGAGGCCGCGCACCTGGTTCAACAGCGCGGTGGCGTTCAGCTCAAAGGCGGCATCGATCAGCCGGGCGACGCCTACGAGCAGCACGCCGATGCAGTTGCAGATGCCGTCGTTGCGGGACAGTCGGCGGCTCCGCTGCTCGACCAGCTCGCCGGTCGCGGCGGCAACCACGACGTAGCGGTGCAGCGAGCGCCGGCGCCAGCGAGCGCGGCCGCAGCCGCGAACCCGGCCACACAGCCTGGGATGTGGGAGCACGCGTTCGGCGAGGCCTCGACGCCGGTCGGGAAGCTCGGCCGCGTGCAAGCGACCAAGGGCGTGTTCCTGCGCGAGCGACCGTTGCCGGGTGCTCCCAGCCCATCGGCGCCGGTGCCGTTCAACGGCCTGGTGTTCGTCGAGCGTCGGACCAGCCAAGGCGCCGCCAACGAGCGCTGGTGCTATGTCATCGCGACGGAGCTCGGCACCGCGGGATTCTGCGAGGAGCGGTACCTCGCGATCGATCCGCCGGAGCCGACCGCGACATTGCACCCGACGGCACCGGGCGAGCGCCTCGCGACGATCGCCGAGAACGCGTACGGTCCGGCGAAGGATGACAACAACTCGCGGCTCTACGTGCAGGCACTCTACCTCGCGAATCGCGACCGCGCCGGCGTCAAGCTTGACCATGTCGATCTGAGCTTCAAGGATCGCGCGCTGCGCGGCGAGGACGAGCGTCGCACGCTCGAGGTCTACAAGGGCGCGAAGGTCATCGCCGGGGACTCGATCTGGATCCCGGGCAAGCCGTTCATCGAGCAGCTCAAGGCCGCGGGGGCAGTGACCGGGGGATCCACGCTCATCACGGAAGCGTGGGACTCCGCGAAGGATGCGGTCGGTGCGGTCGTCGACGTCGCCAAGTACGTCGCGGGGTTCTTCGTCGGGCTGCTCGAGGGCGCTTACAACGCGGTCGTGGACCTGTTCAAGGGCGCCGCCGACATGGTCGAGGCGGTGCTCAAGATCATCTGGAATGTCGTGAGCGGCAACCCCGGCCGCGTGAAGGAGATGGCAGCAGGGTGGGTCGAGAAGATGAAGGCGGTGTGGGAACACCGCGGCGAGATCGCCGACGAGTTCCTCAAGAAGTGGAACGCCGAGAGCGCATGGGACCGCGGGCTGTTCCAGGGTGAGGTTCTCGGCTGGGTGACGATGACGGTGCTGTTGATCCTCGTCACCATGGGCGAGGACGCGCCGGCCGCGCTGGCTGGAATTGCGGCGCGCTGGCCGCAGCTCATCAAGCTGCTCAAGACCGTCGACACACTCGGCGATGTGACGACGTACCTCGGCGCAGCGGCCAAAGTTGCGAAGCTTCCCGCCAAGGCGACGCGGTTCGTCGCAGGAAAGTTCGGCAGGGCCGAGCGCGCTGCTGAGCATCTGGCCGAAGATGTCGCCCAGGATGCTGCGCGCGTTGGCACCAAGGCAGAGAACACGGCCTCTCACGCCGGTCACGCCGGTCACGATGAAGCACGTGCCATTGAACGAGACAAGCCAGCGATGGAGACCACCTCAAAGCCACTCGAGAATGGCGCTGAGCTTTCGATGGACTTTGTTCGCGACCTCTCGCCAACCGCGAGAGGCATCGTGCGCAAGCTAGAGAAGAACGGCTGGGTACGTGTCTCGGAGATTGCGAAGGATGACCTTGTGCAGATATCGAAGTGGTTTGAAAAGGAAATCGGCGTTGTGCAGTCGCCATACGGTCGGCTTCGCGTCATCCTTGGAACCAGGGATGGCATTCTGCTGAACCAGCTCAAGGCCGGTGAGGTCTTCGTTGTTCATACGCACCCCGTACTCCGTTCCGTGCCGGGCCACTTCAAGAAGGATCTTGAGAAGGCAGGAAAGCACATTGAAGCCGTAGTCGACTGGAATGGTACAGTGATTTATTTCAGCAAAGCAGGCATCAAGAACCCTCGTAACCCTGGCGGATGGCTCGAACCATTGCTAGACTACGAAGCAGCATTCATGGATGGCTCCGGTAACATCGTCGGCTTCAGCAAAGTGGATCTCATCGATGGCGCCGGTGGGGTGACGGTGAAGGTGAGACCATGAACTCTTGCACGGTCTGCCGTCTTCCGGTGCTGGAGCTAGACGGGCAGTTCGAAAACCTCGATTCTTACTATATCGAATCCGAGGATCCAGCGGCAGACCTGGCCGGCGAGTGTCACTCCTGTTGTATAGCCAGCAGTGCATACGGACATGTTTGGCACGCCTGGCGGGTGCACAATTATACTAGTGTGCGCAGTTATCGTATCGCTGCCGAGCAAGATGGCTGGACCGTGCTTCTCCACAAACGCCATCCGGAGGTCCTTGCATTCCATGTCGCTGGCTTCTCCGTCGGAGCTGAACGGTCACCACAGCGCGGGCGCGAGCAGGTAGTCGATGGTGGAGTCCTTGTCGCGGTCGATCAAGAATTCAATTTGGTGTTGAACGACCGCCAGATTGTCGCTGAGGTTAAATCTTGTTTGAAAAAAGATCGTCGATACTCAATCGTGGCGATGCTAAATGCGCTCGGTATCGCGGACCGCATTCAGTGGCCTCAAGCTCTGGACAAGGCTTTCTTTGTGTTCGACGCGAAGCTGCAGCAAGAGTGGACCGAGACCGCTTTGTCGATGCGAGCGCAGTATCAGAAGTTTTTGCCGACCCTGGTCGCTCAGTTCTGGAAGAAGCTGTAAGTCGACGACAGCACGGTGTGCCCATCGGGCCACAAGAGCCGTTCAGCGCTCCAGATCACGTGCAGCTTGACAGCGATATGGAACTTCCATACAGTTAGCGCACCCACAAGACACTAGGGGTCGTTGAAGTTCTTCAAACCCCGGAAGCCCCGGCACGGACCGACAGGTCCTGCCGGGGCTTTTTGCGTTCCGATGGAAGTTCCATATCATTAGTCCGACCAGTAGAAACTGCCTCCCCGGGTCGTTGAGCCTCTTCGCAAGCCCCCGGTGCCGTCTCCAGCGGCATCCGGGGGTTTTCGCGTTTCGGAGCCCTGATGTCCATCCCCTCCATCGACAGCATCTCCCCGAGCGCGGGACCGACCGCCGGGAACCTCCTCGTGGAGGTTCTCGGCGCGGGCTTCCAGCGTCCCGCAGGGGGGACACCACCCGTGGGTGTGCTTGTCGGGGGCCGGCGGGCACGAGAGGTCCGCGTCGTGTCGAGCCAGCTGTATCGGCTCCCGGGGCTCGTCGTTTCATCGATAAGCCACCCATCGCAGCCAGGTCTCGAGGGCGATTGCAGCGGCGGCGACATCGGCGGCGGCGACAACAGCGACAGCAGGGCGGGTGTAACCCGTCCCTTGGATCCTCCCGCTTCGCCGCGGGCCGCTTCAGGTGCACACGTCGCAGATCATCGGGCTCCACATCGAGGGTCGTGACATCGTCACGCGCGGATCTCCTGGCGAGCTCGCGCGATGGGCGTTGCCAAGCAACGTGCGCACCGGCCTGGGTCAACCCGGCGCCCGGAGCCGTCCGGCTGCGGTCTGCGCTGCTATGCCGACCCCAGCAGGGTGGCTCCGGCCGTAGCCATCGTCCGATGGTCGGACACGACATGGCGTAAGTGGGCGACGAATAGCAAGCGCAGCTTGGCGCGGAAGTTTCAAGACGCGAGCCCATGCTCGCAGGCGGTCTGTACGAACGAACGTCCGGCGCGGCCGGACAGCCGCTCGCCGGTTATCAACGCCGTGACCCCGAGCGCACGGTGCTGCACGAGCTCGTCGCGCGGTACGCGCAGACGATGCTCGCCGAGGTGCGTGCAGCTGACCCCGAAGGTGGCGGACTGCCCCGTCACGTCGAGCGCGAGCTCACCGAATACCTGCGGTGCGGCGTGCTCGCCCACGGCTTCGCGCGCGTGCGCCGCGCGACGTGCCATGACGAGATCGTCGTCGCGTTCAGCTGCAAGCGCCGCGGCCTGTGTCCGTCGTGTACAGCGCGACGGATGGCGGATACTGCGGCGCATCTAGTCGACCACGTGTTGCCGCGCGCGCCGTATCGCCAGTGGGTATTCACGGTCCCCAAGGCGCTGCGGCTCCGGCTCGCGCGAGACCCTGCGTGGACCACCTGGGTCGGCAACCTCGCGGTACGCGCGATCGGGGCATGGCAGCGGCGCGTCGCCCGCCAGCGCGGCATCCGCGCACCACGGACTGGGGCGATCACGTTCGTGCAGCGGTTCGGGGGCCTGGTCAACCTCAACGTGCACTTTCACCTCCTCGTGCCCGACGGCGTCTTCGTCGATGACGACGACGGGCTCGCGTTCGCGCTCCATCCGGTGCCGACCAGCGCCGACGTGCTGGCGATCCTCGATCGGATCGCGCGTCGGATCGCGCGTCGGCTCGCTGACGAGGCGCGCGACGACAGCGTGGAGGAGGCCGGCGACGTGCTCGCACAGGTCCAGGCCGAGGCGGCGGCGACGTGGCGCTCGCCGCACAAACGGCAAGCCGACCGTGCGCGGTGTCGAACGCCTGCGCGCGTGGTGTGAGGGCTTTTCGTTGCACGCCGGTGTCGTGATCGCGGACCACGACCGCGAGGCCCTCGAGCGATTGTGCCGCTACGGCACACGCCCGGCGTTCGCGCACGAGCGGCTGGCCTGGACCGCGGATGGCCAGATCGCCTACCGCCTCAAGCGGCCGTGGCCCGACGGCCGCACCGAGCTGGTGCTACCGCCGGTGGCATTCCTCCGCAGGCTGTGCGGGATCATCCCCCCACCCCGTCGGCATCTGGTTCGCTACGCGGGGGTGTTCGAGCGTGTACGCGCTCTCCTGGGCGCTATGCCCTACGCACTCCTGGCAGCCAGCCCGCATCGCTGGTTCTGGTGAACCGCGGCAACCGAAGCATCACAACCGGCGTACGGGTCATGCCGCGCTCGCGCCTCTACCCGATCGATGGCGGCGCCAGACCTTCGCGTTCTGGAAAAGCATACGGCCCGGGCTCTTGCGGGCCCGTGTGTCCGCCGGGGGGTGAGGGGGGAGATCCCCGACCGGGGTTAGTTTGCGCACCCGTTCTTGGCCAATCGGCTCGTGCTGTCCGGTGAGCGGACACTCCGGACAGCCGGACAAGCCCGGCGAACTTCGCGAGGCCATGCGGCGTCGTGGCCGAGCGCGCAGCTGGCTACACCGAGTCGGCACATGCGAAGCATCGGGCGTCGATCGAAGCGCGAAGCTCGACCCGAAATTGCCAGTCGTGTTCGTGGCCAATTTCTTCGCCTTCACGTTGCGGCATGCCATGGTCGCGGCGGCGATGCGCACCCGCTACGATCAGTTCGGCAAACAGATGGTCCGCATCGCGCTCGAGGCCGGCGGTGCCGTCGAGACCGACGCGGAGGTCCCTGTCGACACGCGCAGGATCGACCTCTGGTTCATGCCCGATCCTGCGCGCGAGCCAGTGCCTGGTCACCTCGGTATGCTGGGGCGCATCGCGGGTGGCCCGAGCACGCTCGAGTTCTTCCACAACACGCCCAGCGGCGAGGAACTCGCCGCCTGCCTGATCAAGCATGGCGAGTTCCGCCACTTCCTGTCGCTGCGCCGAACGCCGCCGCCGGTCCCGACCCAGTGGGTCATCTCATCGGGCCGTCCCGACGGCGGCATCGATGGCTTGTGGTTGCGCCCGATGGCCAGCTGGCCGCCGGGCATCTACGAAGGCCCGCCGCTCTTGTGGACACGGCTCGTCGTGGTGAACGAGCTCCCGGTGACGCGGGACACGCTGCTCGTCCGGCTACTCGGCGCCGGCGCGGTGCTCAGGCAAGCGATCGCCGAGCTCAAGGAGATGCGGGCGGAAGCGCCGGAGCGTGCGCTGGCGCTTCCCATTCTGCTACGCTTGCGGTTGACCGTGCCGAGCGATCCGGAGAACCAGACGACCGACGACCAGGAGTTTCTCATGGATACCCAAGACATCGTCGAGACCTGGCGGCGCGAAGCAGTCCAGGAGGGCGTCGCGCAAGGCATCAAGCAGGGCGTCGCGCAAGGCATCAAGCAGGGCGTCGCGCAAGGCATCAAGCAGGGCGTCGAGCAAGGTATCAAGCAAGGGCTGATCGAGGTCTACGAGGCCCGCTTTGGCGCGATGCCCGAAGACCTCCGCGCGGTGGTGGAGGACACCGACGACGAGCCCATGATCGTCGCCTGGCTGCGGCTCGCTGGTACCCGCACTGCGGACGAGGTCGCTGCGGCCATCCGCTCGTCCCGCGCGAGCTGAGCAGTGTGCACGCCTCGCATGCGTTTCTGGTGAACCGCGGCAACGGCAACGGGCGGTCGCCCGGGCCGCCGCGTCGTCGCTGGTGTGGTTGCGCGCGGGTGGTTACAGCGAGCGGAGGAAGGCGACGAGGTCCACCTTGTCCTGCTTGGACAAGCCGATAGAAAACCGATCGTTGTAGAAATCGACGACGGCGGCGAGGTCGGCGGCGGAACCGTTGTGGAAGTACGAAAGGGGCGATCGAAAACCCAAGTGTTATCGACGCACTGCAACCCTTTCAAGTGCTTCCGCGCGGTCGAGTCCCGTTGACGTCCGCTCCGTGCCGCTGGGGCCCGCCGCTTCTGGCAAAGGATTGGCAAGCGTTAGCTAGTTGCGCTTCGGGCGATCTGGCAGCCGGTGCTCGCAGCTCGACGAGCGTGGCGCCGGCGGGGCCGCTCCCGGACACCAGGCTGACCCCGTGGGCCTGCTGGACCACGTGCGCGGCCTCATGCGCCGCCGTGTGCAGGTCCGGCGACTCGCCAAACACGATATGCGCAGGCGCATGCATCACGTACTAGATCCGTAGAATAATCCAGGCCTGTGCCCGCGCTGCGCAAGCCCCACCGCGTCGCGTTCCTCGTGCCCGATCTCGCGGTCGAGGGCGGCGACGCGCCGAACGCCGCCGAGGCCGGGCTGCTGCTGTGGATCGCGTGCATCGAGGTCTGCCAGCGCCACCCCGGGCTCGCGGTGTTCGACGCCGAGTCGACGCCGCTGGTGTCGCAGGACGGCCACTTCACGCCCGACCACGCGCGGCCGGGCGCGACGCCGGGCGACTGGTTCTACGGCCCGACCCGGCGCGACGAGCTGGTCTGGCTCGAGCTCGCGCTGCCGCGGCCGGGGCCGGTTCGCCTGCACGCGCTCGCGCGCGACGGCCAGCACGACACCTTCGAGGTGGCGGGCCGCAACACCGGCGATCAGATCCACCAGGCGCTCGAGCGCTGGCTGGCCGCGCGCGGGCTGGGCGCGCTGCCGAGGCGGTTCGAGGCGGCCGAGGCCGGCGACCTGCTGGCCGCCGTGCGGGTGTTCGCCGCGGTGCTCGGCGAGCAGGCCCGCGCGCACCTCGGGGGCGATCCGCCGGGCGGGGCGCAGCTCGCCGGCGCCGCGCCGGCCGATCGCAGCGAGCTCGGCGGCGACAGCGGCCCCGGCCCGGAGTCCGGCGTGGCCGAGGTGCCGGTGGTGTTCCCGGGCCGCCGGACCACGCGCGCGCTCGTCGGCCGGCTGACCGCGACCCTCCGGGCACCGGCGCTGCGGCTCGTCGCGCTGGCGCTGGGCGAGGACCTCGGCGACGCGATCCTCGACGCGGATCCCGACCAGCCCCAGGCGCTGTTCGCCCGGTTCCGCGCCGAGCTGCCGCGCCGCCGCGACGACGCGCTGCTGCGCCGGATCATCGCGGGCGCGCCGGGCTGGGCGCTGCCGTACCGCGAGCTGATCGACGACGGCAGCGCCGATCCGGCCGGCGCCGACGCCGAGCGCGGCGGTGATCGCTCGTCGCCGCCGACCTGGCTGGAGACCGCGGCGGGGGCGGGGATCGCGGCGCTGTGCCAGCCCGGCCAGCTCGACGTGATCCAGACCGCGGCGGCGCGGCTCGCCGAGGACGGCCGGATCGACGACGGCCTGCGCGTGCTCGAGCGCGCGGTCGCGCTGTACCCCGACTCGGCGGCGGCCCACGTCGCGCTGCTCCGGCTGCACCGCCGGGCGGGGCGGCTCGGCGCGTGGCTGGCCCAGGCCCAGGCGAGCGCCGCCCGCCACGGCGGCCCGCTCGATCCCGGGCTGCCGATGTACGGCGACCAGATCCAGATCGACCTGCTGCTCGCCGACGCCCTGCTCCACGCCGGGCGGATCGCCGAGGCGATCGCGCTGCGCGCCGGCCGCCTCGAGGGCCGCGCCGCGAGCTGGCCGCGCCACACCCGGATCCTCGCGACCTGGCGCGGCGAGCCCCAGCTGCTCGCCCGCAGCTACGCGCGCGAGGGCTGGCTGCGCGGCGACCCGGGGCGCGCCCTCGAGGGCTACGGCCGGACCCGGCCCGACGAGCCGGTCGACATCGCGTTCCTGCTCGACGCGCTGGTCGCGACCGGCCGCGAGGCCGAGGTCGCGCTCGCGTGGTCGCAGTTCGGGCTCGGCCGCGAGCTCACCGAGCCGGTCGCCCGGCTCGCCGCGGCGCGCTGCCTGCTGGCCGCCGGCGAGTGGCGGCGCGGCAGCGAGGAGCTGTGGCGGGTCTCGCTGACCGAGCCCGGGCGCGACATCCAGGCCCAGGTCGCGCGCGCCGGCCTGCTGCTGTCGTGCGCGCCGCTCGACGCACTGGAGGCCGCGCTCGGCGAGCGCCTCGCGATCGGCGCGATGACGCTCGCCCGCCGGATGGCGCGCGACGTCGCCGACTTCGTGCCCGGCGCGGCGAGGAGCTCGATCGTCCTGCGCGCGCTCGGCAGGTCGGCGGCGGTCGAGTTCGATCCGGCGTGGCTCGCCGGGTTTGCCGCCGACACCCGGAGCCGGCGCGCGATCGATGCGCTGTTCGCGGAGCCGGCGCCGCCGCGCGGCAGCTCGCCCGCGATCGCGGCGCCGCCGCGCGGCAGCTCGCCCGCGATCGCGGTGCCGTCCGGCGATCCCGCCGAGCTGCTCGCGCGCCGCGATCGCCTGGTCCACCACTGGCTGCCGGTCGTGTTCACCGAGGTCGGCGAGGACGACGCCGCCGGGCTCGCCCAGGCCGCCGCCTACGTGGCCGGGTGCGCGCTCGGCCGCTACCTCGCCGCGACCACCGCCGCGCCGAGCCCGCTGGCCGGCGGCTACCGCGTGATCGCCGCCGAGGCGCTCGCGCTGGTGTGGCGGCACCGCGGCGCGCTGGCCGACCGCGACGCCCGCGCGCTGCTCGGCGTGCTCGAGCCGCTGCTCCGCCGGATCGGCCGCTGGCTCGGCAGCCTGTGGCTCGGCGTGATCGAGCGCAGCTGCGCGATCGACGAGCGCGCCAACGGCGACGTCGCCGGGTTCGCCCGCGAGCACCCGACCGTCGCCGCCCGCATCCTCGGCCCCGAGGAGACCGCGGTGCTCGGCGCCTCGGTCGCCCGGCTGTACCGCGAGCGCCCGGAGGGCTGGGCGTCGGCGGTCGCGGCCCAGGCGAGCCGGCTCGCCTCGCACACCGGCCACGCCGGCACCGACGAGTGGGCGGACGCGGTCGTGGCCCAGCTCGCCGCGCGCGAGATCGAGACCGAGGACGCGATCGATGTCCTCCACACCGCGTGCTACCTCGCCGAGGACCGGACCGCGGCGCCGTGCGCCCATGCCGCGCGCGTGCTGCTCGCCGCCGGCCGCGCACCCGCGGCGCTGAGCGTGCTGTGCGCCGGGCTCGGCGCCGGCACGGCCGGGTGGCGCGCCGCGCAGGTCGCCGCGCTCGCCGGGCCGTGGGCCGCCGCGCAGGTCGATCTGCCGCTCGACCGCGAGCGCGCCGCCGCCCAGCTGTTCGAGGCGCTCGAGGCCGGCGAGCCGGTGCGCGCCGAGAAGCTCGGCCGGCTCGCGGTCGCGCTCGATCCGGACAGCGCCGAGGCCCAGCGCAACCTCGGCCTGGCGCTCGCGCAGCAGGGCAAGCTGCCCGAGGCGCTGCACCACCTGATGCTCGGCGAGCCCGACCAGGCGACCGAGCTGCTGTGCGGCGTCCTGGACCAGGGCGGCCGGCACGCCGAGGCGAGCGCGGTGCGCGGGTATGCGCGCCGGTGGCTCGATCCCACCCCGGCGGACGCCCCGCAGCCCGCCGACCCAAGCTGGCAGGTGCGCCGCGCGGCGCTCGCCGCCACCCGGCTGCGCTCGCCGGCCGACCACGACGTCGCGGTCCCGCCGCGCGCGCGGGCCGCCGCCGAGGTCGTGCTCGCCGACGCGATCGGCGCCGCCGGTCACGAGGCGGTGCTGGCACGCGATCAGGCGCTCGCGATCCGCGAGCAGGCGTACTTCGCCCGCGATCCGCTGCCACAGCTCGGCGACCGGATGGCCCGCGACGCGTTCCACCGCGAGCTCGTCGCGCGCGGTGGCGCGCTCGGTCTGGCCTCCGGTGCGGCCTCCGGCGCGCCGGCCCCGGCCGCCCGGTTCGCCGATCGCGACGCGGTCCCCGACGGCCAGCTGTCCCGGGTCAGCGACTACGTCGCGCTGATCCGCGATCTCAGCGTACTCACCCCGCGCGAGGCGCTCGCCGAGTTCGACCTCGACGACGCCGGCTACCTGGAGGTCGCCACCGCCTGGGCCCGGGCGATCGCCGGCGATCCGACGCTGGCGGCCGCGATCGCCGCGGGCCTCGCGAAGCGGTGACGGCAGCCCTCGGTCTGCAACCTGCGGTTCACGCCCACGAGTCGCGCACCGCCGGTAACCACGCGCCGGGCCACGCCCGCCGGCGCGCGGCCGCGTGGCACGCGGCGTGCTGGATATCGAGCTGCGCGCGACGCGATCTGCCGCCCGCGCGCGACAGCTTGCCAACTCGATCAGACGCCCCGGACGCTGGCCTCGCCGCGCGATGTCGCCCAACCTCGCGACGTCGCGGCGTGGTTGCAAAGCGCTCGCATCGGCATACCGTCTGCAATTGCCTTGGTTCGCCGTCGCAGCTCGCGACGGACACAACCAAGGAGAATGCCAATGTCGAACGTTCAAGCGATCGCCTCTCAGGATCTTCACCTCGTGTGTGGCGGCGACGGCCAGAACCCGCCGCAGAAGGTCGACGGCCGCGACGTCGCCGAGGTCACCGGCGCCGCGATCAGGTCGACGCTGAACACGCTCTCGATGCTGGGCAACGTCCCCGACGCGATCAACCGCGTCACCCGCACCGACCGCGTCGGCAACAACGTCGGCGATCGCCTGCTCGACGGCTTCACCGGCCTGTTCGGGATCGATCCGCTCAAGAAGCGCTAGTCACACACTCCAGGGCAAAGGACGATCGTCATCACCGGTAGTCGATGATCGAACACCTGCATGTCGGGCCGCGCGCGAGGAGCTCGCGGCTCGGCGAGTTTTCGGCCCCGGATCGCCGCGTCGGCCTCGCCATGTCTCCCCGGGTTGGCAATCGCGGCGCCCCGCCCACCGGCAAGTCCGCGCCACCGCACGGCCGCGGTCCGGGCACGCGGTCTGCAGTGGATCGAAGACCGCGACCGCGCAGTGACCGCGCCGCGCGCACCGGCGATACTCCGCGCGTGGTGCCGTGGATCGTGCTCCAGCTCGCCGACTCGGCGTTCCCGATCGGCGGCTTCGCGCACTCCAGCGGCCTCGAGGCGCTGGTCGCGGCCCGCGAGCTCGACGCGCTCGAGGCGTTCTGCCGCGCGCTGATCGATCAGCAGGCCCACGGTGCGCTGCCGCTGGTCGGCGCCGCGTGGGATGCGCCCGACCGGCTCGCCGAGCTCGACGCCCGCAGCCGCGCGATCCTGTGGAGCCACGTCGCCGCGCGCGCCAGCCGCGCCCAGGGCCGCGCCCTGCTCGACGTCGCCGCGCGCGCGTTCGGCGGCGATGCGCTGCCGGCCGCCCGCGATCGCTGCGGGCGCGGCGAGCTCGACGGCCACCTCGCGCCCGCGTTCGGCTTCGCGACCCGCGTGCTCGGCGTCGCGCGCGACGATGCGCTCGCCGGCTTCCTCCACGTCGCGCTGCGCGGCGCGCTGTCGGCGGCGGTCCGGCTCGGCGTCGCAGGCCCGACCGAAGCCCAGGCGCTGCACCTCCGGCTGCACCCCGCGCTCGACGCGGCCTGGGCGCTCGGCGCCCGGCTCGGCGTCGACGACCTCGCCCAGACCGCCCCGCTGATCGAGCTGTTCCAGACCACCCACGACCAGCTGTACTCGCGGCTGTTCCAGAGCTAGGGCAATGGAGCGTCGAAGTCATCGGCGATGTGCACGCCGTGCTCCCAACCGCCCGGAGCGCGGCGCCTCTGTCGCGCTTCGAGCGGCACGAGGCGCGCAATCGGTACGCCGTTCCTGGCGATGAGGATCTCTTCGCCTGCTGCGGCTCGCTCCAGGAGCTCCGAGAGCTGAGCCTCCGCTTCGTGCAGGTCCGTGACAGTGGGCATCCCTCCCAAGGTACCGGTGCGCGGTCCGCGAGCAAAGAGCTGCACCTGAACACCTCGCAGCTTCACGCGCGATCCATACTCGGCCGGATCCCCATGGGCCACGACATCGGTCACGACCACGACCACGAGCACTGGGAGCACCCCGGGCAGTTCGCCGACCGCGAGCCGCCGCTCGACCGCGACTTCACGCGCCGCGCGTTCACGGTCGGCATCGGCGGCCCGGTCGGCAGCGGCAAGACCGCGCTGGTGCTGGCGCTGTGCCGCGCGCTGCGCGACGCGCTCCGGCTCGGGGTGGTCACCAACGACATCTTCACGCGCGAGGACGCCGAGTTCCTGACCCGCCAGGCCGCGCTGCCGCCCGCGCAGATCCGCGCGGTCGAGACCGGCGGCTGCCCCCACGCCGCGATCCGCGAGGACATCAGCCCGAACCTGCTCGCGCTCGAGGACCTGATGGCCCACGTCCGGCCCGAGCTACTGTTCGTCGAGAGCGGCGGCGACAACCTCGCGGCGCAGTACAGCCGCGAGCTGGTCGACTACACGATCTACGTGATCGACGTCGCCGGCGGCGACAAGGTGCCGCGCAAGGGCGGCCCGGGGATCACGCAGAGCGATCTGCTGGTGATCAACAAGATCGACCTGGCCCCCCACGTGGGGGCTGACCTCGCCGTGATGGACCGCGATGCGCGCCGGATGCGCGGCGCCGGGCCGACGGTGTTTGCCCAGGTGACCGCGGGCATCGCGGTGCCCGACATCGCCGCGAGGATCACCGCGGCCCGGGCCCGCGCGCTCGCCGCGCGCCCGTGACGGTCATCGGCCTCGGGGGCGAGGCCACTTCGCGGGGTCACTGCGCTGATGAACGACCGCGAGGATCACGACTGTCATCGTGGCCGGTCGGATCCGGAAAAACACCGCGTCGGGAAGCGTCGCAAGAGCGCACGGCGGACTTCGCCGTAGACGATCGGGAAGCGAAGGGGCATGGCGCGGGTCGCTTCCAGCACGGTTTCAGATCCTCGAAGAACCTGCCACCATACCCGAGTTGACTGTATTCACTTCGTGCGCGCTGGATCTCACCCAGCGCTCGGCGACGAATGACCAGCTCGCGGATCATCGCTCGCGGAGCAATTCAGCGCGCGCTTCGGCCCACGGGATCGCCGCGTCGGGATCGTCGTCATCTTCCTTCAGGCGAGCATCCAGCAGCTCGCGCTCCTGCGGGCTCACGGGCATCGCAGCGCCGTCCTGCGCATCCTGCTGGAAGATGCTGTCCCACAGTTTCTGCACCAGCGCGAGGCGGGTCTCGACATCGAGCTCCAGCAGGCGCTCGATGTGGGGGATCGGCATCGACATCAAGGTAGCACGAGGCGCCGGTCGTCGGACTTGCCCATCAGAAGTACATCCGGCAGCTCTTGCAGTAGAACCGCAGGTGCTCCTCGACCCAGGCCATCGGCGCCTCGCACTGCGGGCAGGCCGGCGACGGGCCGCTCGCCGGCTTGCCGTCCCGGGGCGGCGGCAGCGAGTCGGGCGCGGTGGAGATCGGTAGCTTCGGCATCGGGCGGTCGCGGACCGCCGGCGCGCTCGGCGCAGGCGCGGGCGCAGGCGCGGGCGGTGTGGCGGCGGGTGGCAGCGGCGACAGCGGCGGCGCGATGATCGTGGGCTGGTCGGGGGCGTGCGGCGGCGCCTGGGCGGCCGACTGGATCGTCGGGCGGGCGGCGATCGCGGCGGCGCGCGCCATCGCCTCGGAGGGATCGGCGGCCTGGGCGTGGAACGGGGAGACCGGCTCGCCGCTCGGCGACGTATCCGGCACCTCGCCGGCGCGGCGGGACGCGTCGGCGCCCCGTACGGTGATCTCGAGCTCGTCGGGCGACGGGGCGCCGGCGGACACGTGGGTCTGCGAGACGTAGTCGCCGACCTCGACCGGGACGCGCGAGACGGTGGCGCCCTCGGCGTCGGGTGGCGGGCTACCGTCGGGGTCGGTGACGTCGGTATCGGCGCGCCGGGTCGCCGGGATCGGCGGCGGGATCGCCGGGATGGCGGGGATCGCCGGGATGGCGGGGATCGTCGGGATCGGGGGCACGGAGGTCGCGATCGTGGGGCGCGGCGGGGGGGTGCGCGCCGGGGCCTGCACCGGGGGACGCGTCGAGCTCGGCGGCGACCGCACCGGCATCGGCACGGCGGCGCGCAGCGCGGCGGGCCTGGGAGACTGGGTGTCGCGCCCCGGCCGCGGCGGCGGGACCTCGCGGCGGACCGGCGGCGGCGGTGGGGCGAGCGGGGTCTCGGCGCGCGGGAACGACGCCCCGGATGGGACGGGGCCGTCGGCGGCGAGCTGCGCGGTCGGTGGTGCGATCGGCAGGTCGTTGTCCGGCATCGGCGGGACCAGCGAGACCTGGGTCCGCGGCTTGTGCGCCGGCTGGACGGTGGTCGGCAGCGCGGCGGCCGCGGCGACGGACGCGGGCAGCGGCGGTGGAACGGTCTGCGGCTTGGCGCGCGCGCTCGGCGGTGGCGGGGGCGGGGCCGCATGCCGGGGCTCGTCGGGCCCGTCCGGCGTGAACAGCGGCCGCACCGCCCGCGAGGCATCGCCGAACGGTGGCATCGGCCGGGAGGCGTCGACCGGCGGCGGCATCGGTCGCGAGGCGTCGCCCGGCGGCGGCATCGGTCGCGACGCATCGCCGAACGGCAGCGCGGGGCGCGGGGCGTCGGCGAACGGCAGGCCGGGCCGCAGTTCGTCCAGCGGCGGGGCCGCCGCGGTGGGCTCGTCGGCGCCGAGCGACCCCGGCGGGATCGGGGTCATCGGCGCCGCGGGGCGGGCCATCGGCGCCGCGGGGCGGGGCATCGGCGCCGGGCCGGCTGCGCTCGGCGGCCACCCGTGCGCCGCGGGGCGGGGGCCCGCGCCGGTCATGGGATCCATCGGCAGGAGCCCGCCGGTGCCGCCGTGGGCCGGGTTGGCGTCGTACAGCGGCCGGAGCTGCGGTCCGGCGCCAAACGGCGGTCGGTCCGCATGGGCCGGGACACCGGGCGGCGACGGCTGCATGGCCGGCGGCGGCGGCGGACGCAGGTCGTGGCCGAAGCGCGGATCGTGACCGGGCTCGCCGGGCCGCGGCGGGCCATCGCTGCGCGCGGCGCGCCGGTGGAAGACCTGGGCGGTCGGCCGCGCGGTGAGCGGCGGCGAGCCGCGCTCGGCGACGCGGAGCCGGATCGGCGGCGGTGGCCGGATCGCGATCGCGGCGCCGATCGCGGCGGCGAGGATGCCGGCGGCCTGCAGCCCCATGCCGATGCCGATCGGCGCCGACGCACCGTGGAAGGGCCCGAGGATGATCAGCGCGGCGGTGCAGGCGAGCGCGAGCCCGCCGCACGCCCACACCATGCGCGCGGCGGACTTGCGGCGCTCGCTGCGGCGCAGCGTCAGCAGGGCGAGCGTCAGGGCGCTGGCCGCGAGGACGCTGTTCAGCCCGAGCTCGGCGTACCCGAACACGCGATATCCGCCGCTGGTGTCGCCCGACTTGCACGTGCCGTCGCCGCCGCTGTTGCACAGCTGGGCCGAGTACAGCCCGACGTAGACGTCCTGGGTCGTCCGGGTGTGCTCGGCGACCGTGGGATGCCCCGCGAACAGCGACAGCTGCGCGGGCAGCACCGCCGGAGTCAGAGGCGCCACCGCGATCAGCGCCACCGCGATGAGCGCGAGACCCGCGCCGGTGACGCGAGAGGACATGCTCGAAAACTACCACACGGCGCACCGGGCCCGGGCGCACGCGCGTCGGGCCCGGTGCCGGGCCCCCGCCCGTGAGACCTACCTGGAGCGCCCGGTCCGGCCTCGCCGGCTGCGGCATCGCGCCTGGCCCGGGCAATTGCGCGCCGTCGGTCCGCATGCTTGGATGCCGATCTATGCGCATGATCCTCGTCGGACCTCCGGGTGCCGGGAAGGGCACACAGGCCGCCAGGCTGGTCGACAGCTACCGCCTCCCGCACATCTCCAGCGGCGACATGCTGCGCGCCGCGGTCAAGGACGGCACCGCCCTGGGGGTCGAGGCCGACCGGTACATGAAGGCGGGCAAGCTGGTGCCCGACGAGGTCGTGATCGGGATGATCCTCGAGCGGATCGCCAGGCCCGACTGCGCGGCCGGGTTCATGCTCGACGGCTTCCCGCGCACCGCGCCGCAGGCCGAGGCGCTCGACGCCGCGCTGGGCGCCGCCGGGTTCGAGCTCGACGCCGTGGTGCTGATCGAGGTCCCGGACGCGCTGCTCGAGGAGCGCGCGGTCGGCCGCCGCAGCGACCCGGAGACCGGTGCGATCTATCACCTGAAGTACAACCCGCCGCCGCCGGACATCACGTCGCGCCTGGTCCATCGCAAGGACGACACGATCGAGGCGGTCCAGACCCGGATCCAGAAGTACCACTCCGAGACCGCGCCGGTCATCCCGTTCTACCGCGCGAAGGGCATTTTACGGCAAGTCGACGGCGTCGGCGACCCGGACGTCATCACCCAGCGGATCACCGCGGTATTGAGCAGCTGAGGCGCCATGGCGGGTTCCGATCACAAGGGTTTCGATCACCACATCCTCGACGCCAAGTGGCAGGCGTACTGGGAGCGCGAGCAGACGTTCCGGACGCCGACCGACCGCACGCGGCCCAAGTACTACGTGCTGGACATGTTCCCCTACCCGTCGGGCGACGGCCTGCACGTCGGCCACCCCAAGGGCTACGCCGGGACCGACGTGGTCGCCCGCGCGAAGCGGATGATGGGGTTCAACGTGCTGCACACGATGGGGTGGGACAGCTTCGGCCTGCCGGCCGAGCGCCGCGCCGAGCGCACCGGAGAGCACCCGTCGGTGATCACCGCGCGCAACATCGCCACGTTCAAGCGCCAGCTCCAGACCCTCGGGCTGTCGTACGACTGGACCCGCGAGCTCGCGACCAGCGATCCGCGGTTCTACAAGTGGACGCAGTGGATCTTCGAGGTGCTCCACGAGCGCGGCCTGGCATACCGCGCCGAGATCCCGGTCAACTGGTGCCCGGCGCTCAACACCGTGCTCGCCAACGAGGAGGTCCACGACGGCAAGTACGTCGAGACCGGCGATCCGGTCGAGAAGCGGCGGATGACCCAGTGGCAGCTCCGGATCACGGCGTACGCCGACCGGCTGGTCGAGGACCTCGAGGGGCTCGACTGGCCGGCCGGCACGTACAAGGCGCAGCGCGACTGGATCGGCAAGTCGATCGGCGCCAACGTGGGGTTCCAGGTCGCCGGCCGGCCCGAGCGGATCACGGTGTTCACGACCCGGCCGGACACGCTGTTCGGCGGCACCTGGGTCGTGCTCGCGCCCGAGCACCCGCTGGTCGACGCGCTGACCGCGCCCGCGCAGCAGGCCGCGGTGGCGGCGTACCGCGCCGCGACCGGCAAGCGCAGCGAGCGCGACCGCGTCACCGAGGCCGCCGACGCGCCCAAGACCGGCGCGCCGCTCGGGACCTCGGCGGTCAACCCGGTCAACGGCAAGCTCATCCCGATCTGGATCGCGGACTACGTGCTGGCGAGCTACGGCACCGGCGCGGTGTTCGCCTGCCCCGCGCACGACGAGCGCGACCACGCGTTCGCGCGCAAGTTCGGCCTGCCGATCGTCGAGGTCGTGCGCAACCCGGCGTCATCGACCTCCGGCGACGTCCAGGCCGAGCCGTACATCGGCGACGGTCCGCACGTCCACTCGGAGTTCCTCGACGGCCTCGACAATGCCCACGCGCTCACCCGGGTGATCGCGTGGCTCGCCGAGCGCGGCCTGGGCGAGGCCAGCGTGCGCTACAAGCTGCGCGACTGGCTGTTCTCGCGCCAGCGCTACTGGGGCGAGCCGATCCCGGTGATCGAGCTCGCCGACGGCACGCTGCGGCTCGTGCCCCGGGACGAGCTGCCGGTCGCGCTGCCGCAGATCGACGAGTACAAGCCCACGCCCGACGGCAAGCCGCCGCTCGCGCGCGCGGCGGAGTGGCTGCACACGGTCGACCGCGCGACCGGCCAGCCGGCGCTGCGCGAGACCAACACGATGCCGCAGTGGGCGGGCTCGTGCTGGTACTACCTGCGGTTCCTGTCGCCGCAGCGCGACGACGTCGCGTGGGACGCCGGCGAGGAGCGCTACTGGATGCCGGTCGACCTCTACGTCGGCGGCAACGAGCACGCGGTGCTCCACCTGCTGTACGCGCGGTTCTGGCACAAGGTGCTGTACGACGCCGGGCTGGTGTCGACCAGGGAGCCGTTCCAGCGCCTGTTCCACCAGGGCATGATCCACAAGCCGTCGTTCAAGGACGCGCGCGGCAAGTACCACGCGGCCGACGAGGTCGAGGCCCGTCCGGCGGGCAGCTCGGACGTCGATCCGGCCAGGGCCAACTTCGCGCAGGTCAGCGCGGCGACCTGGTACCTCAAGGGGACGGACGACGCCGTCGAGACCAAGCTCGACAAGATGTCCAAGAGCCGATACAACGTGGTCAACCCCGACGACATGGCCGCCGAGTACGGCGCCGATGCGATGCGGCTCTACGAGCTGTTCATGGGCCCGCTCGAGGACGGCGTCGAGTGGGAGACCTCGGGGGTCGCGGGTACGCGGCGGTTCCTCGACCGGGTCTGGCGGCTGCTGGTCGACGCCGAGACCGGCGCGCTGTCCGGCAAGGTCAGCGAGGACGCGCCCACCGGCAACCGCGAGCTCGAGCGCGTGCTGCACGCGGCGATCAAGAAGGTCACGCATTCGGTCATCGATTTGCGGTTCAACACCGCGATCGCCGACATGATGGTGTTCGTCAACGAGGCGACCAAGGCGCCCGCGGTGCCGCGCGACTGGTTCGAGATGTTCGTCAAGATCCTGTCGCCGTTCGCGCCGCACCTCGGCGAGGAGCTGTGGCAGCGGCTCGGCCACACCACCTCGGTCGCCTACGCGCCGTGGCCGGCCCACGACGAGGCCAAGCTCGCGCGCGACACGATGGTCATCGCGGTGCAGGTCGGCGGCAAGCTGCGCGGTCAGATCGAGGTCGCGCCCGACGCCGCCGAGGCCGACATCCTGGCCGCGGCCCAGGCCGATGCCAGGGTCCAGTCGTTCGTCGCCGGCAAGCCGGTCAAGAAGGCGATCTACGTCAAGGGCCGGCTGGTCAACCTGGTGGTGTGACCGTCCCGGTGCCGGCTCACTCGGCGTCGACCGCGATCCGCAGTGCGGCGCGCAACGCGGCGAGCTTGGCGGCTCCGAGCGTGCCGACGTAGTCGGTGAGCTGGCCGCGCGGGAAGCTCGTCAGCACGTCGCACAGGATGGCCGACGGGTGCTTGAGCCCCTCGGCGGGTCCGACCTCGACCTCGGTCGATAGCCCGCCGCGCTGCGAGTACACCGGCGCGCAGATCGCGGTCGAGAACCGCGCCGCCAGGTGCGTCGGGCGGCTGACGACCACGACGACGCGGCAGCGCCTGGTGTCGCCGCTGGGGTGCTTGACGCGGTACAGCTCGCCGCGCCGGAGCTGCGCTCCCCAGGGGAGCCCTGCGCTCTCGGCCGCGCGGGACGGCAGCGGACGCCGCGGCTTACTCGGCAAGGTCGATCCAGGTCTGGTACGTCATCAGATCCGCGGTCTCGACCTCGTAGGCATCGGCGTGCGCGTTCATGATCTCCAGATCACGCGCATCGCGCTCCGCCCGCGCCCGGGCGGCGAAGAACTCGCGCAACGCGCGCTCGATCACCTCGGAGCGACTCGACGACCGGGCGAGCTCATCGACGGCCTGGAGCAGGTCTTCCGACAGTGTGACCGATGCCTTCACTTTCATCCTACCAGCATCCTACCCGGGGCAGGATGGATGTCAACCCGCCGGGTCCCGGGAAGGCCGGCGGGTGCGATCTCGGCTCAGGCCGACGCGGCGACGCCGTTGACCGCGGTGGTCGCGAGCTGCGAGGCCGCGTTGGTCGTCTCGCGCGCCGACTTGACCGCGCCGCCGAGCAGGCGCTCGCTGCCGGTCAGGGTCTCGTTCGCGGCCTCATCGATGCGCTGCACGGCCTTGCGGGCGAGCCGGAAGCCGGCGGCCGAGACCTTCTCGGCCAGCTCGATGCCTTGCTCGATCGCGCCGCGCAGCTCGATCCGCACGTCCTGAAGGACGGCGATCGCGGTCGACTGGCCCTTGTCGGCGACGTCGAGCGCGAGATGGACGACGCCGGGCAGGACGCCGGGGCGGGCAGACGACGTTTCGATCTTCGGAGCGGGCATGGTGACCTCCTTCATGGTCATGGGTTCCTCCTTCTTCACGACGCCAATCTAAGACGCGTTGCGTCACATGGTAGTGCCGGCCCGATGACATCACCTAACGCGTCGCGTTGTAAGAAGTAACCCTAGGAAGAGACTGCCGAACTGACGCTAAGCTTGCAGTCATGGAAGCCACCTTTCTCCCGGTTCACGTTGCGGTCCTGACGGTCTCGGATACCCGGACGCTGGAGACCGACAGCTCGGGCGCGTACATCGCGGAGCGGCTGACCGAGGCGGGCCACCGCGTCGTCGCGCGCGCGATCGTCAAGGACGGCGAGCTGGTGATCCGCGCGCAGCTCGCGCAGTGGATCGCGGATCCCGGCGTCGATGTCGTGATCGCCACCGGCGGCACCGGGGTCACGCCGCGCGACGTCACCCCCGAGGCGCTCGCGCCGTTGATCACCAAGCCGATCCCCGGCTTCGGCGAGCTGTTCCGCTGGCTGTCGTTCCAGGAGATCGGGACGTCGACGATCCAGAGCCGCGCGGAAGCCGCGCTGTGCGGCCAGACCTACGTGTTCCTGTTGCCGGGGTCGACCGGCGGCGTGCGCACCGGGATCGAGAAGATCTTGATCCCGCAGCTCGACCACCGGCAGAAGCCGTGCAACTTCGTGATGCTGCTCCCGCGGATCAAGAACGAGCCGACCGGCCTGGGCGGCCGGTGACGCGCGGGAGCGCCGGCTCATGGCCGCGCGTGCGCCGCGCCCGGTGCGAGCCGCGTGATAACCTTGATCGATGAGCTCGCTCGACCTCGCACTCCAGCGTGCGCTCTCGGTCCGGCTGAATCTGCAGATCGGCCTGTCCCAGCTGGCGATCGTCGAGGAGTGGATGGACATCCACCTCGATCGCTGGCTCGAGCACCTGCCGATGCCGCCCGACATGCCCGACGCGCAGGCGGTCAGCTACCTCGCGATGCTCGCCAGCGATCTGCAGCGGGTGTGGTGGGGCGCATGGGGCGACCCGCGCGGCTTCGTCCCCAAGATGGCGGACTACTTCAAGCTGTGCAACATCGCCCGGAGCGACGCCGCGCTGCTCGATCAGATCGGCGAGCAGCTCGAGCCCAAGCTGGTCGGCTCGTGGATCGGCGTGTGGGGCGGCAAGGTGATCACCGGCTGGCACTTCTGGGATCCGCAGGACTGGCCCAAGATCGAGACCATGTTCGGGACCCACGAGGCGAAGTACCAGCTCAAGAAGTGGGTGGACGATCACCGGGTCGAGCGGATCGAGCGGTTCACGCAGTCGATCGGCGAGTCGGCGTTCTCCGAGGTCGAGCTCGCGGTCCCGGGTGCGACGAT
>JBGQCL010000093.1:0-28741 GCA_041495365.1 Kofleriaceae bacterium | reverse complement strand
TCGATCGCGCCGACGTGGAGACCCACGAGGAGGTCGAGCGCCTGTGGGATCGGCTCACGCCGGACCAGCTCGAGCGCGTCGCGCGCGCGTTCGGCGCCGACTACCTCGTCGTGTGGGCGACCGCGCGCCTGCCCGGCGCGCCGGTGTACGCCAACGCGCGGTTCGCGGTGTACCCCGTGGCGCCGCCGTAGCCGCGGCGGGCGCGGTCAGGGTGTGGCGCCGTCGGCGAGGAAGCGCCAGTGCGGCTGCAGCGTCTTGCCGCACACCGGCGCGCCCGGCGGTGCGCCGGGCGTCGCCCCGGGGCCGAGGCAGCGCACGTGGTCGTAGCTCATGCAGCAGGGGATCTGCGACTGGCAGCTCGCCACCTCGGCGCCGCACGCCACCGGCTCGGGCGGCCGGCCGTTCCAGATCAGGCCATCGCTGTCGAGCACCCAGTACTGCGCCGGCGTGTCCTGGCACGGCGCGAGCGCGATCGAGTCATCGTTCCCCGCGCCGCTGGTCAGGCAGGCGTCGCCGATCGCCAGGTGGCCGCCGGGATCGAGGTGGACGGTGGCAGCGGCCGCGCAGTCCGCGAGCGCGACCCCGCCGCCGTCGGCCGTCGACAGGCAGGTCCCGGCATCGAGCGCGAGCCGTCCGCGGGCGTCGGCCACTGCCCGCGTCGACGAGTACTGCCGCTGCAGATAGTTGTCGTGGAGGGGATTGAACGTCGGGCACGACGTCCCGCACGGCCCGCAGCGCGAGAAGCACGCCTCGAAGGCACCGAGCATCGGCTTGACCGTCGCGTAGTCCGCGTCGCTCAGGTTGATCGGTTCACTGTGCACGTGCACGTCGTCGGAGTACACGTTGTAGCCGCGATGCCACCGGATCGGCCCGGAATAGCGCGACACCGCCGCCGCCCACAGCGCGAACGCCGAGGACAGCAGGTGCCCCGAGTGGTCGTGCTCGTGGGTCGCCGCGAGGTCGAGCGCGTGGATCTGGACCGGCCGGGTCGCGTCGAGGATCGTCGACAGCGACGCGACGATCGAGTCGACCGTCGCGCTGCGCTCGATCTTGCCGAGGATCGGGATGTCGGGGATCCGCCCCTCGATCAGGTGGAGCGGGCTATTGTGGAACTCGCCGTAGACCCCGCCGTCCGCGGTGTTGAGCGCGATCATCGACACCGGCCAGTCGCGCAGCCGGCAGTGATAGGCCGGCGAGCCGGCCAGCCAGATATAGCCGCAGTTCCAGTCGTGCGAGCCGGTGACGCTCGAGTACCCCATCCGCGCCGCCATGAACGAGTGCGCGGCGGCCGCACCGCCGCGCACCGGGTCTCCCGACGATACGTACACCGTCGTCACCGAGCCCGACGCGATCGCCGTGTGGAGCTCGGGCTGCATGAAGATCGTGTCGTCGTCGAAATGGGCGACGACCACCAGCGTGTCGGCCGGCTGGAGCGCCGGCGGATCGTCCAGGTTGTCGCCGCAGCCGGCCGCGCCGGGCGCGACCAGCCCGACCGCTGCCAGCGCGATCGCGCCGCGGTTCATGCACAGACCTCGCGGACCACGGCGTCGAGCACCTTGGTCCCCCACACCAGGCCGGCGACCGGCACCCGCTCGTCGTTGCCGTGGAACATGTCGGCGAACTTGATCCCGGAGTCGCGCTCGATCTTGACCGGCGAGAAGCCGTACCACCGTGCCCCCATCTCCGAGAAGTACTTGGCGTCGGTGAAGCCCGGGATCATGTACGGCACCACGACGGCGCCGGGCTCGCGGGCCTCGACCTGGCGCTTGATCGCGTCGTAGACCGGGGACTCGAACGGATCGGTCACCGTCGCCGATGCCGAGCGGATCACCTCGAGCTCGACGCCGGGGCCGAGCACCGCGCGCAGCTCGCGCAGCAGGTCGTCTTCGGTCTGGCCCGGCAGCGTGCGGCCATCGATATCGAACTCCGCGACCCCGGGGATCACGTTGGTCTTGTTGCCGGCGCGCACCACCGTCGCCGACGCCGTGTTGCTGAGCAGCGCCGAGAACCCGCGCGCGGCCTGCGCGTTCGGCACCAGCCGCGCGATCCGCGCGAGCAGCCGGGGCCGGGTCAGCAGCCGGACCAGCGGCTGGATCAGCGCGGGCTGGCGCGCGCGCAGCGCATCGAGGAAGTTGATCGCGTACTTCGTGGGGTGGACCGGCAGCTGGGCCTTGCCGAGCGCCACCAGCGCCTCGCCGAGCCGGGTCACCGCGCTGTCCGCGCGCGGCATCGAGCCGTGGCCGGGCGTGCCGGTGACCCGCGCGCGGATCCAGCAGATCCCCTTCTCGGCGACCTGCACCGGGTAGAACGTCGTGTCGCCGAGGTGGAGCGAGAACCCGCCCGACTCGCCGATCGCGTACTCGGCCTCGACCTTGCTCCGGTGCTCCGCGACCAGCAGCTTCGAGCCGTACTCGCAGCCGGCCTCCTCGTCGGCCACGGCCGCGAAGATCACGTCGCGCGACAGCTTCGCCTGGGTCGCCGCGAGCCGCCGCATCACCGCGGTGCACATCGCCGCCATGTTCTTCATGTCGATCGCGCCGCGGCCCCACAGGCAGCCCTCGAACTCGTCGCCGGAGAACGGCGGGCGCCGCCAGCGCGACGGGTCGGCCTCGACCACGTCGAGGTGCGCGGTGAGCAACAGCGGCGGCCTGGCCCCGGTGCCGCGGTGGCGCACGATCAGGTTCGCGCGGCCGGGCGCCGGCTCGATCAGCTCGGGCTGGTAGCCGACCTCGGCGAGCGACGCCGCGAGGTAGTCCGCGCAGATCCGCTCGTTGCCGGGCGGGTTGGTGGTGTCCATGCGCAGCAGCGCCTGGCACAGCCGCCGGGCCTCCTCGCCGAGCGGCGCGAGCCCGGGCGCGGCGTGGGTTGCGATCTCCATGCGCGGACTCTACACGCGATGGTCAACGCTTCCCACGGCCGTACGCCGCGGCCTGATCGCGCACGATCGCGATCAGGTTGCCCATGAACAGGCTCGCATCGATCAGGTGCAGGCCCCAGTCGGCCTGGACCTCGCCGCCGACCACGACGTCGCCGGGGATGTCTGCGGTGCGCGCCGAAGCGGGCTCGCCGTGCACCGCGATCGCGAGGTAGCTGGCGTCGTCGTTCTCCTTGCACTCGGCGGTGAGCAGGCCGGGCGCGCTGACGAACGGCGTGCCGATCGTCTTGCCCTTGATCCAGTCGACCTGCGAGCTGGCGTCGACGATCGCGCCGCGCGCCCCGAAGTACGCCTGCGCCGCGCCCGATCCGCCCGCCAGCGCCGCCGGGTTGACGCACGCCGCCTCCATCCCCGGCCCGGCCGACTTGCCGAACAGGCTGGTCGCGGCGGGCGGCGCCGACGCGCGAAACGACGCGTACGCGATCGCGCAGCCGACCTGGCTCGCCGCGTGGCACAGCGGCACCGACGCGAAGTCGCCGCCGACGTCCTTGCCGGCCGGCACCTGGAGCCGGGTGCCCATCAGGATCGCCGACACCAGCTTCTTCTGCACCGGCTTGCCCTCGATCTCGTTCTTGATCAGCTGGGTCAACACGCCCGATCCCTGGCTGTGCCCGATCAGCACCACGCCGCGGCCGTGGTTGTGGTGCGCCAGGTAGTAGTTCCAGGCATCGACCACGTCGTTGTAGCCGAGCTTCGGATCGACCCCGTCCGACGCCAGGGGCTTGCCCGACATCCTCGCGACCAGCGCGGTCAGCGTGAACTGGCGGTACAGCGGCGCGAACGGCCGGCACACCTGGGCAAACCGCGCGAACTGGTGCAGCACCACCGCGAGCTCCTCCGGCTTGGCCTGCATCGTGGCCACCACGCCGGGATCGCGCGACACCGTCGGATAGACGTAGAAGCAGTCGATCGACGGCGCCTTCGCGGCCGCGAACTTCTCGACCGTCGTCGCGCCGCTGGCCGCGATCACCGTGGTCTCGAGGTTCACGTCGCACGCCGCGTTGTGCCCGGGCAGGCACAGCCAGTTCTCCGCCTTCGCGTAGTCGTTGCGCGGCGCCGGTGCTGCCGCTGCCGGTTGCACCGGCGGCGCGCTCGAGGTCTTGGCGTCGGCACCGGGCGGCTTGCCGGGCGGCGTGGCCGGGGCCGGCGTCTGGGCCAGCGCCGGTGCGACGCTCCACAGGAGCACGTTGAGGACCACGACACGGGAGGCGAGGCTGGACATGGCGCGCAGTATGTCGCTCGCTCACGGAGCGCGAAAGAGGGTGCGCGCCTGCAGGCAATGCGCCGCGCCGCATGACGCATGAAGAGAGGGGTGGACGAAGAGGGCGCCGGCGCGGCGCACCGAGGGAGGGTCCGGAAGGCAATGCGCCGCGCCGGCATGAAGGGGTGATGGAGACGGAGAGCGCCGGCGCGGCGCACCGGGAGCAGGAGGAGAACAGCGCGCCGCGCCGGCATGAGGAGAGGGATGGACGAAGAGAGCGCCGGCGCGGCACACCGAGAGAGGGAGGGGAAGCAATGCGCCGCGCCGGCAAAGAGGGGATGAAGCACAGGCCGGTGATGCACGAGGAGGAGACCGGCGCGGCGCACCGGGTGAGAAGCAGTGCGCCGCGCCGGCATGGCTGGTCCTCCGGGGCGTCCCGGATCGGTCCCATCGCAAGGGCCGGTCCCAGCTGAGACCGCGCCGCGCTCACTTCGCGGCGATCGTGGTGTCGCCCTTGATGTCGAGGAACGGCTCGAGCTTCTTGAACGTCTTGTAGCCGAAGCCCTTGACCCGCCGTAGATCGGCGATCCGCTTGAACCCGCCGTTCTTGGTCCGCCACGCGATGATCCGCTCGGCCTTCGCCGGGCCGACCGTCGGCAGCAGCTGCAGCTGGTCCTCGTTCGCTGTGTTGAGGTTCAGCTTGCCGCTGATCTGCTTGTGGCTGGATTTCTTCGCCGCCGGCTCGTCGGGCTCATCGCCCGGCCGGGCCGGCGGGGCGGTGGGCCTGGTGGCTGCCGCGGCCGGCGGTGGCGCGACTGCCGCCGAGCGGGTCCAGGTGCCGCCCATCGCGGCGACGAGCAGTGCGACGGCCGCGAGCGACGCGAGCCGGCGGGGGAGCTTGGAGATCAACTTGGTCATGACACGGTCCTTTCGTCAGTAGATGGAAGATCGGTGGATCAGAACGGCGGCGAGTCGCTCGGCGGCGAGTCGCCCGGCGGCGAGTCGCTCGGCGGCGAGGCCGCCGGCTCGCCGTGCGTCGCGCGGTACGCCTCGCGCCGGCGCAGGTCCTCCTCGTCGAGCTCGCGCAGCGTGAACTTGAGATCGCGTGGCACCGCGTCGAGGTACACGTTGATCGAGTCGTCCTTGTTGGTATGACCCGCGCCACACCGCATCCACCAGTGGCCACCGTCCCGCTTGGGAATCGCGGCCAGCACCTTGAATGTTCGTTTCTGCAACACGACAGTTCTCCTTCCGACGCCGATGCGTCGCGCCGGCAGAGAGCAACCGCGATGCCACGGCTAACTACGCACGATCACGCGATTGCGTGTCCGGGTTTTGGCCGGATCCCGGACGATCGTCCGAGATCCGGCCAAAACCCGGACAGCCTGACAGCCTGACAGTCGACAGCCTGACAGCCTGATCGAGCGCCTCTACGGCGATCTGGTGGAGCTTGAGGGCATCGCCGTCACCGCCGACGAAGCCGTGACGATGCCGCCGCCGTTCCCATCGGGCAAGCACAAGCGGACCCTGAGACGGCTCTACACGCTGGTCGGCAAGACCGCTAGCCGGGCCAGCGAAGCGCTGGAGCGGAGCGAGGACATGCTTGCCCAGATCGCCGCGGCCCGCGGCGGCAAGCGCGCGCCCGTGCGGCGGCGCTGACCTGCTCCGAGCAGCGATCTGCGCTCGGAGCGTCGGAACTAGACGCCGATCGCGTGTTCTGTCAAGATCTTCCGCGTGACTAAGCCGCACACGCCTAAGAAAGCGCAAGCTCTCACGATCGCCGTCGGCGGCGAAGGTGTGACCCCGCGGGACTTGCCGCTGCGCCGCCTCGCCGAACTGCTAGAGGCTACCGCTTCGACGATCGAAGCAGTGGCCGCAGAGAAGCAAGTCGAGGTGCCCCGGTTCAGTGTAGCCAAGGTGCTGGAGGGGTCCGCTGCATACCGGCTGGTCTCCGAGGATGAGCAAGCACTCATGGTGCACAAATCGGTGCTGGCCGCCGTCCGGAGCCGAGGCCGCACTAGCTCGCTGCAGACACGAAACGCGCTGCTTCGTTTGCATCAGGTCGCCTCCAAAACCGGACCGCTCCGCTTCAAATCGGAGATCGAAGGAAAAAAGACAGAGAAGGTTCTCCTGTCGGTTCCGGTAGAACTTGACGATACCTTCGTGGAAGATGCGACCGTCGTCTACGGGCGTGTCATCGGCGCGAAGATCGTCGGCACCGACGACGGCGAGGTTACCATCCGATACGATGACGGTGGATCCGGTGAATTTGAAGCTGATCTCGATATCCTCGCGCGAGCGGCAGCTCTGATCGGTCGTCATGTCACCTGTCGCGTGACCTTTCAGCGAGGTGCGGAGCGTGACATGAACGGTCGACTCGATGAGGTCGAGGAACGTCCACAGGACGTCGACATCATGACCGAGCTCATGGGTGTTCGCGAACAGCTCCGAGAGCGGGGCATCGTCATCGACGCCGAGGCGTGGCTCAGGGAAGAGGAACAGCAGTGACCCGGCACATCGCGGTGATCGACACGAATGTAATCATCTACATCCTCGATACGACTGATACACCCGTATCGATCGACCGCCGGACGCGCATTGGTCTGACTCTTGAGGCCCTTCGCAAGGAGCATGCGCGCTTCGTGGTGCCGGCCCCTGTCGTCGCAGAACTGTGCAGGGGGCTTCGTGGCTCCGAGGTGGTCCGAGAACTCGCCAAGGCGGTGCTGCGCGGAGCTCGAGTCGAGGCGCTCGATCTGGCGGCGGCCGATGTCGCCGGTCGCATAGCAGACGCCTTTGTTCCAGGTAAGAAGGGACTCGAACGAGGTGCCGTGAAGTACGATGCACTGATCGCAGGCATTGCCCATAGCATCGATGCGCGCTGGCTGGTGACGAGCAACGTGCGGGACCTGAAGGCCTACCTCGACGTGATTGGCTCGACTGTGAAGGTTGTCAATCCAGTCGAGTCGTTCACCCGGCAGGGCGTGCTCGTACAGCTGATGCGACCGACGGTGCCATTGCCACAGGTGCCCGCCACGACAGACGCTGCGGACGATCCCGTCGAGTAGGTGGATCCGTCATTGGATGTGCCAGCGCCACCGGTAGGGCCCGCGCGGCTTCTCGCACCCGCATAGAGCGCGTACTGAAGCACCGAGATGATGTGGGTGACTCGGATCGTAGACGCTGTCGATGTCGAACACGCGCGCGCCGACGAGTCCGCACAGCTCGAGGAGATGGTGCCAGTCGCGGCCGTTGCGCGCGAGCGCGACGCTTCGAGACAGAACACGCCGCCGCCGACACGCTCGCAGTCGGCAAGACCTGGCACTTCGCCGGCTTCACAGGCCGCAACAGCGGCGCAAGAACGAGGACACGTTCGCGACTTTGGATGTACGTATGCGCAATTCCCTCCTCGTCCTGGCGTTAACGCTGTCCGGATGCATGGCGGACGTCTCCGCGTCCAGCCGCACGTACCTCGGCCCCGAGCAGTCCGGCGCCGTCACGCTTCGCTCGATCGATGACACGGCGCGCGAGGTCACGCGGCTGTTCGAAGTCCGCGGCTTCGCGATGGTCGACCAGCACGTCGATGGGCCGGACGGCGAGCGCGTACTCAAGTTCGCGAAGGGCAACCGGGCCTTCGCAGCGGAGAAGGATGACTCGCAGCCGGTCGACGTCAACGACGTCGGCTCGACGTTCTATGCGTGGGTGACACCGGCGCACGCCGGATCGACGGTCAGTATCCTCGGCAAGCCGACGCTCGCGGGTGCCGAGCCGTGCACGAACGACGGCGTGTGGCTGCCGTGCACGCTGCTGAGCGCTGGCAAGGATTTCGCCGCCAGGTACCTGTCCGGCCACGCCGAGGCCGACATCGTGCACGGGATCCTGTCGCAGCTCGAGCTCGAGGGCTACGTGATCGGCCCGCTGCCGCCGAACGCGCCGGTGCCCAACGCCCGCGCGCGGGCGGCACACGAGAAGGCGTGCAAGGCGCACCGCCAGGAGCTCCTGAGGCAGGTGGCTGGCGAGCAGGATCCCGCGATGAGGAAGTGGCTCGTGCAGGACCTGCCAAGCTGCTGATCACCGCGGGCATCGGGAAGCCGCAGGCCTGGGCATCGTGCACGACAAGTCCGACGCTCACCGCCGCGACGCCCGGCGCGCCTTCTGCTGCTTTGCGTACCGCCCGCCTCGTCGGGGGATCAGCGCCCACGCCTGGAAGGCCGCCCGGGGCCCCGAGGTCGGGCGGACGCTGACTTTCAGCATCAAGCGTGCGAAGCTGGGGGCGGGGGAAACGATGGTGTTTCAGATTCCGAGGACGCCGCAGTCTGCGCGTGAGCAGGGACGCCTGGTCCTTTTCGCCGGGCACGGTGGATCGATGGCCACCGGCGGCATTCCGGGATGGTTCGAGCTCTGTCGTTCGTGGGGCAACTTGGCCGTCCTGTTCGTTGCCGTCTTGTTCGTTGGGTCGCTCGCTGCAGCGTTTGGCTGCGGAGGCAGGTCCGGGACGGTCGGGATCGATGCAGCGCCGACCCCGACCATCGATGCCGCGTCGCCTGACGCGGCGACGCCTGACGCCGCACCGGAGTGTGGCAACCCGTGCCGGTATGCGACTGGGCTTCTGGACTTCACATACCCCCAGGGCGTCGTCGTGTGCGACGGAGTGCTCTATGCCGGATCGTGGAGCGGTGTGGTAGGTGGCGACGATGTTGGGCGCGTCGATGCGATCGCGCCCGACGGGCATGTCTCGCAGATCGCCGACCACCTGAACCGCATCCTGGCACTGGCGGTCGACGCCAACCGCGTGTACTGGAGCAATCAGGGTCCGATCTCGGCCGGCCGGGTCGTCGCCGCCAAGATCTCGTGGGCGCCGCGCGCCGGCGGCGCCCCTCCCGTCGACCTGTTCACCAAGGACCCGGAAACCTTTGGGCCGGCCTCGGCGGGTCTCGCAGTCGATGATGCCCATGTGTACTTCGACAGCCTCGTGCGAGTGCTCACGTTGAGCCGGATCCCGCTCGCCGGCGGCAGCGTGGAGACGATCGCCGACGACAGGCTCGCCGAGCCCGGCATGCTCGTCGCGAGCGGTACCGACCTCTACTGGTCGAGCGTCCTCGACAGTTCGGCGGTCGCCATGGCCAAGTCGGGTGGCATGATCCGCGAGTTGATTCCAGGCACAGGGATCTCGTTCGGCGGCCCGATCGCGGTGGACGACCGCAACGTGTACTTCGGCTCGATACGGCTGTCGGATAACAATCTTGCGAAAAACGACCTGCTCGAGCGGCCGCTCGCTGCGGGCCCCGCGGTGCCGTTGCTCCAGGACGGTACGTTCCTGAGGGCGTTTGCTGTGGACGCGGAGAACGTCTACGTGTCGGTGATCCTGAACGACGTCAGTGGCGTGTATCGGGTGCCGATCGCCGGCGGCGAGGCGGTACGGATCGCACCCCAGTTGCCGAGCGCGATCGCGGTCGACGACGTGTATGTCTACTGGATCGATGGGGGCGACGTGTACCGGTTCCAGAAGTAGTCAGGCGACGAACGCCCGCGAGCGCGGAACCGAACCACGGCCGTGCGTTCCGACGCGCGACCGGCCGGCCGAGCACGCCTGGCGCATCGACGGCTGTGACGATGGTAGCCCCGGGCTCGTGCACACGAACTGCGCGCCCGGGTCCGCCGGGTTGCACGCCGTGTCGCGCGGTCACGGTGCTGCGCGCAGCACGAACGAGGTCAATCGAGGCCGATCCTGTTCGCATCGGGGACCCCTTCGAGCGGCATCACCGGCCGCTCGTACTGATTGGGCGCAATCCCGGGGACCCCACCGCAGACGTACTGCACCCGGAGCTCGATGGCCTGCCCGACGACCTCACTACCCTCGTGGACGATCGTGTACTGGCCGCGACAGTGCGCCGTCATCTGGCGGTGTGCGTCGTCCCGTGCTCGATCGCGAAAGCCCTCGAGCACCAGGACACCGCCGGTCCCGGTGCGGCTGATCATGCGGGCGGCGCCGCATCCGCCGACGAGGGTGACAGCGAGGGTCAGAAACAGCCGAGGCATGAGCCTCGTCTCACCGTACCACGCCGCCGGCGCAGGCACTGCGCGCGCGTCGCGATCAGCTCTCGGCCAAGCTCGACAAGCGGGCCGCGGCCGGTTGGGAAGCCGTCAAAGCAGGATGTCGAGAACGGCGTCGACTCGATCGAGAAGGATATCACCAGCGCGATGAGGCAGCTCGTGGCCGGGTCGCCGGCCGCTATCGCGCGCACCGGATGATCGGACCGCCGGTGGACAGCGCCTGCTCGCCCGGCGGTCGCAACCAGTCGAACGTGACCATGGCCGGCGCGATCGACCGCGCGACGAAGGCGACCATGCAGCTCGTCGGCTTGATCTGGATCCGGCCGTGGCCGCGGATGTCGGCTTGACCGAGCGTCGCGACGCGCGGCGGCGGCCGACCGTTGACGAACGCGTCGGCGGCGGCGCTGGCGTGGTCGGCGCATGCGAGCCCGACCCGGACCGGCCCGCTGGAGTCGACGTTCACGATCATGCCGTCCCGGGCGCGAAGCGGACCGAACACCATCAGGCCGTCCGGCTCGATCTCGACGGAGATCCGCCGGCTCTCGCCGGCTCCGGGCTTGCCCATCGAGCCCCTGGGCGTTCGGCCCAGCGTGGACCGCTGATTGCCGGTGCACAGATCGATCGCGAACGTGAGCCCGTCGGCGAGATGCGAAGCGAACCGTTGCGTGCCTTGCTGCCTGGCCTCTTGCGCGCCGGTCTCCCCGGGAGAGTCGGCCAGCACCGACGACGCTGCGCCGACCACCGATGACCACAGACCCTGGCTGTCGACCTCGACGTCGCCGATCGGCTTGAACGCGATCTTCGGTGGCTGGGTCGGCGAGAACCACAGCGACATGACGTGGCTCGCACGGTCGTACGCGATGTCGATCGCGCCGTGCAGCTGCGCATCCACGGCGAACTTGACGTACTGGTGCACGGCGAACACGCCGCCGGCCTGGTGCTTCGTCTGCTCCGCCCACTGCCAGCCGTCTCCGGCAAGCCTGAACGCGACGCGCGTGCCTTCGTTGGTGATCTTGCACTGGCGGATCCACAGCACCCCGGTCATGACGTTCGGCCGATCCGGCGCGGGAAGCCCGATGAACTGGCCCTCGATCATCTCGCACGCCTTCGACGACGCGATCTCGGCGAGCAGGACCCGCACGTCCGTGTCACCGGCGGCGCCGCGCACCGGCGCCGCAGCGGCAGGCGCAGGCGCCGGCGCCGGCGAGGGCGAGGGCGGATCGGCGCGAGTACATGCCACCAGCGTGCATGCAGCGAAGATCGACGGCCACGTCGTGCGGTTGCCCGACGAAGCCAGCAGTGGGATCGTGGCCATCACGGACTCCACAAGTTGCATTTTTCTGGCCGAGCCAGCCTTCAGGATTCAGACGCGTGTCTTCGATCGCGAACCCGAACCGTGGTCGGCACCGAACCGTCGCGATCGCGAGCGACGCCGCGAGCCACCGACCGAGGCAACCACGTCGTGCAACCGAGGTCACCTACCGTGGAATGCGCATTTCGTGCGCGGCAGTCCGAACCCCGCGCATCATCTGCATGATTCGTCCATCAAGCGGTGTCTCGTATGGGCACACATCCTGCGAGCACGGCAACATGCCTGGTCCGCCTGTTTATCTATGCGGTCGGCACGATCCTCTACGAGCTCGTGACCGGTGCGACGCCGTTCGCCGGCGGAAACAGCACGGAGGTCATGACTCGCCAGCTCGAAGACGCGGCGGTACCGCCGTCGTGGCGATGCCCGGGTGGCGAGATCCCGGCGGCGCTCGACGAGGTGATCGCGCGCGCTCTCTCGAAGCAGCCTGCCGAACGCTTCCCCGACGCGTCGGCGTTCGCGGTCGCCCTCGCGCAAGCAGCTCCGAGCGATCCGATCGCCCGGCTTCCCGATCCGCGCTCGACCCGTGCGCCGCCGGCGTTCTCGACCCAGGCGAAGACGATCGCGATGGATGGCGAGCACCCGCGGCGCCCCCCGCACGCTCGTTGGTCCTGGGTGGTCGAGCAGCGACGCGACGCCGTCGCCACCGCGGCCTCGGGCGGCGATGCGGATGCGATCGTCATCGCATACCTCGACCTCGCGCTCGCACTGGTCGACGAACACGAGCTCGCGGTGGCGATCACCGCGCTGGAACAAGGGGTCGCGCTGCTGTCGCGGACGACATTGCACCGGCCGGGCGCGCCGGTCTGGCGCCTGGTGTTGACGCTGGCGTCGTTCCACGACCGCGCCGGAGATCGCGGGCGAGCGTGCCGGATGACGCGCGTCGCACACGACCACGCGAATCGCGCTGGCTCGGCGCTCGGCATGGAGCGCGCCCAGCAACTGCTCACGCGTCTCACCGGCGGTCGCGCTCGACGTGCTCGACGTCGAGCGTGGTAGCGTTGCGCACAGACCGATTCGGGATCGGGTGGCGGCGTCGTGCGAGGCGCACCGGCGGCGCTTCGAGCCGAGGCTGTATCGGCCGCTTGAGCCGTCGGTACAGCGAACACCGGTCGACGCCGAGGAGGCGTGCCGCGTGTGTCTTGTTGCCGCCGACCGCGTGCAGCACGCGGTGGACGTGGCGCAGCGCCATCTCGTCGAGCGTCACCAGCTCACCGGCTGACAGGGGTCCGCTGGCAGTCGAGGCGTCGCGTTGCCGGAACCTGGAGGGCAGGTCCCCGATGGTGATCTCGTCGAACCGGCACAGCGCGACCGCGCGCTCGATGCAGTTCTCGACCTCGCGAACGTTACCCGGCCAGCCGTAGTCCTTCAGCACCCGTGCCGCCGATTCGGAGATCCCCTTCACGGGCTTGTGGATCCGCTCCGCGCAGCGCTCGAGGAAGTGCTGCGCGAGCAACAGGATGTCGCCGACGCGCTCGCGGAGCGACGGCACGGGGATCCCGATGACATTGATCCGGTAGTACAGATCCCTGCGGAACCGCTTCGCCGCGACCTCGTGTTCGAGGTTGAGGTTCGTCGACACGACCAGGCGCGCCGCGAACGGGCGTTCCTGATCGCCTCCGACAGGGCGGACCGTGCGCTCCTGGAGGACACGCAACAGCTTGACCTGCATCTCGAGCGGCATCTCGCCGATCTCGTCGAGAAGCAGCGTGCCCGAACCCGCGAGCACGAACACGCCCGGGCGCGATTGCTTCGCGTCGGTGAACGCACCGCGCACGTGTCCGAACAGCTCGCTCTCGAGCAGCGTGGCTGGCATCGCCGCGCAATTCACCGCGACGAACGGTGCGTCGCGACGCGACGACTGGCTGTGGAGCGCCCGCGCGACCAGCTCCTTGCCCGTCCCGGATTCGCCCGACACGAGCACGGTCGCGTCGCTCTCGGCGACTCGCTCGACGAGCGCGATCGTCCTGCGGATCGCCCGGCTCTTCCCCAGGATACCCTCGAGCGCGCCAAGGCCCGCGGCCCGCAGCCGCAACACCTCCCGTCGAAGCGAGACGTGCTCCATCGCGCGAGCTACCGCGATCGCGAGGGCATCGAGGGCGACCGGCTTGACGATGAAGTCATAGGCGCCGGCGCGGATCGCCTCGGTCGCGGCGTCGACGCTACCATCTCCGGTGATGACGATCGACAGCAGATCCGGATGGTGGTCGCGGAGCTCCCGGCACAGCTCGATGCCGGACATGCCGGGCATGTGGACGTCCGCGATCACGACGTCCGTACGATGTGCGCGGAGATGGTCGAGAGACTCTCGCCCTGAATGGACCGCTTCGGTGTCGAAGCCTCGATCATGCAGAATCGTCTTCATGAACAGCGCTGTGTTGATATCGTCATCGACGATCAGGATCGACCCGGGGCCAGGCCCGGCGGCGTGCGTCACCATGACTCGTCTCCTCTCGGTTCGTTCGGTCCGTCGATCGACGCCGAGATCCAAGCCTACCGTTCCCCGGCCGGCCCCGATATGCGGTGATCTACGCACTCTGCGGTGCTCGCGGTGCTCCCTGTGCTGGCCGATCGTCGAGCCCTGCCTTCGGTGGCTGCGGCAGTTTCAGACCGCCGATGGATCGCCAGATCGTCAGCCTCGTGGTCGGTCGGCGGCGGTCATCGGACTGACCGTGCCTAGCCGTGGGGTTGGTACTCGATCCGCTGGCCGTTGAGCGTCAGCTCCGCCATCAGGCCTCCGCGCGGCAGCACGAACACCCGCACGCCGTCAGCGAACTGCGCGCGCGCCAGGTTGCCCGTCGTGAGTGCCACGGCGCCGACGTCCGCACCCAGCGCGAACTCGCCGCGCTGCAGGCGTTCGACCGTGACCGGATCGCGGAGCACCAGCAGCTCTGCGAACGTCTGCGCGCCGATCTGCGCGCCGATCGACGCCTGCTCGAGCTTGACGAACCCGGCCGACCGGCCGTGCTGGTACAGCACACCACGGCCGCATGCAAGGCATCCCTGCCGATCGCGACGCGGGCCTTGCAGATCCGGACGGTGGTGGTGCTCGACACGGCGCTGGGCACCACCTCGCCCTGACCTGGGCCGCGGCGGGAATCGGTCCGGCCGAGCTCGACGTGGTACGCGATCACGCGCGGAAGCGGCTCGCGTACTTCGCGCCCGCCGCGGCCGCATCCCCACAGATCGTCAGCCAGACCGACCTGCTTCCAGGCGGCACCACCGAGCAACCGGTGCACGACCGGTTGTTCGTCACGATCCCGCTGTCGCTGGGCCACGGCCCGGTGTTCGGCATGTTCCAGGTCGAGGGAGCGGCGGCGTTCGACGAGAGCGACCTGTTGCAATCGGCAGGCGCCCTCACCGGCGCCGGCGGTCGATCCTTGCCTCGCGAAGTACTTCCTCAGACCACCCGGCGTCCCGCGATCACCCGGACCAGGACGGCGATGATCGCCAGGATCAGGAGCACGTGGATGAAGCCGCCCATCGTGTAGGCCGTGGTGAGACCGAGGCCCCACAACACGACGAGCACCACTGCCAAGACCCAGAATAGGTTCAACATGATCGCGTCCTTTCTCGATTAGTGAATGAGCTTCTGGAATGCACCTTCGAGCTCCTTCCACGAGCTCTCGATACCCGACTTGAACTTGTCCCACTTGTCTGCGCCCGCGGTCTTCGCCTCGTCGAGCTTCGATTGCGCGACCTTGAGGTTCGCCTTCATCTCGTCGAGATGCTTGCGTGCGTCGATCTTGGCCTCCTTGCCGGCCACGTCGGCCTTGGCCGCAAGCTCGTTGAGCTTGGCGCCCCACAACTTGAGCTGATCTTCCAGCTTCGACACGGTCTTCTCGACATTCGATTCGATCGTTCCCATGACGTTCTCCGGGTGTTTGTGTATCAAGACTGCACCATCCGTGCCGGCTCGATCGAAATCCCGTGGCCCCCTCGACCAAGTCCTCGTCGATCACACGGCCACACAGTGCCGCGTGCGGGTCACCCGGCACGGTACACGCCACCGAGCCGCCCGCCCAGCGTACGAGTTCCGCGCGGAGTGTGCGTTGACATCTCGACGCCACGCAATGCCTGCGTATTCTCCACCTCCACGTGCTGGCGCACGGCGTCGGCGCGGGTGATCGGCGGCTGATCAGGGATCCAGCACGGACCGGCGCTCGTGCGGCGAAGCCGCGGAGGGCTGGGGACCAGCGTCGCCGTCCGGACCCACGGCGCGCTGCCATTCGTGGCGAACGATGCGAGCGATCAGGTCCCACGATGCGGGCCCCGTGTTGCCAAGTCGGAGCCAGTCGGCGCGCAGCTGCGGTTGGATCGCGTCCCACGTCACGCAGCTCGGATACGCGCTGCGGGCTCCGTGCCCGAACGCCAGCGCGTGTTCCACGATCGAGGACTCGATCGGCGCTCGGTCTCCGCGGACACGCCAGTCGCTGATCGCCGCGTCGCGCGAACGCCTCCACGCCGCGTCGATGTGATCGTTCCACCACTGCGGAAGATAGGGGTTGAGGCCGAGGTCGCTCATCTCGGCTCCTGGTGGCGATCGTGCCGATCGTCGTCCTTCGCGGGCGGCCGGCGATCGTGATCCTTTGACGCGGGAGGGGGCTCGCGTGGCGGCGGCGACGAGCGCGGCGGTGCCGAGCGCGGCGGCGGGGGTGCGTAGCTCGGCGGTCTCCGTTCGACCCGCGGCGTCTCCGCGCGATGGTCACGGGCGATCGGGCCCTGCTGGGGCGCGCGGCGGGCGACCCAGCCCTGCGGACGGTAGTGCACGAAGTCGTGCGGCCGACCGATCCGCAGCACGGCGGCCGGCGGCGCCGCGTAGACCCAACCCCTGTTGTAGTACGAGGATCGGTACCACCGGGCTCCGTCGAATCTCCAGTACAAGTTATCGGTGAAGAACACCGGCTCGTCGTAGTCGGCGATGACTTGCACACCGGGCGCGGCGTACACGAGGTCGGGTCCATAGCCCTCGCTCGATACGCTGGCGGAATAGCCGACGGTGCCGAGGCAGCCGGCTGCGAGCACGACCGCGGCAACGGCGGTGAGTAGCGTGAAGCGATGCATGATGGCCTCCACAGCGACGTGATGCATCACGAGTGCCATCGGCACTCACGCAATCCATCTTTCAGCTGCGCAAACCATGCGTGGATCTACGCGGTCGGAGCGGTACGCCTGAATGAACCTGTCGATCTCTCCCGCGCCAGCGCCGGTTCCCTGAAAGAGCTTCAGCCCCACGCTGAGCACGATCATCAGCACCATCATCGTCGCGGCGCGTGGGTCGCCGGTCGCGATCGCCGGTGAGCACGCGCTTTGGCAGGACGGTGTGCATGGATGCCTACACGAGCGGGTCTCGCGTTCTGGGTCCCGAGTTTGCCTCGGCTGTGCCTCGCCGCCGCGGGGCTGTCGCGTTCCGCCGCGGTTGCGCGGACTCCATCGCACTGCCGGTGAGGCAGCGCGCTGCCGGTGAGGCAGCGAGGTGGCGTCGCGCGCGAGTCTCGGCGGCGTAGAGCTGCACCACGGCGATCGCGAGCGCCATCAGCACGGGCCCGACCAGGAGCCCCTGGAGGCCGAGCACCTCGACGCCGCCGAGCAACGCGGCCAGCGTCACGATCGACGGAACCTTCGCTTCGCCGCGGACCAGGCGTGGCCGGATGACGTAGTCCGAAACCCCGACGACGAACACCAGCCCCCATCCGATTGCGATGATCGACGACACCACGTGTCCGGTCACGGCGAGGCCGATGCTCGTCGGCACGATCACGAGCAATACGCCCGCCACCGGCACGAACGACGCGAGCGCGGTCGCCGCGCCGAAGAACAGCGGCTCGGGAACGCCGGCGATCCAGAAGCCGATCGTCGCGAAGCCGCCCTGGACGATGCCGGTGACGACGCTGCCGAGCAAGGTGGCACGGCCGACCCGGCGGAATTCGGCGACCAGCGCCACCGTGTACGCCGGGCGCAGCGGCACCACGTCCGCGATGCGCTGCGACACGCGCTCGCCGTTGCGCAGGATGTAGTGCATGGCGAGCATCGCGAACAGCAGGCCGAGCAGCGCGCTCGCCGTCGTCGACGCGAGCGCCGCGGCGATGCGCTCGGCGCTGCTGGCGGCATCGACGGCGAGGCCGCGCACGTGATCGCGCAGCTGATCCGATGACACGCCGAAGCGCGCGGTGAAACCTCCGGCGCGGGTGACCACGCTATCGACGAGGCCAGGCGGGCCCACGGCCTCGACCAACCGGGTCGCCAGGACGGTCCCGCGCGCGACGAACAACCAGCCGAGCCCTCCCAGCGTCGCCGCCACGGCGAATCCCGACACGACCACCGTGGCCAGCACGGCCCAGCGGGCACCGATCCAGGCGGTCAGACGCTTGCACGCCGGCTGGGCCAGGAACGCGAGCAACGTTCCGATCAGGATGCCGAGTCCGATCGGCCGGATGAGCCAGAAGATGACCGCGAGCGATCCAGCGGCGGTCCACGCCAGCGCGCGGTGCTGGCGTGCCGCTTCCGGGGTGTCGTCAACCGGGTCGCCGGGCACTGTCCCCGTGGCCATGATCGATGATCCTTCCTCGCCTGCCGCGATGCGATCGAGGGGTCGCGACACTAGTTCTCCACGGGACTCCGTGCACGTGGCTTTCGAGCATGGGGAGTCTTCTCTGTCGTCATGTGAAACGCTCCCTTGTTGCAGCAATGGAGCACGACGTGTGCCAGGGAGCACGACGTGTGCCAGCTCGTCGACCGTCCAGGTCGTCCGGGCCGCGAGGCGCTCCGTCGAGCAACCATTGCACCGCGCTCCGGCCCATGCGCAGGCGATGCGCGATCGGTGCGATCCCGAGCCGTCAGGCGGAAACCGTTACTCGGTCGCAGCCACCCCGACGATCTGCTCCGCGGGGTGACCTTGCTCGAGCCTTGTCTCGACCGGCCGCCTCAGCGCCTGCGCCGTTGCTTGCTGGTGCCGCTCGAGCTGCGCGCGCGCCTCCTGTCGTGATCGTTGCGTGCCGAATGATCACGGGCGCAATGAGATCGTCGCCCGCCGCACGAGTGCACCGTTTGCACGTCAACTCATCGGCGAGCGTGGCGCGCTTGCGGATCGGTGCGAATTGGTGCCACTACCCGCGTGGCCGCGCCCGGAAGCACGTGATTCTCGCGGTCGGACCCGGCAACTCGTCCGGCTCACGGTATGCATGGATATGCGGTATGACGATGGAAATCGTAATTGTATGGCTCCTGGTTGGCCTCGTGTCCGGATGGCTTGCTTCACAAGTGGTCCGCGGCGGTGGCTCGGGCGTGGTGACCGACATCATCGTCGGCATCGTTGGCGCCTTCATCGGTGGCATGATCTTTCGCGCGGTAGGATGGCATGCGCCGTTCGGGGGCTACGCCGGCCTCATCTTCGTCGCATTCTGCGGCGCGGCGCTGCTGCTCCTCGTGGTGAAGCTCATCGCCCGCCGGCGATGACGCGACCGAGGCTGCTGGCGCCTGGATCTGGGATCTGGCGCGCCGGAACGTCGCTGCTGTTACAGCGCGGAAAGCGACGGAAGTGCACGACAGCGTTGCGGGCCGGCTCACCGAGAAGTTGCCGAGCGCCGTCGGTGGTCCTCGTCATGGGCCACGATGCTACCGTTCGCCGCTACCGTGCGGGGATGGTCGGTACGAGCAGGTGCGAATCGTAGCTGCCGCCGCTGTGGGATCGTGACGTTGCCGCGCTGGATGCGGTCACGCGGATCGTCCACGCCGTGCGCGCGATCAGGAGCTCGGCTATGATCGGGCGTCCAGCGACGAGCCGCGCCGCGGAGGAGCCATCGCATGAACCCTGTCACGACCGATCGGATCTTGATGCATGTCGCCGACGGAATCGGCTGGCTGACGCTCAACAACCCGGAGCGCCGCAACGCGATCTCGCTCGACATGTGGCGCGGCATCGGCGCCGCGCTCGAGGCGTTCCAGCACGACGCTGCCGTCCGGGTCGCGGTGATCCGCGGCGCGGGCGGCCAGGCGTTCGCGTCGGGCGCGGACATCTCGGAGTTCGATCAGCATCGCGCCAATGCCGAGCAGCGCAAGGAGTACGCGGCCGCCGACGCGCTCGGTCATGACTGGCTGCGTCGGTTCGACAAGCCGCTGGTCGCGCTGATCGAGGGCTTCTGCATCGGCGGTGGGCTCGTGGTCGCGCTGTGTGCCGACGTGCGGTTTGCGACCCCGGCGTCGCGCTTTGCGATCCCGGCGGCCAGGCTCGGGCTCGGCTACGAGTACAGCGGCGTGGCCGCGCTGGCCCGGCTGATCGGACCGTCGGCCACGCGCGACCTCCTGTTCAGCGCACGGCGGGTCGAAGCCGACGAGGCGCTGCGGCTCGGGCTGATCAACTTCGTCGTCGCCGGCGACCGGATCGAGGCCGAGGTGCGGGGCTACGCCCAGGCGATCGCGGCGAACGCGCCGCTGACGATTCGCGCCGCCAAGGCCGCGGTCGCCGCGTTCGAGGATCCGCCGCTGACCGAGGCCGCCGAGGCCCGCGTGCGCGGACTGGTCGACGCGTGCTTCGACAGCGAGGACTATGCCGAGGGCCGCCGCGCGTTTGCCGAGAAGCGGCCGCCGAAGTTCCGCGGCCGGTAGGCTATCGCGGCGGGCCGGGTGGCTCGAACAGCGCGAGCACCACCGAGGGCCGGTGCGGGAGGTCGGCGACGTCGGGGTCGTACCTGCGGACCAGGGTGCCGGGCTCCGGGGCGAGGATCGGGACCGGTTCGCCGGAGGCGAAGGTGAAGTGGCCGAGCGGATCGCCGGGCTCGACCGCGGCGCCCTCGGCGACGAGCCAGGTGATGCCGCAGCAGCCGGTGCGCTCGCGAAAGAACAGAAACACCGTGCGAAGCTCGTGATTGCTGGACAGGTACTCGACGCAATTCATGGGGTGCTCCTCGCCGCTGCAACGCTGCGGTGGGCGGTGTGGATCTCGAACACGTCCTCGTGCTTGATCGGCGTGATGAAGTCGCGCTTCTCGTACTCGGCGCCCCACAGCGCCTGGCACACGCGGTATTCGCGGCGCAGGCAGGCGTCGACCGGGCGGGTCCGGTCGAGCGCGAGCAGCTCGAGGACCTTGCCGCGGAGCCGGCCGAGGTCGTTGGTCGCGAGGGTGTCCTGGATCGCGGCGTGGACCTCGGAGTCCGCGCGGCAGGCATCGTGGTGCGGCGTGCAGTCCTGGAACGCCGGTGTGCTGAACGCGCCGGGCGGCGGCGGCGGCGAGTCGGTGGTCGGAACGCAGCGCCAGTAGCGATCGAGCGCGGCGAGCATGGTGGAGTAGTAGAGTAGCTCGACCGTGGTCGGCAGCGGCGAGGTCGTGGTCTTGTAGCGGGTGAAGAAGTCCGGATCATCGGGCCGCGCCAGCCACTCGGGGTTCTCGCAGCGGATGCCGAGATCGCCGCGCGCGTCGGCGGCGAAGCTCGACGTCGGTGTGCGGGCCATGCGCACGAACTTCGCATCGCCGTTGAAGCCGAGCCGCAGCGTGGCGAACTCGGAGTCGTAGTCGATGATCGAGCCCAGGTTGGGCTCGAGCCAGGAATACCCGTGCGCATCGGCATGCGTGAAGTACTGGCCCCAGTGGGTGTGGGCGCTGATGTAGGTCGTGACCTGCCCGCCCTCGATCAGCCGCGACAGCACGGCCTGCGACGCCCGATCGACGTCGCGGTAGGGATGGTGCCCCGCGACGATCACCGCGCGGCCCTGCGAGGCGGCGTGGGCGACCCAGTCCTCGAGCAGGCGCAGCTGCGCGGGGCCGAGGCCGCCGTTCTCGCCGGCGGCGAGGTGCAGGCGTGACTCGCCCGGCGAGAACACCCGCGGCGGCCGGTCGTAGGTGCTGGTGTCGACCAGGATCAGCGAGGCCGCCGGCTGTGACCGGTCGCGCGGCATGTCGATCTCCTGGATCAGGAACGAGGTGTAGTAGTCCTCGGCCGGGCGCACCGACCACGCGGCACGCAGCAGGCCCCGGCAGCTCGCGGCCGACGGGCACGACCAGCTCGACTGCGGGAGGTCGAGCGCGCCGCCCGCGTAGGTGGCGAGGTGCTCGGTCAGGTAGCGCTCGATCGCCCGGGCCTTGGTGATCGGCTGCGACGGGAAGCACGCTTCGTCCCACTCGTGGTGGGGCGCGCAGAAGTTGCCGAAGAAGTAGCCATCGTGGTTGCCCGGGGTCCAGAACCAGGTGCTGCCGCTGCGGTCCATGATCCGCGAGAAGTCGTCCCACTCGTCGGCGCACGACAGGTCCAGCGCGTCGCCGAGGTGCGCCGTCATGCCGCCATCGCTCTGCGCGGCGAGCGCGAGCAGCGAGTCGCCGAACAGGTCCTGCTGCGGCACGCGAACCGCGGAGTCGGAGAACACCGCGTCGGTGAAGCCGCTGCGGAACAGGAACGCCTTGTCCCCGATATGAAACTTCTGATCGTCACCGATCAGGGTCACCGGGCCGATCCACCGCGTTCCGAGCGGCACCATCGAGACCGGCCGGTAGTCGGGCTTGATGGTGTCATGGTCGCACGCCGCGAGCGCGAGCCCGGCGATGACGACCGGCGCGTACCGGGCCCGCATCACCGGCGCTCCCGGCGCGAGCGTCCTGGCGCGCGCAGCGTCGTCGAGCCGGAGCCGTCCCCGAGCCGTCGTTGAATCTCCATTCCCGCCACCGATCCTCTCGGAAATCATTCTGACCGCTCGGCATCGCCTTGGCGACCCGGGACACACGTCCACGACCAGAAAGTGGCTCGAAGCCGCAAGGCTCACACAGATACATTGCATTTTTTGCCATGGGTCGCGGCCGGCCGGCGCCCGTCAGTCGGTCCTGTCTCGGGATGACGATCGGACGTGACGCACGCGACGCGGCCCTCGGGAATTTCCCGTCGCGGGGCTCCCGCGGTGCGATGGCCGGATTCGCACGGATTCCTCTGCCGATCACGTGCACAATGAGCGCATCGCTCGCTCGATGATTTACGTTTTATCGAATCTTCATCTTGCGAACGCAGAAACCGGCGAAGTCGGGGATAGGCAATCATGGCGTTGCCGGCGACCGTTTTCTTGGGCCGACCTGCGACCCGTCCTCGATCGCATGTACCTGGAAAACTCCATGGTCTCGCGGTCCGACCACCCGGGGATACCGGCGAGCACGTACTCGCAAGTTCCGGTGCTACAGGATGTTTCGACCGAAATTTTCGTTCGACGATCCGGCGCGGTCTTGTACCTTGAGAGCATGGCGGTGGCGGCCAGCTCGGCGGGACACGGCGCGGCGACCGACACGACGCATACGGCCTGCTACCCGGTCGAACCGCGACCGGCGCGGTGGTCGGCACGCCGCCCTACATGGCGCCCGAGCAGCTGCGCGGCCTGCCGATCGATGCGCGCGCGGACCAGTTCAGCTTCTGCGTCGCGCTGTGGGAGGCGGTCCACGGCGAGCGGCCGTTTCCCGGCCCGAAGCGCGGCGTCGAGCAGCCGCGGCTCGCGCGGGCGTCGAGGCCGCGATCCGCCAGTTCCTGGCGCCGAGCTGGTCGCCGTCCGGCGAGCTGCTCGTGCGGGCGCCCGACGGCGTGGTGTCGCGGGTCGCGCAGGACACCGGCGAGCTCGTGCCGATCGCGAAGCTGCCGGCCCAGCAGCTCAGCTTCCGCTACGACGACCATGTCATGGCCCTGGCCGGTGGCGACCTCCTCGCGGTCAACCACGAGCTCGGCACCAACGTGGCGATGGTCGATCCCGGCGGCGACCCGCCTCGTTGACCACCCGCCGACCACCCGCCGGCCGCCCGCCGCGGGCACCGCTGCTCGACGCCGATGTCCAGAGCGCGCACGCTGTGCCCCGTGGTCATGCGGCGATGTAGCCGGCGCGCCCACGTGATCGATCAGGAGCGTCGCGCGCAGCGTTCGCTACTCGCGCATCACCGCTCGTGAAGGCGCTCGCCCGCGGGGATCACGAGATCGGGCCCGGCGCGTCGAGCCCGGTGGCCCACGACTTGAACTCGCCGTACGTCGGAGAGGCGGTTGGGTACGAGAGGCGACATCATCACACGCGCTGATCTCGCGGTGGAGCGCTGGCCCGCGAGCCGAGCCGAGGCGAGCTGCGACGCCGCGGACGAGCTCGTCCTCGTGTCGCGCGGCTCCGGTGCCCAGATCGTCGAGCTGGTCCGCCCGATCGCGGCGTTGCCGGCGGTCCGGCGCGCGCCGGGCGGCGAGCCGTCCAGCGGGGGCGGCCTCGACGACGCCGTCGCGGTCGAGCGCGCGATCGAGCACGCGGTCGAGCGCGAGCGCGCGCAGCCTCGGCGATGACGGCGCCGCCCGCGGCGCGGCGAGCCGGCTCGGGAGGGCCACGGTGCACCCGCACCCGCGATTGCCCCGGACGCAGCCCCTTCAGGGAGAACACCATGTCGATGATCCGATGGTTCTATCTGGTCGCCGCGTTCGCGTTCGGTCTCGCGGCGGGCTGTCGCGAGGCCGCCCGGCCCCGGGGAGGACGGCCGTTCGAGGCGAATGCCTGCCGCAGCACCCCCGGGGCAAGCCAGGCGGCGCCGGCGAGCACCGCGATCTGGAACCCCGGCCCCGGCGATCGCGGCGCGGCGGGCCCGGGGGCGGTCCCCGCCGGTGCGCCGCGATCCGCGCGCGGCCTCGACGCTGCGAGCCCCGTGCACACGCTCGTGCTGTACGACACCACGGGGAGCTGGGGCGGGATCGGCGAGCTCTATGCGATCGGCGCGGTGAACCTCGCGAGCCACTTCGGCGGCTGGACCGCGGAGGCCGCGGCTGCGTACACCTGCGGCGAGCTCGCGACGTACGACGCCGCGATCTACCTCGGCTCGACCTTCAACGAGCCGCTGCCGGCGTGCCTGCTCGACGACGTGCTCGCGAGCACGCGCCCCGTGATCTGGGCGTACTACAACGTGTGGCAGCTCGCCGGCCGCCGCCCGGCGTTCGGCGCGACCCACGGCTGGACGCCGGGTGCGCTCGACTTCTCGTCGATCGTGGAGGTCGACTACAAGGGCCGCGCGCTCACGCGCTACGCCGCGAACAGCGCCGGCATCCTCGGCGCGACCGTCACGGACCCGGCGAAGGCGACGGTGCTCGCGGTCGCCCGGCGCGGCGATGGCACGACGCTGCCGTGGGCGATCCGGTCGGGCAACCTCACCTACGTCGGCGAGATCCCGTTCACCTACATGACCGAGGAGGATCGGTACCTCGTGTTCGCCGATCTGCTGTTCGACGCGCTCGCGCCCGCGACGCCCGAGCGGCACCGCGTCGTGCTCCGGCTCGAGGACATCAACCCATCCAACCATCCCGCGCAGATCCAGGCGGTCGCCGAGTACCTGTCCGCGCAGGGCATCCCGTACGGCTTCGGCGTGATCCCCGAGTACCGCGATCCCGCCGGGCGCTACCACGGCGGCGCGCCGGCGCAGTCCACGCTCGACCAGCGTCCCGAGCTGGTCGCGACGCTGAAGTACATGCTCGGCCACGGCGGCGTGATGGTGATGCACGGCACCACCCACCAGTGGGACGCGGACGTCAACCCGTACAGCTGCGTGACCACCGAGGACTTCGAGTTCTTCCGCGTGACCGAGAACCCCGATCAGTCGATGAACTACGTCGGCCCGCTGCCCGAGGACACGGGGACGTGGGCGGGCGGGCGCATCGACGACGGCACCGCCGACTTCGCGCGCGCGGGCCTGCCCGCACCGCAGATCTTCGAGGTGCCGCACAACGCAGGATCGGTGACCACCTACGACGCGATCGCGACGCGGTTCGCGGCCCGCTGGGAGCGCGCGGTCTACTTCCCGGGCCTGCTCCGCGGCACCGGGCCGGACTACGCGCGGGTGTTCGGCCAGCTGTTCCCGTACCCGGTGCGCGACGTGTACGGCACGCGCGTGCTGCCCGAGAACCTCGGCAACATCCGGCCGGTGCCGTTCCAGCGGTCCCCGGTCCGGCTCCCGGCCGACATCCTCCATGCGGCCGCCAAGAACCTGGTCGTGCGCGACGGCGTGGCCGGCTTCTACTTTCACTGCAACTTCGACCTCGAGTACCTGAAGCAGACCATCGACGGCCTGCGCGCGCTCGGCTACGCGTTCGTCAGTCCGGACGAGCTGTGAGGGCGCCCTGGTGCGCCGCGCGGGCCGCGCCGATATGATGCGCGGGTGATCCCTATCGCCCGGGTGCCTGACCCGCGGCGTCGAGGTCGTCATCCCCTCGGACGGGCCGGCGTGCGGCGATCGCGCAGGTGTTGCGACCGCTCCCGGATGCACGCAGGGGCTGCGCCCGCCCGCGCCGGCCGCCCGGGCCCCGGGCTTGCACCGCGGGGGAGGTATGCGCCACGACCCGCAGGGCCTCCGCGTTCCGATCGGAGACATCGAGCTCCAGGAACCCGGCAGGATTGACACCGGCCGCCGGTCCAAGGAAGCGGGTGCGCTGTGACCCGGCCTGCGACCGAGCCGGGCGATGGACCGGTGTCCGGACCTCGTGCCTCTTGTGTGGTGGTGGTGGCGGACGCCTCCCGCGCGCGCGTCCTCGTGCTGGAACCCGACCGCGAGACCGGCGATGCCGCGGCGTCCGAGCTGGTCGAGGTCGCCGAGATCACCAATCCGCGGGTGCGCGCGCGGAGCACCGCGGGTTTGTCGTACGACCGCCGCGAGATCGAGCACCACTTTGCCGCGGAGATCGCCGAGGAGGCCGCCGCGGTGTGGAGCTGCTATCCGCCGTGCGAGCTGATCGTCGCGGCGAGCCCGACGATGCTGGCCGCGCTGCGGTCGGCGATCCGGGACCGGATCGCCGGGCCGATCGCTCCGAGCGGGATCCACGAGCTGGCGCGCGATCTGGTCAAGCTCAGCGGCCCGCGGCTGCGCGACGAGCTCGCCGGCGCCGGGCTGGTTCCGGCGCGCGGGGCTGCCGTCCACCGCAGCGGGCTCGCCGGCTGGCAATGACCGGCGCGCGCGGTCACGGCAGCGCGAGGTCGAGCCGCGCGGGTCTGGCCAGGTCGACCTTGACCGGGCGCTGGACGACGACCGGGGCGCCGTACACCAGCTTGCCGTTGACGGTGGTGGCGAGCGGCGGCTGCCAGAACGTGACCTCGTAGGTGCCGGGCGCCAGCTCCTCGAGCCGGAACCGGCCGCGCTCGTCGGTGAGCGCGTAGTACGGTGTGCTCGCGGCGACCACCCACGCCGGGAACAGCGAGCCGTCGTCGGCGTCGACGCGGATCACGCCGGGCGGGGCGCTGAGCACGACGCGGCCCGCGGGCTGGAGGTCGAACGGACGGCTGCCGTCGGGCAGCGTGACGCGCAGCTTGACCTCGGTGGCGTCGCCGTGGATCGCGAGCTCGGCGGGCAGCGGCGTGAGGATCTGGAGCGCCGGGCCCAGGGCGCAGCCGCGCTTGGTGATGATGCCGCCGACGGTCGGCGGCCGGCCGACGCTGGGCGGCGTCCGCCCGATCTCGACGTGCTCGATGTAGACCAGGACGCCGGCCACGCCGCGGTTGGCGGCGACGCGGATGCCGGGGTTCTCGATCGGGCCGCACGCAGTGGTGAGCTGCGGCGGCGGTGCGCCGCGCCAGGTGACCGTGCCCTCGATCGCGCCGGTCAGCCCGGTCGTCGGGACGTAGCGCGGCGGTGCGACGCGCGGCGCACTTCCGTTGCCCGGCAGCGTCGGGGCGATCGGCGCGCCGCTGTCGGTCGTCGCGTCGCCGTCGCTCGCGGCGCCGTAGGGATCGCCGCCGTAGGAGTCGGCCTCCGGGGCTGCGCGGCGCGCGCGGTGGGCCGCGAACGGCGCCGCGCTGCCGCCGCCGATCGACAGCCGCGCCGACATCCGGGCGAGATCGCCGTAGCCGTCGTCCTTGTCCGAGCCGGCGGGGTACATCCGCGAGCGCGGCGGCGACCCGCACGCCACCACCGCGGCGATCACCAGGACGACTCGCTCGCGCATCCCTCAAGCATGCCGCGCGGAGCGCGATCGTTCAATGCGCCGGCGGCGCACCCGGGGGTGGTGCAGAACGCCCCGCCGGCGATCCGGCGGCCGCGCGGGTGAAGTAGTCGTCGATCTGCTGCGCGGCGAACGCGAGGATCGCGCGCGCATCGGCGATCGAGATCGAGGTTGCGTACGACACGCGCGGGCCGTTGCGCGCGAACGCGAGCGCGGCGATCACGCGCGCGATCGGCTTGCCGAGCAGGAGCTGGATCGCGCGGCTGTCGGCGACGCTGTGCTGGATGTGCTGGACCGACGCGACGAACTCGCCGGCGTCGGCGTCGGTCGCGAACCGCAGGTTGCCGCGCACCAGCCAGCCCTGCGGGACCAGCTCCGCCGCCAGCGAGATCCGGTCCGGCACGGGGAGCGAGGACACGCCGACGCCGATCGCGTACGCGCCCAGCTGCAGCCGCTTGCCGCCGAGCGCGACGGTGACGATCAGCGCCGGGCCGCGCGCGTCGCCGGCCTCGTGCTCGATGCCGCGGATCCCGGCCAGCCACGGCGGCAGCGCGCCGGTGGCGATCGCCAGGTCGATCTTGCCGCGCGCGGGCGCGGTGAGGCCGCCGAGGTCGCCGGGCTGGGCGAGCAGGAACCAGCCCGGGAACGGCGACAGGAACACCCGCTCGTCGCCGGCGAACCGCTTGCCGGTGCGCCGGCCGAGCAACCCGCCGCGCGCGGCGGACCAGGTCACCGGCGAGCCCTGGCCGAGCGCGTCGCGCAGCGCGGGGCGCGACAGCTCGGTGCGCGCGACCAGCGCGGTGGCGGCGGCGTCGCGCGGCCGCGGCGTCGAGATCACGAGGGTCTCGAGCTTGCCGGTGATGTCGGCGTCGCGCGCGCCGAACAGCAGCTGGTAGTCCGGCATCGGCCGGAGCAGCCGCTCGGTCTGGGCCGCCCACTCGGTGCTGCGCAGGCGATCGAACCGGATCAGCGCGGTGATGACGTGGCCGTCGGGGAAGTACGAGATCAGATTCGCGGCGGTGCCGGCGGTGGTCGGAGCGCCGTCGACCGCGACCTCGTCGCCGAGCCCCGGGGCCCCCGCGGCGCCGGACCCCGCCGCGGCGAGCGCCTGGGCCAGCGCGGCGGTGTCGAGCGCCGCTCCGGAGCCGGTGGTCGCGCCGACCGTCGCGCCCGCGGCGGCCGAGCCCGAGCCCGCCGAGCCCGAGCCCGCCGAGCCCGAGCCCGCCGAGCCCGAGCCCGAGCCCGCCGAGCCCGAGCCCGCCGAGCCCGAGCCCGCCGAG
>JBGQCL010000092.1:0-28783 GCA_041495365.1 Kofleriaceae bacterium | reverse complement strand
GCCGCGGATCGTGAAGCCCTGCGTCGTCGGCATGCTGAGGTTGATGCAGTTGTCACACACGTTGCCGCCGTTGCCGTACCAGACGTCGCTGTAGCGATCGCGCGTCCACTCCCACATGCTGCCGGCGAGGTCGCGGATCCCCCGCGACGGCAGTCCCGCGCCCACGTGGGCGTCCGACGCAGCGACGGGGGACACGCCGTATGCGACCACGCTCGCATCGACCTCCACCATGGAACCCTGCGGCCACGGCCTTGCGTCCACGTGGGCGCCGTGCGCCGGCATTCCGGCGACCCCGCCGGCGTCATCCTGCGCGCCGGTCGCCGCTGCTTCGCCCGGCCGACGGATCTGCATCTCGTTCGCCGTGCCGCTGATCGTCAGCGCGCCGCGGTGATGCGCGAGGTGGCACGCGCTGCATAGCAGGACGAGGTTCGAGGCGTCATGGCCGCCGCCGTCGGCGCGATGGATCAGGTGATGGAGCTCCAGCCCGCGGGACGAGCGACAACCATCCACGCGACAGCGGCCGCCGTCACGGCGCCACACGAAGCGCGCGACGCTCGGCGGGATATCCTGGTGCGCGCGCTCAGGGCCTTCGCCGTCGATCGAGCCGATGTGCTGTGCATCGCACAGCGCGCGGTCGAGCGCGGCCGCGTCGATCGCGATCCGCGCACCGGCGCCCTCCTGCCAGCCCTGGCGGCAGCGCTGGCATATCGTGACCGCGACCTGGAACTTCGCGCGGCCGGTGGGGTCGCCGCCGCGGACACCATCGAGCACCCCGCCGCACAGCGCGGCGACGAACGCATCGTCGGGCAGGTTGGTGCCGTGCTCGTCGTCGAGCACGGTGCGGGCCTGGCGCAGGAGTGCGAACGTGTTCGGCCGAGAGCTCGAACCGGACCACGTGCATGCGGGCCTCGGGGGAGGGCGGATCATCGGGACGATCGCCCGGTTGGTGGTCGGCGACGAGCTCCTCGATCTGCCGGAGGTTCTTGTCGCTCACCGCGGCAATCCACGAAGCTTCGGTCGCCGGAGTTGCGACACGGGTCAGCTCGCGCACGGCCGAGAACGGCAACTCACCTCCAGAGAGCACTGCCGTGAGCCGTGGCAGGTCGCCGAGTGCCCGCGCCACGCGCAGGCGATCCTGAGCCGTACGCGGCGCGTAGCCCAGCACGCGTTCGAGGTAATCCAGCATCGACACCATGCCGAGCGGGCGCCAGATCTGCAGTTCCTCCGCCTCGCGCAGCCAGCGCGCCTCCTCGGCATCGAGCGCGGCGCGGCGCCGCCGGATCGATCGCAGCGCGCGGTCAACGGCCTTCCAGTCGAGCCCGGCGTTCCGCGTCGGTGGTTCGTGTGCCCACGTGGGCGCCGGCGCGCCTTCGATCACTGCATCTCCGATTCCGCCGTCCAGCATGACAGTCTCCCGCTCTTGTCGCGCATTGCTTCTAGCACACGAGTTTTCGGCGCCGTGGTTTGCGCGCTGCGCGACGATCCTGGCCCGCCTTCGAGAAATTGCGGGTTGCACGCGATTTCGCCGCTACAGCGCACGCCAGTGGGCCTGGCGAGCCAGTCCATGAACCGTTCTCCGCGCGGCATCCGACTGTCGTTTGCAGTCCGTCAAGCGGAATCGACCCCGCAACGTGCTGATGCCGTTAAATGCCGTTCCGTAAATGCTCACTCGCCGAACACAGTGCTCTGTCATCCGGCGCGCGACGAGGACCGCGCCCGGGTCGCCGATGGCGAATCCGACGCTTCCTTGGCTCGACCTCAGCGGGGTGAGGCCCTACAGCAGACCCAGCTCGCGATCGAGCAGGGCACGCGCCTGCTTGCTCTCGATCTGCCAGCCCACGCATCCGCGAGGTCCAGCGCGCCACGGATCTCTCCCGCACTACCGTACGCCATGTCGAAGAACGGGTCGGCGGCGCGGACCGGCGGCACCTCGATCTGCGCGACCTCGGTGCGGTGCGCGGACACCGGCGGGTTGCCGGGCGGGTCGATCGACGGTAGCGTGATCGCCGGCGGCGGCTCGGCGTTGCGGTGGACCAGAACGCCGTCACCGGCGCGGTTGGTCTTCCAGCGCGGGTCTTTGCGGCCCACGTGGGCGCGACCTCGAACCTCTCGGCGTTCGGCGCGAGGGCGTGCGCGGACGGGCGCAGGGCGGCCCGGCCGCGAAGGAAGGAGGCGCCGCGACGTGAGCTGCGTCCACTGTCTGCAGTCGTGGACCGCTGAGGCTCGGACGATTTCTACATGCCCGCTCCCCTCATGAGTCCAACCGAGATCATCACGCTATTCATCGAACGACTCCGCCGCCCGGCGAATCGTGAGAGCTGGCGTGCACCGACGAACTTCGAGATCGACTGGTTTCTGGCGACCCACCAGGAGCTGGCATCCCGTGGATCACGGACACCCGGGGCGTCCGGCACGTAGACACTACGGCTTGCCGGCGGCGGCCTCGGCGGCCTTGGCCCACGGGCCGCCCGGGTAGAGCTTGACGTACTGCTGGTAGGCGCGCCTGGCCTCGTCCTTGTGGCCGGCGAGCTCCAGCGTGCGGGCCAGGTTGTACGACGCGGCGCGCCTGGCGGCCTGCGAGGTCAGCGCGTGCTCGAACGCGGCCCTGGCCTTGTCGTAGGTCCGGGCCTCGGCGAGCGCGATGCCGCGGATCAGGTCGATGTCGCCGGCGGTGACGTCGCCCGAGACGTCGACCTTGGCGAGCATGGCGGTCGCGTTGTCGAGCTGGCTGGCCGCGATGTAGGCGGCGGCGAGGTTGAGCCGCGCCTTGCTGTAGGTCTCGTCGAGCGCGAGCGCCTCCTTGAACGCGGCGATCGCCTCGCGCAGCTGCTGCGGCAGGCGGGCCTTGTCGCCGCCGCGGGTCCTCGAGTCCTCGTCGCGCGCCAGGCCGACGTAGCTCACCGCCGAGCTGCGCTCGAGCGAGAACCGGGTCTGCCAGCGGCCGAGCGGCGAGTCGGCGGCCATCGCGAGCACGCCGAGCTTGGTGCAGGCGACGCCGACGTCGTTGGACGCCTCCTTGAGCGACGGCAGCATCGCGTGGTAGCGCTTGAAGTCCTCGACGCCCTCGTCGTACGCGGTGACCGCCTGCTTGAGGTCGGTGGCCTCGAGCTTGGCGCCGCGGTCCATCGCGGCGACGCCGAGCTTGAACGACACGAACGCGTAGCGCACGTCGTTGGTCCAGTACTCGGTGAGGTAGGCGACCCGCTCGTCGAACGTCGGGTGGTCGAGGTGCTGCGGGATCTCGAGCTCCTTGCCCATGATCTCCATGAACTCGATGCCGCCGCGCGGGTGGTAGCCGGCGAGGAACGCCATCACCATGCCCTGGCGGTCGGCGTCCATCTCCTGCAGCCGGGTGACGTGGGTGAGGATCGATGGATCGATCGGGGTCGACGCGTCCTTGACCGCGGCCTGGAACACCGCGGAGTTGACGTTGTGGCGGCGCAGCACGTGCTGCAGCTCGTGGCCGAGGATGTGGCCGAGCGCGTCGTTGTCGGCGTCGATCGGGCGCTGCGGCTGCTGCTTTCGCATCAGATCGATCATCCCGCGGGTGACGTAGACGTGGCCGTCGGGCAGCGCGAACGCGTTGACGATGCGGGTGGCGAGCACCGAGACCCGGAACTGCTGCTTGACCGCGCTGGCCTCGGTCAGCCGGTGGACGATGTCCTCGATCACCGGCTTCTCCGGCGCGGCGCTGTCGACCCCGCCGAGCGCCTGCTCCATCAGGCCGACCGCGGCGCGGTAGCGCTCGGTGGAGAACACGTCGCCGCCGACCTTGCCCTCCATCATGCTCTGGATCACGCGCGGGTGATCGGGCTTGACCCGGGACAGCTCGCCGAGCGCGCGCTCGCCGACCGCGCCGGCCGGGTCGGCGTCGATCGCGGCGACCAGGTGATCGATCGCGGCGTCGGTCTTGCCGTCGAGCTTGTCGAGGATGCCGAGCTCGACGTGGGCGGCGGCGGCGTGCGGGCCGCGCGGGGCGAGCGCGAGCGCCTTGCCGAGCGCGGCGCGCGCAGAGGCCGGCCGGTCGGCGGCGCGCAGCAGCACCCCGGCCTGGATCCATGCGGCCGGCAGCGACGGGGCGAGCGCGAGCTCGGCGAGCGCCTTCTTCGGATCGTAGGCCTCGGACGCCTTGACCGACGCGTACACCAGGCCGAGCTGGTGATGGCAGTCCTCGCGCTTCGGATCGATCTGCAGGCAGGTCTCGAACCCGGCGCGCGCGGCGGCCATGTGCTGGTTGATCTTGCCGATCTCGCCCGAGTCGAACGCCGCGGTACTCGGCGAGCAGCCGCTCGGCGCGCGCGTAGTCGCCGACCTCGCGCGCGACATCGGCGATGATCGCGTTGAACGTCCCCGCGCTCTGCGGCGCGATCTTGGCGAGCTGTGCCTGCGCGCCGTCGAGCAGCGCGAGCGCCTCGCGCGGCTTGCCCTGCGCGCGCTTGACCTCGGCGAGCGTGCTCGCCCACGATCCGCCGTGCTCGCCGGCACACCCGCCGCGGCACCGCGCGCGCGGGTCGGGGCCGGCCTGCGCGCCGGCGGCCGGGGCGCTGCCGCCGCCGGGGACCACGCGACGATCCCGACGCTCGCGGCGATCAGCCACCCCAGCGCGCGCCGGCCGAGCCAGCCGTCCCGGGGCTTCACGACCAAGGGTTCCGCTTCATGCGACGATACGGACATGAGCGTACACCAGCTGCGCGTCGCATGGGGCGTGTCGCTGCTGCTCGCGTGCGGCGGCAGCCCACCGCCGAGCGAGCCCGCGGCTGGCGCCGCGCCGCGCCGCGACCCGATCCCGCGCACCCGCGGACCGAGCTGCCGCGCCGTCGCCGATCGCATGGCGATCGTGATCGGCGAGCATGCGCCGAGCCAGACCGAGGGCGACGCCCACGCCCACGGCCTGTACGAGCTGCGCTGCGACACCGACCGCTGGAGCGACGACGCGCGCAGCTGCCTGGCGACGATCAGCTCCGACGACGACGCCGACGGCTGCATCACCCGGCTGCTCGACCGCGACCAGCAGCGCCGGCTCGCCGCCGATCGCGCCCGGCTCGCCGCCGATCGCGACGACGCCCACGAGTGACATCGGCAGCCGATGCAGCGGCGACCCGCGTGTCGTCGGTGCCCGGGGCTCGCGCGCGTTGCCGGCGGCGATCGTCGTGCTGCGCGGAACACAAACGGCCCGCATGCAGCGCATGCGGGCCGCTTGCTTGCCGCGGGCGAGATCAGTCCTTCATGAACGAGAACAGCATGTCGAACGCCGAGTTGGCGCGAACCAGACGCGGCGGCTCCGAGCAACCCGAGTTCTTCAGCCGGAGATGAACGATCTTGTCCAGGGCGCGAGAGATCTTTGCAGTGGTGCTCATTGATTGCCTCCAGGTAAACGCCTGGGCGGATACCCAGGCCCCAAAATGCCTAGGCAGAATCACCTAGGCAAAGCGGCTATGCGTACGACGAAAAGTCGTGCACGACGGCATCCTCGGTTTCGAACGCGGCGATGCCTTCTGTTGCCATCCAGTCGAAGAAGCCAGCCTCGGTCAGTGCATCGAATACCAGGAACACGTCGCTCCATGGCGGATGCCGCGCCGGCGGAGGGAGCGTGTGTCCCAGCCGCTCCAGATCGGAGCGGAACAGCGCCGCGGCCTGGTCGTGAGCCGCGAGCCGCGCCGCGAGCTCGGAGCGGAACTCGTCATACAGCGTGCTCGAAGGCTGCACGCGAGCTCGATCGAGGAGCAACTCGCAGAGCTCGTAGCCGACATGGAGCAGATCGACGTAGATCAGCCGAAGGTCATCGGCCTCGAGCGTGATCCGCACGCGCTCGATCAGGGGCACGATGAAGATCTCGAACACGAAGCCCACGACGTCGGGATCCGGCGGGAGTCGCTGCTTGGCGGCCGGTTCGAGCCAGCTCCACAGCCGCTTGCACATCGTGATCCGCGAGATCCGGCGGATCTGCATGCACTTCGCGTCACCATCCGCGTACAGCGTGAACCCCGCCTTCGCGAGCCTGGCACACAGCACATGATCCTCGAGGACCCGGCGGTCATGCGATCCGAACCCGTCGACCTGGCGCCACACGTCGCGACGGATCAGGAACGCGTTGCCGGGGATGAACTCGACCGGCCCCTTGGCGGAGGCGTTGTGATTGTCGCCGAACTTCGCAAGATAATGCGATACGGCATCTTCGCCCACGGCATGGGCCGTCGAGCCACTGGCGAGGCCCACCTCGGGCCGCAGGAGGTGGGGCGTGACGAGCTCGAGCCAGTTCGGCGCCAGCCGGGCATCGCAGTCGATCGACAAGATCGTGTCACACGTCGCAGCGGAGATCCCGGTCCGCTTCGCAACGGTGATGCCCCGGTTCTCGGGCAGCCGGACGACCCGGCACCCCGCCGGTCCGACGTAGGGGACCGCGGAGCCATCGTCGGTCACGATGATCTCATCGGGCCGGTGCGACCAGGCCGCAACCGAGGCGAGCAGCTCGTCGACCAGGTGGGCGTCGTTGTAGGTGTATGTCGAGAGCGTCAGTGTGTGGCCCATGCGCGGACCTCGACGCTGGGGGTGACGCGGTTCGCGACCAGCTGCTCGAGCAGCTCGCAGGTTCGCCGGCCGGGATCGAGCTCCGCGATGCGACGCGCGACCTCGCGCACACGCGCGCGCACCACGTCATCGCGAAGCAGCGCCGCGACCTTGTCTCGGATCACCTCCATCGTCGCGTCGCGGACTGGCACGTGATAGGCGACGCCGAGCTCGGCCGCGCGCGCGGCGACCGCTGGTTGATCGCCGAACAGCGGAATGATCACCATCGGGACACCGAGCCGCAACGCCCGGCTCACGGTCCCCCATCCGCCATGCGTCACCAGCGCCCGCACCCTGGGAAGCACGAGCTCGTGAGGCGCGAAATCGACGATCCGTACGTGCTCGCCCGGATCGGGCGGTAGCTCGGTCGCACCTGCCCGGGTCGCGAGCACCGGGACGCCGAGCCCGGCGACTGCCTGGATGGTGCGTGCAAACACGCCCGGATCGCGAGGCGCCGTGGTGGTCGCGACCAGCACGGTGCCGGGTTGGATCTCGAGATCGAAGGGCGCCGTGCGAGGTGGCTCGAACGCCATCGGCCCGACAAAGGCATGGTGCGAGCGCGGCGCGGTCTGTCGCACGAACTCCGGATGTGCGAGGACGACGTGGAGCCGATCGGACTCGGCGAGCTGCACGAACTCGGCCCGGCCCCGCGGACTGTCCGGGAGCTCGAGCTCGCGCCGCAGGCGACGCAGGGGAAACAACGCGTCGAGTCCGGAGCTGAGGATTCGCGATGGGATGCGCTGCGCGAGCGGATGCGGAGACAGCAGCGGCAGCCCCCTGGCATCGAGCGCCGCGAACGGGGTCGGGCCGAGGCTGGCGTACGGGACCCCGCGCCGCTCGGCGACATACTTCGCACCCATCCCGGTCAAGAAGTCGCCCACGATGCAATCGACCGGCTGACCCGCGATTCCATCCTCGACATCTGCCGCCAGATCGCGCACCGTCTCGACCAGGATCCGGCGATACATCCAGAGTGGCCGCAAGCGCTGGGGGACGTAGCGCGGCGCGGGGCGAGCCGCGGACATCCGGTCCGGAAGCGCGCGATATCGCGTGCATTCGACGAACTCGCCGCCCGCGCTTCGCGTCGCCTCCGCGAACCTGGCGCTCGCACACACCACCACGCGATGCCGGCGTCGCACGAGGGCGTCGCACACGGCCAGCATCGGAAATGCGTGACCTGCTTCGCCAGGCGCCACCAGGACAAATGTCGCGCTCATGGAATTACAGCGCGGTGCTATAGTTCTCGGATAGATAGGTCAGCATGAATGCCATGTCGTGCCAGGTCTCTTTGTTGGTGTGGCTGAAGCACTCCGACATGACACCACTCATGTGCTTCTCGTCTTCCTGGACCCACTGGCTCAACGTATCGCCGGTGTAGAGCACATGATTGATCTCGTCCGCCATGATGTTCTCGATCACGGGGAGCGCCTCCTTCAGCTTGGGCGTCCCGGTGCGCTCGATCACGCTCTTGTAGATCCGTAGCATCGTCCACGATCGCACCTCGATGGAGTGGACGCGGCAGATGAACTGCCGGAGATCATCATCGAAATCGAGGACCTTGGCGACCTCCTTCTCGGACTTCTCGGTCGGCGCCTCGTCGGCCTCCAGGCCGGTCAGGTCGATCAGGTTGAAGAACTGTCGACTGTGCTTCATCTCGTCGGCGACATGGCTCAGCATCTTGTCCTTGAGCGCCGGCGGAGCGTAGCGCTCCGCGATCAGCGCCACGCGCGCTGCGCCCTTGGCCTCGTCGATCGAGTTCTGTAGCAAATTGTACGCAATCATCTGATTGCTCGAGAACAGCGTGGTGGCGAGGCCATACATCGCCGGCGTGGAGTAAGCGAGCTTGTCATTCAGAACTGCAGAGGTGCAACGTTTATAAACATCGCCGACTTGCACGTCGTGGTCGGTGAATAATTTCATCAGATCTGAATACACATCGAACATGCCACGCTCCTTCGCCGATGACATGAAATCGTTGACTCAAGACCTATAATCCAAAACGAGATAGCCGCTTCAGAATTCTACTGACAGGATCTTGCTCCCGTCATGGAGCGTCGACGCTCCCGTCAGGGTTCGACTCCCGGTGATCGCTTGTTCGCACTCCCGAGCCGGCCACCGCCGATCCGGCAGTCATCCCGGCTGCCGCGTCTTCACCAGCAGGTACATCGCGTGGACGTGGTCGTGCATCAGCCGTGCGTAGTCGGCTGCCACCGCCGAGCCAGCGGCCGCCAGCGCGGGGTACTCCAGCGCGATCCGGTTCGCTTCGTCGAGCGAGAGCTTGCCGCGCATCGTGCGCAGGTAGAGCTCGAGCTCGACCGATGTGTACTTCTCGATCAGCCGCAATGCGTTGTTGTTCCAGTCGTACATCAGGGTCTGCGCCCGCTGGTGGAGCTGGTGATAGTTGACCGCGGTCCGGGACACCCGGGTCGCTGCGCCTGCGACATGTAAGCGATAATGCAGGTCGAGGTCTTCGAGACCCCAGCCGCGAAACCCGGTATCGAACATGCCGACGTCGCGGACCAAGGCACGCGGCGCCGACAGATTCCCGGTGACGCCGAGGCGCCATGGAAAGCAGTAGCCGTCCAGATCCAGACCGTGACGCTCGATCGTCTCCGCGATCTTCTGCTGCCATGGTTCGGGGCACGATAGATCCGCGATCGTGGCCTCGAACTCGTCGCGGATCATCGCCGGCGTGATCAGGGCGGTCTCGCGGTCGCGCAGCTGCTCGCCCAGTCCCGGGCGCCGGGCCAGGAGCTTGACCATCGTCCCGCCGGCGATCACGAGGTCGGGGAACCAGATCGACAGGATCCCCTCCTGCCAGCCGAGCACGACCCGCGGGGTGCTGGCCAGGTGCTCGCGGCGATGCTCGGCGACGAAGCTGCGCGACGCGATCCGGTCATCGTCGCTGAAGATCACGAGGTCGCCCTGGGCGTGCTCGATCGCCGCGTTCCGCGCGCGCGAACGACCCTGATTGGCCTGATGGACGTAGCCGAGCCGCACCCGGTCGCGATAGGTCGCGACGACGTCCGCGGTATCGTCGGTGCTGCCGTCGTCGACGATCACGATCTCGAAGTCGCGATCGGACTGGCCGAGGTACGACGCGAGCGTGAGGTCGAGGTAGCGCGCTCGATTGAACATCGGAATGATCACGCTGATCGAAGGACGTGCTGCCATGGCTCTATCCGGCTGCGTAGGAGTGGGCCTGCGTGGTGAAGATCCGGGCGTAGTCACGACCGGCGGCGATCAGCTCGTCGTGGGTGCCGATCTCGGTGATCCGCCCATCGTCGAACACGGCGACGCGATCGGCGATCCGCGCGGTCGAGAACCGGTGGGTGATCACGATGGCGGTCCGGCCTGCGGTCCATTGCCGGAAGCACCGGACGACCTGTGCTTCGGCCTCGGGATCCATCGCGGAGGTCGGCTCGTCGAGGATCCACAGCCGGCTGCGGCGCATGAACAGGCGCGCCAGCGCGATCCGCTGCCACTGCCCGCCCGACAGGTTTCGCCCGCCGAAGGCGATGCCCAGCGGGGTCTCGATCCCGGCGGACAGCTGCCCGAGCAGGGGACCGGCCTGCGACATCTCCAGTACGCGCGCCACCGCCGCCTCGTCATCGGCGTCGGGGCACCATCCCAGCCCGACGTTCCATTTCGCGCTGAACTGATAGCGGACGAAGTCCTGAAATACCACGCCGATGTTGTCGCGGCGCCAGCTCGCGGTCCGGGTCGCCGCGTCGATCCCGCCGATCTTGATCGTTCCGCGATCGAGCTGATACAGCCCGAGCACCAGCTTCACGAGCGTGGTCTTGCCGATCCCGTTGCGGCCGACGATCGCGAGCGTCTCCCCGGCGCGGACGCGGAGATCGAAGCCGCGCAGCACCGGCTGGTTGGCCCCGGGGTAGCTGAACCAGACGTCGCCGGCCTCGAAGTCCGGGGCGTCGGGCAGCAGGTGGCTGGCCTGGGGCGACGGATCGGCACCGGCTGGCTCGTCGGGATGGTCGAGCAACTGGAACAGGTTGCTGACGTAGGGATGGAGCTCGAACGTCGCCGCGAACGCGGTCAGCAGCTGCGCGAGCGCGAGCGTCGCCTGGCGAAAGCCCAGCACGAACAGCAGCAGATCGCCCAGGGTGCGCTCGCCCTGCACGGTGATGATCACGAAGTATCCGTAGGGCCCGTATTGCAAGAGCGCCGTGCCCAGCGCGGCCAGCAGACCTCGATCGAAGTAACGGCGAGCCAGCGCGGCCTGACCGGCGAGGAACGGCGCATGGATGGTCGCATGGAGATCCAGCAGCCACTTGCTGACGCCGGTCGCCCGGAGCTCCTTCGCCGGATCCGGTGCCGACAGCAGCCACTCGAGATACCAGCCCTGGCGGTTGCGATACAGGTTGTTGCGCTCGACCTCGAACGAGCGGCGGGCGCGCGAGACCTCGCTCGCGAACGGCAGCGCGGCCGCGGCGGCGACCAGTGGCACGGTCCACAGCGGTGAGATCCACACCAGCAGCGCGAGGCCGCCGGCCAACGTCAGCAGCGCGCGGCCCACCGTGACCACGTGCAGCGCGTACCGGACACCGAGCTGCGCCGCGTCCTGGCGGGCACGCGACAGCTTGTCGACAAAGCCGGGTGACTCGAGGTGCGGGTACGCCACGCGGTTGACCTTCTCGAGCACGCGGGCGACAAGAAATGGACTCCCGGCAAGCTCCAGAATGCCGGCCTGATAGCTCGTCAGGCTGCGTGCGATGGTCTGCGCGGTCAGCACACACGCTTCCACGGTCATCCAGATCAGGGGAACCGTCGCGACACCGCCGGCGAGCCTCACGGCGTCGATGATTCGCTTGGTCGAGTACGGCAAGACCGTCGTGGCCGCGGCTTCCACGACGGCCGCCATGACCAGCAGGGGCAATGCGCGCGGCGCGGCTTGCTCGAGCAAGCGGAGCATTCGCCGGCCGTTGCGGAACATCCCTCCGAGACTGGCCCGCAGCGTCATCCTCGCGAGATCGAACGCGTCGGGGACCGCGGGCTCGGGCATCGCGCGCGCTCAGTCTAGCGTAACGCTCCGGGCGGCACACGTACTTCGTTCATTCGCCCGGCGGAACGTAAGCCGCGAGACGTGATCAGCCGGCCGCCTCCTTCAGGATCACCAGCTCGCCGTTACCGATCGGAGACAGCGAGCTCAGGTAGCCGGACGACGCGGCGACCTGCGCGGTGAAGTCCACCATCTGGTGGGCGTGCGAGATCGCGTTGTCGACCACGATCAGGCAGCCCGGCGCGAGGATCCGCTGCAGCACGGGCCACCATCCAACGTACTGCTCGCGATCGCTGTCGAGGAAGATGAAGTCGTACGCGGCGTCGCCACAACCGCCCAGGAACTGGCCGGCCTCGCCGGCGACCTGCCGGATCCGCGGGGCCAGCCCGGCGCGCTGGAAGTTGTGCTCGGCGAGCGCGCGCTTGTGCGCCGCCTGCTCGATCGTGGTGACCTCGCCGGCGGGGCCCGCCGCGTCGGCCAGCCACAGCGTCGAGTAGCCGTTCGACGTGCCGATCTCGAGCACGTGCCTGGCACGCGTCGCCTTGATCAGCAGCGCCAGGAACACGCCGGTGTCGTGGGTGATGTTCAGCATCTTCTGGCTGCGGTCGCTGGTGGCGGCGTCGTTGGTCTTGCCGAAGTCTTCCAGCTCGCGCAGCAGCTCGCCAAGTCCTGGTGTCATGCTGTGTTCTCCGTTCGCTCGAGGCCTGCCGCAATTCGACGCGGCAGGATCGTGCCGCAGTATAGAGCCGCGAGCGCCGGTGTGGCGACGGCCAGCCGCGGGAGCGTCACACGAGGTGCACGCTGGTGCCGGCGGCGCGCCAGGCGGCGAGGATCGCGGGGTCGGTGTCGCGGTCGGTGACCAGGTGCGTGATGCTGCTCGCCGGCGCGGTGTGGTGGGTCGCGGCGCGGATCAGCTTCTCGCGGGTCGCGACCAGCACGGTCTCGCCGCTGGCCTCGATCATCGTTCGCTTGAGCACGACCTCCTCGGCGTCGAGCGTCCACAGCCCGGTCTGGGCGTCGGCCGCGCACACGCCGGGGAAGCACAGGTCGGCGCGGATGCCCTGGATCTGGCGCAGCGCCATCGAGCCGATCGCGCCGCCGATCTTCGGATCGATCCGGCCGCCGATCGTGAGCACCTCGAAGCCGGACCGGCCGATCAGCGCGAGCGCGACGTCGGGTGCGTTGGTGACCACCGTCAGGTCCTGGCCCTCGGGGAGCGCGCCGGCGATCGCCGAGTTGGTCGAGCCGGCGTCGAGGAACAGGATCTGATGCGGGCTGACCAGCGTCGCCGCGGCCGCGGCCAGGGCGCGCTTGCGCTCGACATCCTCGCGGCGGCGCTCGGCGAGCGGCGGCGCGGTGGTCGCGAGCAGCGCGCCGCCGTAGACCCGCTTGCACAGGCTGCGCGCGGCGAGCTCGCGCAGGTCGCGGCGGATCGAGTCCTCCGAGACCCGGAACTCGACCGCGAGATCGGCGGCGACGACCCGGCCGTGGCGGCGCAGGCGCTCGAGGATCCGGTCCTGGCGCTCGCGCGGTAGCGTCGGGTCGGCGGGCTCGGTCGCCATCACGGCAGCAGTCCCGGCGCGGCGGTCATGGCGCTCGCCTCACGATCGACGCACCCGCCGACACCGCGACGAGCAGTGCGGCGACGCCGCCGAGTGCGACCGGCAGGCTGACGGCACGGGCGACCAGGCCGATCAGCGCGGGTCCGGTGAGCAGGCCGCTGTAGCCGAACGTCGTCACCGTGGCGATCGCGACGCCGGGCGTGGTGCCCGGAAGCCGGCCGGCCGCGCTGAACAGCACCGGCACGATGTTGGACGCGCCGATGCCGATGAGCACGAACCCGACCACCGAGGTCACCGTCCACGGCAGCGCAGCGGCGAGCACGAACCCGGTGGCGGCGACCAGGCTGCCGTGGCGCACGATGCGCGCGGGTCCGAGCGCGGCGGTCACCCGGTCGCCCAGCAGGCGGCCGATCGCCATCGCGACCGAGAACGCCGCATAGCCCAGGCCGGCGCTGGACAGCGCGACGCCGCGCTCGGAGCGCAGCAGCACCGCGCTCCAGTCCAGCATCGCGCCTTCGGCCAGGAACAGCACCAGGCACAGCAGGCCCAGCATTACCGCGGTGGACGACGGCCAGGTGAACATCGAGCGCGTCGCGCTGCGATCCCCGACCGGCGCAAGCAGGTGACGGGTCTGGGTGGCGACGATCGCGAGCAGCAGCGCCGCGATCACCGCCGCGCACGCGACCAGCGGCAGGCCGGCGCCGAGCAGCGTGGCCATCGCCACCGGACCGGTCAGCCCGCCGAGGCTGTACAGCGCGTGGAACCCCGACATCAGCGGCCGGCCGTGCAGCCGCTCGACGTCGACCGCGTGCGCGTTCATGCTGACGTCGAGCATCCCAAGCGACGCACCGAAGAACGCCACCGCCGCGCCGAGCAGGACCGGCGATGGCGCGAGCGCCAGCAGCGGGACCGCCGCGCAGACCAGCGCGCCGCTGATCGGCACGACGACCCGGCTGCCGTGGCGATGGTTGACCCAGCCGGCGAACGGCATCACGACGGCCGCGCCGACCCCCAGGCACAGCAGCACCCCGCCGAGCTGCGCCTCGTCGAGCGCGAGCCGCGCCTGGGCGAACGGCACCATCGGCGCCCAGCTCGCAGCGCTGATCCCACAGAGCAGGAAGAACCCCCGGGTGGCGCGACCGGCTCGCTGCACGGTTTGGGGCGGTGGCTCCAGCAACGTGCACAAATATACATGAACGTGCAGAAACGTGCAACCAGCACAGATCCTCGCCAAGGCGTGGGCCGGAGAACCACGCGTCGGCCCAAGCACTGACCGCCGATTGATCCCACGGGGGGCTTGCCCCCGCCCCGCCGGCGGAGCCGTCGGGGTCCCCACCCCCATCTCGCTGCGCTCGATCAGTCCGGGCGCGCCGGCGCCGAGTCGCGCGGCGGGACCTTGCGATCGCTGCGGATGTTGCCCTTGAGCACGTTGACCGGCACCGGCGGGGTCAGCTCGTAGAGGAACCCGCGGGTCGTGATGTTCGCGACGAACCGCTCGTCGTTACGGAACACGACGCGGCGGTAGAGCGCGGGCTGCTCGCCGCGGACCGCGTGGTCGCGGTGGCGCAGCAGGAAGTCGGCGAGCCGGACCGCGAGCTGGTTGTACAGCCGGTGGCAGCCGTGGCTGGTGCCGTTGACGATCGAGGTGACCGACGCCGAGCCGTGCGTGCCGATGCCGTTGTCGTCGAACCGCTCGCCGCCGTCGCGCAGCTTGAACACCTGGTGGTGGACCAGCAGCGTCATGCCGTACGCCGCGTGCGCGCCGGGCCCCATGACCTCGGTCTTGAGGCCCCAGTGGCCGTTCCACAGGTTCTTGACCAGATCGCGGTCCGGCGTGGTCGGCGGCGGCAGCCAGGTCGGGGCGGCGTAGAGGTCGCGCCACACCCGCGGCCCGACCTCGGACTCCTTCCAGCGCCGCACCAGCGCGCCGCCTTCCAGCCGCTGGTCGGCCCAGCCGCCGATCGTCGTCGGCCACCGGATCAGCGCGCGCCGGCCGGTCGGCGACGCCGCGTCGTCGGCGTACAGCACCAGCGTCGGGCGATGCCGGATCAGCCGCGGGATCGGCACCTCGTCGTACCAGACGTCGCCGCGATCGATCTCGGCGCGCAGCGCCATGTGCGGCGCGTGGTACGCGGGCGGCGGCGGCAGCGCGACCGCCACGCGGACGCCGCCGGGGTGGCGGTCGAGGAACCCGCGGGCCTCGGCGGGGCCGAGCCAGCCGAGCGCGCGGGCCGCCGCCTCGGTCGCGGCGCTCACCAGGTCGGGCGCGCCGTCGGGCATCGCCTGCTCGTTGCCGCGCGCGGCGCGCATCTCCGCCGGGTCGAGCATGCGGTCGAGGATCGGCTGCGGCCCGGCGCCGGCGGTCCCATCCTCGAGCAGCCCGGTGGCGTCGACCACGCGCTCGCGCAGGACGCGCAGCGCGAGCCGGAAGTCGAGCTCGCGGCTGTCGAGCATCAGCGCATCGCGGGTCGCCGGATCGAGCCGCTGGTTGGGCATCAGGAAGTTGCGGCGCTGGAACAGCTCGGTCGCGTTGCCGGTGCGCCACGTCATGCTGCCGTCGGCGTCGTCGGCCGCCAGCCAGCCCTCGCACACGTCGTGGTTCTGCGCCGCGAGGATGCCGCGGTGGATGTCGTCGAGCTTGTGCCAGCGCGCGTAGCTCGCCGCCAGCTCCTGGACGCCGGCCAGCCCCGCGAGATCCGGCAGGTCGCGCCGCTCGCGCTCGCGGTCGAGCTGCTGCTCGAGCGCCAGCCGGGTCTGGTCGTTCATCTTGACCAGGTCCTTGTCGTCCTCCGCGTACGCGCGATCGAGCATCGGGATCCCCGCGTTGTCGATGAACGCGTGGCACATGTGCCGCGGGTCGTCGGCCAGCCGCTCGCGCACGACCGCCAGCGACGGCAGCACGCCGTACAGCTCGCCGAGCGCGTTCTCGGGGTTCTCGGGATCCACCGGCTTGCCGGCTGCGTCGTGCTCCCTGGCCAGCGCGAGGTACGTCGCGCGATAGCTCGGCGCGGCGCCGTCCGGCTGCGGCGCGAACAGCCGCGGCGTCCACGCGTCCTGCAGATCGAGGATCACGAGCCCGCGCGCCGCGGCGTCCGCCGCGCACACCAGGCCGCGCTCGCGGCCGGCCTCGACGACGACCACGGAGTCGGCACACGCCTCGCTGGTCACCGCGCGGTGCTCGGCGCTGGCCTCGGTGACCGGCGGCGATGACTCGATCGTCCGCGACCCCGGGCCGCCGCACCCGACCACCGCGACGAGCCACAGACATCTCATCCTTCGATCATGCCGAAGCGTCCGGCAACCAGCAATATGCGACTCCACGCCGCCGGGCCCACACCGTCGTCGGCGCGCCGCGGTCGCAGCGCGTGGCGTCAACCCGAGGAGTTGGCCACGTTTCCGAGCACCGTTGGGCGCACCTACGGCCGGCGCTTCCTGCCGGGCGTCATGGCGTCGAGGTGCGCCGTCGGATCCATCCGCTCGTGCAGGATACGCACCACCTCGACCAACGCCGATCTCGTCCACCGATAGTAGATGACGTGTACCGGATCATGGACACCGTGAGCGTGACGTGCATGCCGCAGGTGGAAGCTGCGCAGGCGGGCGCCGAGCAAGCCGCGATCTCGCGTCAAGGGACCCTCGGGGTCCGAGGTGATCGCCTGAACTGCAGCCTCCAGCAGGTCGCGGTAACGTTCCTGGCCGTGCTCTCCCCATCGCTCGAGGCTGATCTCGAGGATGTGCTCGAGATCCTCCCGCGCGGGGCGCGAGATGCGGAAGCCAGCCATGGCAACGGCTCAGCGCGCGTGACGGCCAGGCGTGCGTCCGGACCCGGTCAATGACCTCAGGTAGACGTGGAGATCCGCTTCGTCGACCTCGTCGAAGTCACCGCGGCGGAGGGCATCGATGCCGAGCTTGAGCTGCGCGCGCAGCGCCTGGAGCTTGAGCTTGTTCTCGCGCCTGCGCTGCTGCAGCACGCGTAACGCGTCACGGATCGCCTCGCTCGCGTTCTGATAATCGCCCGAGTCGACCATCTCTTCCACGAGGGCATCTTGCTCCCGGGTGAGGCTGATGTTGCGCGTTGGCACCGGAGGAACATATCACGATGACAAGCTTTGCCAACTCCGCCGCAACCGACATCGAGCCTGTCACGACGCCCGAGGAGCTGGTGCTCGCCGCCGAGGCCAACCGCGCGGCGCGCTGGCCGTTCTGTTAGCGCCCAGCGGGTATTACGATGGGCGGCATGGCCTCCGACGCTCCCCTCGCGATCCGGATCGAGCGCGCGACCGGCGCCGCGATCGAGCGCTACCTCGACGCGCTCGCCGCGCTGCGCATCGGCGTGTTCCGCGAGTACCCGTACCGGTACGACGGTTCGCTCGCCTACGAGCGCGAGTACCTCGCGAGCTACGCGGGCTCGACGGCGAGCCTGGTCGTGGTCGCGTGCGACGGCGATCGCGTGGTCGGCGCGTCGACCGCGCTGCCGCTGACCCTGCACTCCGACGACGTCGTGCCGCCGCTCGCGCGCGCCGGGTTCGATCCCGCGAGCGTGTACTACTTCGGCGAGTCGGTGCTCGAGCCGGCGTACCGCGGCCGCGGGCTGGGCAGCCGGTTCTTCGAGGAGCGCGAGCGCCGGGCCCGCGAGCTCGGGTTCGCGATCGCGACGTTCTGCGCGGTCGAGCGCCCGGCGGATCACCCGCTCCGGCCGCCGAGCTACCAGCCGCCGGGCGCGCTGTGGCGGCGCCACGGGTTCGAGCGCCGGCCCGACATCGTCGGCACGTTCGCGTGGCGCGACCTCGGCGACACCGAGGAGACCGCCAAGCCGATGGTGTTCTGGGTCAAATCGCTCGCGCACCGTGCGCCGTGACCACGCGGCGGGCTATTCTCGCGGCGTGACCGACACCGAGCTCGTGACGCGCTACTACGATCTGTTCAACCGCGGTGACTGGGACGGCATGTGCGCGCTGCTTCACGACGACGTGAGCCACGACCTCAACCAGGGCGAGCGGCAGGTCGGCCGGGCGGCGTTCCGCGCGTTCCTCGATCGCATGGCGCGCTCGTACCGCGAGCAGCTGCGCGACGTGTGCGTGATGGGCAACGCCGCCGGGCGCGTCGGGGCGGAGTACGTCGTCGAGGGCGAGTACCTCGCGACCGACGAAGGCCTGCCGGAGGCACGCGGCCAGCGCTACACGCTGCCCGGCGGCGCGTTCTTCGCGATCGCGGGCGGGCGGATCGCGCGCGTCACCAACTACTACAACCTGCAGGACTGGCTGCGCCAGGTCCGGGCGTGACCGCGCTGCGCGTCGCCGCCTGGCAGTATCCGATCGAGCGGCTGGCGTCGTGGGACGCGTGGCTGGCAAAGCTCGAGGCCGGGTTCGCCGAGGCGCGGGGCCGCGGTGCGGCGCTGTGCGTCGTGCCCGAGTATGCGGCGATGGAGCTGACGTCGCTGACCGGCGGCGACGATCTGGCCGCGCAGCTCGACGCGCTGCAGCCGATCCTGCCGCGCTATCTCGATGCGTATGCCGCGCTCGCGCGCCGCCATGGCCTCGCGATCGTCGCCGGCAGCTTCCCGGAGCGGCTCGCGTCGGGCGAGGTCCGCAACCGGCTGCGCGTCCACACGCCGGGCGGCGCGGCCGTCGTCGAGAAGCTGCAGATGACGCGGTTCGAGCGCGAGCGCTGGGGCGTCGCGCCCGGCCGCGCGCAGACCGTGATCGATCTGGGCGCGTACCGGCTCGGCGTCGCGATCTGCTACGACGCCGAGTTCCCGCTCGTGGTGCGCCGGCTGGTCGCGGCGGGCGCGGACGTCATCGCGGTGCCGAGCTGCACGGACACGCCGGCCGGCTATCACCGCGTCCGCGTCGCCTGTCAGGCGCGCGCGCTGGAGAACCAGTGCCACGTCGTCCAGGCCCCGACGGTCGGAACCGCGCCGTGGTCGATCGCGGTCGACGAGAACGTCGGGGCCGCCGGGGTGTACGGGCCGCCCGACCGCGGCTTCCCCGACGACGGCGTGATCGCGCTGGGCGCGTACTGCGAGCCCGGCTGGGTGATCGCCGACCTCGATCTCGACGCGATCGCCCGGGTCCGCGGCGACGGCCAGGTGCTCGGCCACCGCGACTGGGACCTGCCGGGCCACCTCGCCGCGCCGGTCGCTCGCGCGCAGCTCGCGTGAGCGGCCGTCCAGCGGGCGACCCGGCCGAGCCATCCGGATGACCCGGCGGGCGGAGTGTTATCCTCCGGCTCCGCACGGTTTGCGATGAAACGGCTGCATCTCTCCGGCGCCGCGCCGCCCGCTGCGGCAACTCCGTCGGGCTTCTTCGTGATGCGTACGCCGCTGCTGCCGCATGACGTGCTGGCGGCGTTCGGCGACGCGCTGGAGGCCCCCACCACCACGGATCCGTCCCGGCTGGCAGACGCGCTGGCGGCGGATCGGGCGCGGCTGCGGGGGCGCCTGCGCGAGATCGTGGCGCGGCCCGAGGTGCGAGAGGCGATCTTTCTCGCCTCGCCCGGGCTCGAGGCGAGCCTCGGGGTGTGGGAACGCGACCCGGAGGGCCGGCGCGGTCGGCAGATCGAGCGCGCGCTGTTCTGCTACGTCGCGCGCATGGCCGGTCGGCCGACGCCGTTCGGGCTGTTCGCGAGTGTCTCCGCGGGCGCGATCGGCGATCGCACCGAGCTGACGCTCGACGGGCCGGCGTCGTGTCGCCGCCACACCCGGCTCGGCATCGACTATCTGGTCGCGCTGGCCGACGCGATCGACCGCCGGCGCGAGGTGCGCGAGCGCGTGCACGTCCGGGTCAATCCCACGCTGGTTCGCGCCGCCGGACGGGTCCGCTTCACGGCGGCGCAGCGCACGACGACGTCGCGCGCCTACCGCCTGGTGGCGGCGGAGGTCACGCCGTACCTCGAAGCGACCCTCGCGCGCGCGGCCCGGGGGGCGCGCATCGCCGACCTCGCCCGGGCGCTGGTCGACGACGATCCCGAGATCGCGGTCGAGGACGCGGCGGGCTACGTCCACGAGCTCGTCGACGCCCAGCTGCTCGTGTCGTCGACCGCCCCGCGGGTCACCGGGGGCGAGCCGGCGAACGACCTGCTCGACCGGGTTCGCGAGCACCCGGAGCTGGCCGGCGTGGCCGCGCGCCTCGCCGACGCCCGGGACCGGCTGGCGGCGATCGATGGGGGCGGCCTCGGCGCTGCTCCCGATCGCTATCGCGAGCTCGCGCAGGCGCTCGACGGTCCGTCCGCCGCGGCGGCGCTGCCATCGCTGTTTCACGTCGAGCTCGCGCGAGGCGCGCGCGGCCTGACGCTGGGGCGCGAGCCGGTGACCGAGATCCTGCGCGGCGTGGAGATCCTGCGTCGCCTGGCGCGGCCGTCGCGCAGCCTGCGCCGGTTCGTGGAGGCGTTCGCGGCCCGCTACGGCGACGCAGAGGTGCCGCTGCTCGAGGCGCTCGACGACGAGTCCGGCGTCGGCTTCGAGGCCCCGGCGGGCGGCGCGGTGGCGGTGCCGCTCCTGCAGGGCCTGCGCATCTCCTCGGAGCAACCGGTCGCGCAGCTCACCGCGCGCGACGCCCTGCTGCTGCGCAAGGTCGAGCAGGCGCGGCGCAACGGCCAGCGCAGCCTCGACCTGTCGCTCGACGAGCTGCTGCGGGCGGGCCACGACGACGCGCCGCCGCTCCCGGCTGCGTTTCACGCGGTGGCCAGGATCGCGGCGACGTCACCGCAGGCGCTGTCGAGTGGAGACTTCACGGTGCTGCTCGAGAGCGCCGCCGGACCCTCGGGGGCCAACCTGCTCGGTGCGTGCTGCCGCGGCGACGATCGGCTCCTGGCCAGGCTGTCCGACCACCTGCGCGCCGAGGAGGCGGTCCGCCCGGCAGCGGTGTTCGCCGAGCTGGTGGTTCTGCCGGAGGCGAGAACCGGTGACCTGATGGTCCGCCCGGTGCTGCGCGAATACGAGATCCCGATCCTCGGCCGCTCGGGCGCGCCGGAACCGCGCCAGATCCCGGTCGGCGATCTGGTGGTCTCCCTCGATCGCGCGGAGCGGATCGTCGTGCGGTCGCTGCGCCTGGGCCGCGAGGTCATCCCGAGAATGACGGTGCCCGTCGACGCGACGACCGCGGAGATCGGCGTGGTCCGGTTCCTGTGCGCCCTGCAGCACCAGGGAGCTGCGAGCGACCTCGCGTTCCGCTGGGGGCCGCTCGAGGCCCTGGCGGTTCTGCCGCGGGTCCAGGCCGGCCGCGTGATCCTCGCCCGGGCGCGCTGGCGGCTGTTCGCGGATGCGTTGCGCGGGCTCGCGACTCCCGGCGCCGCCCGGTTTTGCGCGGTCCAGCGGCTGCGCGAGGAGCTCGAGATCCCGCGCCACGTCGAGATCGGCGAGTCCGGGCGCTGGTTGCCGCTCGATCTCGACAGCGCGCTGTGCGTCGACGTCCTCGGCCACCGGGCCAGGGCGCGCCGCGATGTGGTCCTGCGCGAGCCGTTCCCGGCGTCCGACCAGCTGTGCGCCGCCGGACCGGACGGCCGCTTCGTCCACGAGCTGGTGATCCCGTTCCTGCGCGACGACCGGACGCAGCCTGCGAGCGAGCCGGTCGCCCCGCCGGCGCGCATCACGCGGCGCTTCCTGCCGGGCTCGGAGTGGCTGCAGACCGACATCCACACCGGCCTGGGCTCGGCGGACCGGGTGATCACCGAGCTGGTCAGGCCCTGGGTGGCCGATTCGATGATCCGCGGAGCCGCCGATCGCTGGTGCTTCCTCCGCTACGCCGAGCACGGCGCGCGCCTCCGGGTGCGGGTCCACGGAGATCCTGCGCGGCTGCTCGGCGAGGTGTTCCCGGCGCTTCACTCCCGGGCGGCCGTGCTCGTGCAGGACGGCGTGATCTGGAACGTCGCGCTCGATACGTATCAGCGCGAGACCGAGCGCTTCGGCGGCCCCCACGGGATCGAGATCGCCGAGCACATGTTCCACGCCGACAGCGACGCGGTCGCTGCGATCCTCGAGCACCTGCAGGGCGACGCCGGCGAGATCGCGCGCTGGCGGCTGACCCTGCGGGGCATCGACGCGCTGCTCGACGACCTGGGCCTCGATCGGCGAACCAAGCTCGAGGTGATGCGGTACGGCAAGGCGAAGCTGGCCGGCATGCTCCAGGCGTCCCCCGGGCTGGATCGCCAGCTCGGCATCGCCCATCGCAGGCAGCGCCCGTCGCTGGAGGCGCTGCTCGATCCGGCCGGCGACCCGACGGGTGACCTCGCTGCGCCGCTCGCGGTGCTGCACGAGCGCTCGACGAGGCTGGCGCCGTGGGTGCACGAGCTGCGCGGGCGCGAGCGCGCGGGGCAGCTCACGCAGACCGTCGCGGAGCTCGCGTGGAGCTTCGTCCACATGTTCACCAACCGCATGCTGCGCTCCGCGGCGCTCGCCCAGGAGCTGGTGCTGTATGACTGGCTGTGCCGCGCCTACCGGTCCGCGCTCGCCCGCGAGCGGCGGTGAGGCAGCGTACGCCGATGTTTCAGCCGCAGATGATGGCGGTGGTGCAGCGCACCGTTTGACCGCAAATGACGGCGGTGGTGCAACCCAGGGAACAGCCGCAGGTGACCGCGGTGGTCTGGCCGCCGACCACCTCCCCGAGCTCGGTGGTGGACGTCAGGGCGCGCACGGTTTCGGTCGAGAGCGAGAGCTTCTTGTTCGCCTGTTTCTTCATGGCGCGAGTCTACGCGCCGCGGCGGCTTCCGGTCGTCGTGCATGTCACAGCGCCGGTGATTCTCACGCTGGCAGAACAACGCGAAACCGCGCAGGCGAGCTGGACACGTCCGTGATCGCGGACGCCGCACCGCGCTCGCCGCGCCGTCGCTCGCGCGACTCCGTGATCGGCAGTCCGGTCCGCGGTCAGGCCGTGCCGGCTACTGCCTGCCGAGCAGGATCCGGCGGACCAGTGGAATCGGCAGCGCGCCCTGGGCGACGAACGCGTCGTGGAACTGCTTGAGCGTCGCCTTCTTGTCGCGCATGTAGTCGGCGGCGAGCTCCTGGATCTCGAGCTTGCCGAGCGTGTAGTACAGGTACGTCGGGTTGAACGTGCCGCGGCGGGCCTCGACGTACGCCACCGAAGGCTCCTGGAAGCACTGATCGACGAACAGCTTGGCGCCGTCGGCGACGGACATGCCCTGGGTGTGGAGCTTGATGCCGACGACGTAGCGGCAGTCGCGGAGCAGCGCCTCCTCGAGCTGGGCCAGCCGGATCCTGGGATCGCCGTTGCCGAAGCCATGGTCCACCATCATCTGCTCGGCGTAGTGCGCCCAGCCCTCGGCGTTGGTGCCCGAGCCGAGCAGCTTGCGGGTCTTGGTCGGAAACCGGGGGCTGTAGAGGAACTGCACGTAGTGGCCGGGGAACGCCTCGTGGACGTTGATCAGCGCGACCACCGACGGATTGAACAGCCGCAGGTGCTCGTCCTTGTGCCTGGCGTCCCACTCGGGCTCGACCGGCTCGACGTAGTAGAACGCCTCGGTCGCGTGGGTCTCGAACGCGCCCGGCGTGTCCATCGAGGCGAACCCGGTGCCGCGCGCGTAGGGCGGCGTCGGCTCGACCCGCGGCCGGACCTCCGACGGGATCGTCACCAGGTCCTTGTCGACCACGAACTGGCGCGCGGCCTCGACGCTGCGGCCGACCGCCGCGATCAGGTCGTCGGCGGTCGGGTGGGTGTCGCCGAGCAGGGTCATCACCTGCGACGCGGTGCGCTTCGGATCGATCAGCCGCGCCGTGGCGACGAACGCATCGTGGTCCTTCCGGAGGTTGGCCTCGCCCTTGGCCAGCAGGTCGGCGAGCGGCAGCTCGACCATCTCGTCGTTGCGGAGCAGCTCGAGGAAGCGCGCCTCGCCGAGCGCGTAGCTGCCGTGCGACCGCGGCAGCAGGTCGCTCTGCAGCCAGTCGGCGAAGCTGCGGCTCGCCGCGATCGCCGCGGTGCTGGCGGCCTCGAACTCGGCGAGCAGCGCCGCGTCGTCCCCGGCGGCGTCGCGCGCCCAGGTCGCGACCGCGCCGGCGAGGAAGCCGCTCGTGCCCCGGGCCCGGGCGAGCGCCACGTCGGTGAACTCCTTCGGTGGATCGTTCACGTTGGCGCGCGCCGCCGCGAAGATCGCCGGCACGCCGCGCAGCCGGGCGACCATCGAGCGCAGCCGGTCGTGCCTGGGCGCGAAGTCGCGCTTCATCAGCGCGTCGATCGCACCACCGGGTAGGCCGGCGTAGCTCATCGGGTTCTTGGCCCACAGCTTCAGGGTCTCGAGCGACAGCAGCTCGCCCCGGATCTGCGCCGCGAGCGCCTCGGCGTCGATCGCGTTGTCGAAGCCGAGCGCGCCGCGGTCGATCCCGGCCAGCCGGTCCTGGAACGCGTGGAGCTCGGCGACGCGCTGGCCGATCCGGGCGGCCGAGCGGTCCTCGATCTCGGCGTCGTGGGCGTGGAAGCCTTCGCCGACCGCCCGGGTCGGCGAGAACCGGCCCTGGGCGTCGAACAACTCGTCGACGAACCGGCCGAAGGTCTGGTCGGCGGCGGATGGTGCCGTGCCAGCGCGGCCGGCGGCGGGGCCCGCGCCGGGCGGCCGGGCCGACGGCGCCGCGCCGCTGCACGCGGCGAGCAAGCAACACAGGAGGGTGGTGCGGAACATGGCCGGCACAGTAGCGCGATCTCGCGCACGGCGGACCGCTCGAGCCTCCCCGCGACTCCGAGCGCGTCGCGATCCGCGGTCCGCGGATCTGCGCGACACTCCGCGTGATGAAGCTCGCGATCCAGGGAACGTGCCTGTGCCAGGCCGTGCAGCTCGGCGTGGCGCGGCTGCCGCGACAGGTGACGCAGTGCAACTGCTCGGTGTGCCGTCGCTACGGCACGCTGTGGGCGTACTACCGGCGCTCGGCCGTGTCGATCACCGCGCCGCGCGCCGCGCTCGACAACTACTCGGTCCGGGCGCGCGGGCTGAAGTTCGTGCGCTGCCGGACGTGCGGCTGCGTGATCTGCTGGGACAGTCGCCGCAAGGGCCGCGACCAGCGCATGGGCGTCAACATGCGCATGTTCGATCACGCGCGGATGGCCGACGTGCCGGTCAAGGTGCTCGACGGCGACCAGACCTGGCGTGTGCTCGGCGACTACGTGAAGCCCGAGATGTGGATCGCGCCGTCGCGCGACCGGGCACGGCCCGCGAAGCCGCGCGGTGCGCGCCGTCCGCGGCGTGGTGCAGCGGCCCGGCCGCGAGCGGCGCGCGTGTGAACGGACGGAGGCGCATGACGCGAGTCGCGATCTGGCGACCCGGGTCACTCCCCTGCATGCGCTCTTGATACGAGCTGTGGAGATCATCGTCCGCGACGGTGCGAGCGGCCGGCGCGGCTCGACGCCGACCTCGACAGAGAGGTCCTCGGTGCGATTTGCAAGCCCAGGCTCCCCGCTGCGCGGCCGATCGCGCGACAATCTGGCCGTGAGCTGGGTAGCGCCAACCGAGGTCGAGGAGTACCGCATCATCCGGGCGCTGGGCGCTGGCTCGATGGGCGTCGTGTTCCTCGCCCACGACACGCTGCTCGATCGGGCGGTCGCGATCAAGTTCGTCAGCGCGCTCGAGGTCAGCGCCGGCAAGCGCGATCGGTTCTTCACCGAGGCCCGCGCCGTCGCGCGGCTGTCGCATCCCAATGTCGTGACGGTGTACCGGGTCGGTGAGGTCCAGCAGCGCCCGTACCTCGTCTCGGAGTACGTGCGCGGCACATCGCTCGCCGCACTGGCCAAGCCGGTCGCGTGGCCGCGCGCGCTGAAGATCGCGATCGGCCTCGCGCGCGGGCTCGGCGCGGCGCACCGCCGCGGCGTCCTGCATCGCGACATCAAGCCGGCGAACGTCATCCTGGGGAACGGCGACGAGCCCAAGCTGCTCGACTTCGGTCTCGCCAAGCTCGTGCGCCCGGACGCGTCACCGTCGCTCGCCGGCGAGCCGACGCCGGACGCCGGCGTGAGCCCGAGCGCGCCGCGCGAGCATGCGCTGGACGCGACGCTGGCACCCGCCGTGTCCGCGACCGACGCGCCGCGCGGCGAATCGCACCACTCCGACGCCGCGCCGGCGTCGGGCGTCCACACCGCGGATGGCGCGATCGTGGGAACGCCCCTGTACCTCGCTCCCGAGCTGTGGCGCGGCGCGTCCGCGTCCGCGGCGAGCGATGTGTACTCGCTCGGCGTGGTGGTCTACGAGCTGCTCACCGGGCGAGCGCCGCACGCCGGGCTTGCGCTGTTCGCGCTTGCCACCCGCGCCCACCGCCGTCGCGCCGCTGATCAACACCGCCGCGGTCGCTGCGCTCGCCGCTTGCGGTTTCACCGAGGCGCGGCCGCTCCGCCGCATGCGACTCGGGCCACCGGTCGCCGCGCGGCCGGATTGGATATGGATGCTGGCCAGCCCGGGAGCGGGGTAGACACGGCAGCACCGTGTTAGACAGAAAGATGATTTGCGACCCGCTCGAGCTTGATAATGAAGCGGTTCGCTTCTCCGCATGCTTTTCTAACTTGCTTCAGCTTGCTCGCTATCGTGTCAGCAAAACTACGATACTCGATGATCCGCTTCCAGGGCCCGTTCCTGCCCATCTCGATCTTGCCTTTATCGACCAGCAGCCCTGCCGGGTCATTGATCGATTCGGAATTTCCAAGACGAGGGAAGATCGCTGCTAGAATCCAGGCTTCGATCGCCATCACAGGAATGGCGATGATCACGCGCCCCGGGAGCGGGGTCGGGAGCCAGGACTTGATGATCTTGCACAGCTCCGAGGCGTCGTACGCATCCAGACTCGACGGGTGCTTCGTGATGCCGGCGCGGATCGCGATGTCCAGGTCGACCGCGACGATCAGGAGGTCGAGCGGATCTCCAACGTCGGGATCAAAGTATTCATCAAGGGAGTTGACTCGCTCGCACCATGTGCGAACCTCGCTCCAGCCGGCGCGCGTGCCGACGACTTGCCGATCGAGCGCGTCGGTCTCCGGCTGCAGCGTCCGCGGATCGATATCACCGAGCACTGACTCGACAACGCGCCGCAAGACCACGACGTCGGTCGAGCCCTCGCAGGCAAACCCGACGACGAGGCGGCGCTTCGTCCTTGCCTTAGACCGCCTTGACATAGGGAAGCCCTCCGATCCGCCCTTCCGTCCATAGTCGGCTCACCGCGTTGGGGCCGTGCTTCTTTTTTAGCCTCTGCAGGTTCTTGACGGGTACCCGCTTCACCTCGGTCTTGCCGTCACGTTGGCGTTCGACGCGAAACAGCCGTACTCGGTCATCATCGAGCGGAAGGCCATCCAGGACGAGCGGATTGTGGGTTGTCAGCAATGCTTGTCGACCGGATGCCAGGATTTCTTGGCAAAACACGGTCGCAAGTGCCTGAGCAGCGCGCGGATTGAGTGCTTGATCGAAATTGTCCACCGCAAAGGTGCGCGGCGACTGGGAGTGCATGGCGAGTACGAGCAGATGTAGTACGTAGAGCGCCCCTTCGCTCGCATCGTAGGCCGAGAGCGTCTCGGCCTTCTTCTTCATGTACGCATCCCGGAACCGAAGGATGTTTCTCATCGTCGGTACACTCGACGTGATGAAAGACTTCGATGGCGGACCTACATCAAAGTCCGTCGCCCAGTCGATCAGCTCCAGAGCGCGTTCTCGAAAGTGCTTCTTCGTAGTGCTGGGCAGCGCATCCACTGCCTCGGGTAAGGAGCCCCCGAATAGACCGACAGGAACTCGCGGTGCGGTGTCTGGCGCGATCCCGCGTAAGACTGGCGTGACAGGCGAAAAGATGGCGTAGTCGTTGAGCAGATCCAGCAAGTCGCGGATCGGTTGCGATGCCTTCAGGTTTGCACGTACCTGGATTGCGAGACTCCTCATACGTTCGTCGTGCACGGGCTCGCCGAAAACCCTGGCGCTACCGCGCTTCGGCGACCGGGATGCAAGTCCCCTGTCTTTCCCTTCGCCGGCCTCGATCCGCTCGTTCATGAAGGTCCAGTAGGGGCGTGGTGCCTTCCCCTGGTTGCTGATGCCGATGAAGTACTCCGCTCGCTTGGCCCCGGTTTCATTTCCGAACGCTGTGATCCGGATCGACGGATCCCTGGGGCTCTTCGGGAATGCCGACTTGTAAATTCTCGGTACCCCCGGCCGAACGCCCCGCCGGAGCAGCGCCTGATCGTCCACGCTGCCAAACGCCGCCGCGCCGATGACCCCGATCGCTTCGAGCAGATTCGACTTGCCGGAGCCGTTGGCGCCAATGAAGACGTTCACGTGCCCGAGCTCGATGTCCACGTCGTACAGAGACTTGAATCGTTCAACGTGAATCCGACCCAGGATCGTCATGTGCGGCTCCGCTGATGGTCCACTTCTCGCATCACGTGGCGTCGAAGTCCAATTGCCACCCCAACTTCCAGCGCTTCGCGGGCGGATCTGCTGCCTCCCATGGAACGGCGGCCCCGCCGCTCGCAGCCTCGAAGCTCGCAGGAGGACGAGGCTTTGCCTCTCTTCTCTCTCATCAGAGGGGCCACCGCCGCTACCCGTGCGGCTCGACGCTGACCTCGACGGCGAGGGTCTCGCCGGCGCCGCCGACGAAGATCGTGCCGGCGGTCGGGGTGGCGTCGAGGCGGTTGCGGCCGACCGCGGTGCGGACGTGGTCGGTCTGGGTCAG
>JBGQCL010000091.1:0-28794 GCA_041495365.1 Kofleriaceae bacterium | reverse complement strand
CCGCGGCCGCGATCGCCGCAGCAGCGCAGTCCGGCGACCCGCGCGAGCCCGCCCGGGCACGCGACGACGACGAGCCGCGCGACACGCGAGATTCGCGCGACTACGACGTCGAGCACTACCTGCGCGTGCTGCGCAACACCTACGCCGCGCGCCTGGCCCGCGCGCTCACCCCCGAGGACTTCGCCGCGATCTTCGCCGATCCCGACCAGCCCTCGCTGTTCGCCCGCCCGCTCGGCGATGCGCGCCCGATCCTCACGCCGATCGCTCAGGCCGAGCCCGAGCCCGACGAGGAGCCCGCGCTCCACGCACTGCACCCCTAGATCGCCCCTGGACCGCCAAGCATCGCCGTGGGTCCGTCGGAACCACCGCACCCGCAGCCCCCCGCGACCTCCGCGACCTACGGGGTGACAAATGCGCCGCCCAGCGTGCCGCAGATCGCCATCACATCGGAGGCCGCCAGGCTGTAGAACCACAGCGTTCGCTTGCAGTTCGCCAGACCCGCCTGGCCTGCGTTCGGCGTGCTCAGCGTACATCCGCCGATCGCGCCAGCCAGCGCACACCCCTGTCCCGCGCTGGCGCCGCTGATCATCTGACAGGCGTGTTCGACCTCGCTGGCATCGGTGTCCACGCAGGCGTAATCGACGCAAGCATGGGCGTCCATCGTGCTCTGATCGCAGCTGATGGTCGGATTGCCCAGAGAATCGCTCGCGCAGGCGGTCGCGAGCGCACCGAGCGACACGGCGAACAGAGTTGGGAGCGTTCTCATGACTGCACCTCACCCTCAAGGCAAGCGAACGTCGACTCATGAGACAGAGAACGGTCCGCCGAGTGCGGCGGCGGTGTCACGCCGACGAGGTTCAGGACAACATCCACCAGATCGATGACTACATTGATCTGAGCCGCAGTGCCTGAAGGCACGCCGGGGATCGTTTCCAGCACGGGAGTGTAATCCTTGGCAATCGTGGAATAGCAAGTCTTCTCGTCGTCGTTACTTCCTGCCTCGGCCAAGGCGTTCTGCGTGGCAATCGATAGCTTGTCCAGTATGCTCTGCGCGGTTGTCGCATCAGGTCCCGAGATCTTGCCTTGACTGATCAGGATCTGTACTCCGATGCTCGCCGTGACTCCGGCGATCTGGATGGCCACCAGCGCAGATCTCACAGTTGCCCCGTTGGGCCCGCAATGAGGGTCTGGGTCTGGGGGACAACCTGAAAGCCCACCCAGCGCATACATGATCAGGATCATCATAGGACGGCGCATGATTCCCTCCGAGGTCGCGTGTGCTTGCATGCGACCAGCCAACGACAAGGTCTCCACGCTTCCCGGATGCAATCTGATTGCCAGTCATGTTCTTGTGAGTGGCGCAAAAGGCTGCGCTTGAGCCAATCAATGAATCCTTCTGTGTTCTGGCAGCGTCCCGAAACGCTTGCCCGCGCGTACCGCGTCGGGAGCGACCCATCCTCGGGCAGGAGGTCACGTGAACGCGCACGGCTTGCGACCACCACCACGCCTTGCGCGCGGTCACAGGCTCCTCCCGACAGGGCGATCGCTGGCCGGCCCGCGGATCCGCGAACGCGGTGCGTGGTCAGGAGCGATCGACGCGGTCGTTTGCGGGCGGCCGCGCGCCGTCATGCGCCCCGGTCAGCGCCGGAGCCGGCCGGGTATCTCCAGGATCCGGCCCGCAGCACCCGCGAGGCGGATCTACCGCCAGGCGTCCGCTTGCACCGCTCCCCCGGTAGTCTGCAGCGGGCATATCCGACCCAGCCGATGCCGCGCGTGCGGCAGGCCAGGAGGAACGCCGCGCCCGGATCCGCGACGAGCCACGCCTTCACGACGTCCTCGCCGCGCTCCGGGTGACAGAGCCCCGTGCTATCGGAAAGGGCGATGTTCGATGCCGGATCCACCTCCGCCGCCGCGCTGTCCGCCGCCCTGGAAGCCGCGCTGCTCCGCGAGCTCCGCGCGCGATACGACCGGGACAACTGCACCCGGTTCGGAGGCCGCCTCATCCCGCCCGTCCTCGTGCTGTCCGATGCCACGAGCCACCTCGGCCGCTGGCACAGCGCCACCCGGACGCTCGAGCTGTCGCGCGCGCTGGTCCTGCACCGGCCGTGGCTCGAGGTCGCCAGCGTGCTGGAGCACGAGATGGCGCACCAGTTCGTCGACGAGGTGCTCCGGGTCCGCGGCGAGACCGCGCACGGCGAGACGTTCCGCCGGGTGTGCGCCGAGCGCGGCATCGACCACCGCGCCGCCGGCGCCCCGACCGCCGCGTCGGGCGCCGAGGGCGCCGAGGGCGCCGACACGGACCGCGTGATCGACCGGATCCGCAAGCTGCTCGCGCTCGCCGGCAGCCCGAACCAGCACGAGGCCGAGATCGCGATGCGCAAGGCCCACGAGCTCATGCTGCGCCACAACATCGAGGTCGCCGCCGCGCGCGCCGAGCGCAGCTACGAGGTCCGCCACCTCGGCGATCCCACCCGGCGCGGCACCCGCGTCGAGTCCGAGATCGCGGCGCTGCTGTCCGAGCTGTTCTTCGTCAAGGTGATCCGCGTCCCGGTCTACGTCCCGAGCACCGGCAAGTCCGGCCTGGTCTACGAGATCGCCGGCACCCACGCCAACGTCGAGATGGCGAGCCACGTCTGGGCGTTCCTGCTCGCCACCGCCGAGCGGCTGTGGGCCGAGAACCGCCACGACGCCCGGGTCCGCAGCGGCCGCGATCGGCTGGTCTACCAGTCCGGCGTGATCGGCGGGTTCCGCGACAAGCTGCTCGCCGAGCGCACCGGACTCAAGCAGACCGGCCTGGTCTGGCTCGGCGATCGCGACCTCGACCGGTTCTACCGCGCGCGCCACCCCCACATGACCACGCGCCGCCGTCATGTCCGGATCAATGGTGCCCATGCCGCCGGCCGCGAGGCCGGCCGCACCGTGGTCCTCCACAAGCCGGTCGAGCGCGGCGGCGCCGCCTCGCCGGGGCCGCGCCTGCTGCGCGGCTGATCTCACCGGGCCCGATCAGTGCTGTCGACCGGGGGATGTCGAGCCGCGGCTGCGTCCGTGCTGCGGACGGAAGCCGTGCTCGCGTTGCTCACCATGACGCGGTCGTTCTCGCCGAGCTGCGCCGCCACGTCGTTCCGAAGCAGAAAGTTCATGTACTGGTCGCAGGCACGCACGCTTGCCAGACGATAGCTGTCCTTGATCTGCGCGCCCAGTTCCCGGGGGAGCCCATAGCCGAACAGGCGAAGTTGAACGTCCGGGTTGGAGACCATGTCCTCGGCAGCGTAGGTGGTCGCCGGGACGCTCGACATGAAGTGGAAACCGATGAACCAGACTGCGGGTCGCAGCCCGAGGTCCCGCCACACATCTCCCTTGCCCCACAGGACCTGGCCGGGAGCCGGCATGTGGGCGATGTTCTGGTTGGAGAGTCCGGTCGCGTCGACGATCACGACATCGTCTTGAAAGTACTTGGCACGCTGGAAGTCGTATTGAACCCACGCGGTGTGCGGCAGTGCGTGTGCCAGCGTCGTGGTTGCCTCGACCTCGCACGAGAAGTCCTGCTCGGAGAGTGGCCACAGGCGGATCGCCGCAATCCCCTCGGGGATCTTGCGTACCACGCCCTGAAGGGAAGCGATGGTGACGATGCCGAGGATCGCCGATGGAAGGGCCCGGTACCACCCTTGCTGGCGCGCCGCCGCGACCGAGATCGCCACGAGGAAGAGGATGATCGGGAGGACGAAGAAGCGAGAACCCACGTAGCAATCCCCTCCGGAGACGATGATCATGCCGAGCGCGACGATCGCCGTCGAGCTGACGAGCAGATAGCGCCACCGCCACGCGGCGCCGTCCCACCGGCCCAGGGACAGCGCCGGTGCCAGGCAGATCATGACCAGCAGGCAGAGTCGGAACCGGTTTCTGGCGAACTCGGACACGTAGTTCCAGCCGTCCCGGAGCTCCGACCACCGCGAGTCGGATGCCTTCGCGAAGTAGGTATTCGGCGCGAGATACCCGAACACCAGCACATGCCAGGTGAAATAGATCAGGAGGACCGAGGCGAGGATGCAGAGCGGGAGGTATCGCTGGTGCAGCCGGAGTTCGCGATGCTGGTGAGCGAAGAACGCCGCGAACCCCACGCTGATCGGTACGAGCTCGGGCCGGGTCAGCGACATCGCGACGAACGCCGCTCCGAGACCGACGAGCGTACCCCGCGACCATCGATCCCGCATGACCAACCCGCACGCCGTCACCACCCCCAGCGCGACCAGCGGACCCTCGAGCAGGAACGAGCTGGCAAACCCGAGGCTCGGGTTGCTGGCGATCGCGAGCCCGGCCGCCGCAGCCAGGATGGCGCGGTGGAGCAGGCGCCCGCGCGCGAGGTGGACCACCACCACCGACCCGGCCAGCGCCGCACCGGCGTGGCACACGACCGTGGCCCAGAACCCGGCGGTGATCCCCCTGCCGCCGTACAGCAGCATCGCGAACGCCTTGACGATCACATCGAGGAGGCTCGTGAAGCCATCCACGCTGCCTTCCTGCGCGTTCCAGTAGAACCTCCCGGTCGCCAGCAGGTGCCTGGCGTAGACGAACACGATGAAGGCGTCGTCGAGACTCCTCGGCTTCGACAGCGCGAGCTCGAGCAACGAGATCCACACGACGGCGAGGCCGATCGGGACCATCACCAGCCAGGTGACCGCCCACCGAGGCAGTCGGAGATCGCGCCACGGCGCCATCTCGTGACGCTACCATGCAGGCGAATCCCACCGCGACGGGCACCGCCCGTGGGGATACGCCCTGCGACGCGGTCCTCAGCTCTCGACGTGGAGCTCGATCCGCACGGTGCCGTCGGCCTCGCGGAGCCAGCGCGCGGCGGTGACCACGAGGTCCTGCAGGTCGTGGCCCCAGATCCCGTAGGCGCCGTCGGTGCGGTTGCGGCCGCGCATCGGGCCGCGCTCCTCGATCGGGATCGTCTTGGTCGCCGCGGTGCCCTCCTCGGCGTCGTAGATGTGGCCGTACTCGTCGCAGATCGCCCTGGCCAGCGCCGCGCGGGTGAAGCCGAGCGGCAGCGGGGCCTCGATCGGCACCGACGCCGGCGTGGTCAGCGGGTAGTCGATGACCAGCACGGCATGGGGGAACGGGATGACGATCTCGTCCGGCTTGTCGAGCGCGACGAGCGATCGCCCGGGATCGCGCAGGCGGAGGCCGCCCGGGAACGCGATGCGCTGCGGTAGCATCGGGACCGCTGCGGGCGGCGCGGTCACCGGGGTGCGCGACAGCCACCACCACAGCACCACGATGCCGAGCACCACCGCGATCAGCGCGAGGTAGGGGACCGGCAGGATCACGGTGCCAAGCTATCACCGCCGCGCCCGTCGCGCAGCGTCCTGGGCTCGGCGAAACCCGGGGCGACGGTCACGGCGCGCGCAGGAGCTCCCGGGCGCCGCCCGCGATGAACTCGACCGCGACCGCCGCGTGCAAGAGGCCCATGTTGCGCTCCAGCGCGCGCAGCAGGGTCTTGGGCAGGAACCGCTCGGCGCGCGTCGCCCACCGCATCAGCAGCCAGGCCGCGGCGCAGGTGACGGCCGCGCAGCGCGCCGCGAACGCGTCCCGGATCCGGGACGCGCGGGGAGCGTCGGGACCGAACAGGACAGGCCGCGCACGTGGTCGGCGGCGGCCGTGCAGCTCGGCGCCCCGGGCGGCGGGGTCGCCGTGGTGGCACGCCGCGGTGATCGACAGCCAGCCCGGAAGCCAGCACACCAGCCAGGCGAGGATCCAGCCTCGTCAGACGCAGTTGCCGCCGTCGCACTCCAGGTGACAGGTCGCCTCGGGCGCGCATGCATGGGCGCACGAGCCGCCATCGCACTCGACATTGCACGTCGCGCCGTCGCCGCAGCCGGTCCCGCACCGGCCGCCGTCGCACTCCACGTTGCACGTCGCGCCCGGGGCACAGGCGGTCCGGCAGCCGCCGCCGTCGCACTCGATGTTGCAGGTGCTGCCCGGGGCGCAGTAGTACGAGCAGCCGCCCTCGGAGCAGTCGAACGAGCACGTCGCGCTGGGACCGCAGGTGTGGTCGAACGCGAGCCGGGGATCGCGGCCGTCGCCGCCGCGGCCGCCGGGATCCGCGCCGTCGGCGTACGGATCTTGCGGGACCCCCTCCACCTGGCACACCGTCTGCGGCGACCCGGCGGGAGCGGCGTGTGTGTGGGCGACGCAGGCGGCGATCAACGCGAGCGATAGCAGTTCCAGGGCTCGGATCATGAGGTCTCCATGTGACGGCGGTCGGATGGCGGCTCGGATCACGGTGTCTCCAGGGGCAACCAGGCTGGAGAGCCGCGACGCCTGCCGCCGGTTGACGCCGCGGATCCCCGGCGCTCGCCGCGACCGCGCCGCGCGGCCGCACGCGTGGATCGAACCGCGGTACCGTTGCGTGGGAGATGAGCAAGGACCGCCCGCGAGACGCTCGGCCCGCCGCGCAGGCGCCTGGCAAGCCGTCCGGTGAGGCGAGACCCGGAGCGGTCCCCGCAGGATCCAGCGCGAGCCCGTTCGCGCGGCTCGAGGCGCTGCGCAGCTCGCTGCCCGCCGGTCCTGCCGGTCCGGTGCAGTCCGCGTCGTCGGCCGCCGACGCCCGGCCCAGGGGCCCGGCGCGCGCGGTCGTCCGGATGGAGCGCAAGGGCCGCGGCGGCAAGGAGGTCACCGTCGTCGACAAGCTCGGTCTCGGCCCGGCGGGCCTCGAGGCCTGGTGCCGCGATCTCAAGCAGGCGCTCGGCTGCGGCGGCTCGGTCGACGGCGAGCTGATCGTCCTGCAGGGCGATCTGCGCGCCCGCGCCCCGGCGGTGCTGACCGCGCGCGGCGTCGCCAAGGTGACCATCGGCTGACGCGCTGCGAAGTCGCACATCGGGCGCGCAACGCCCACTGCAAACTGCAGGTCCCACCAGGGCTTCGCGGTGGCGACTCGAGTTGCCAGGCGAGCGGATCCACCCGCCGATCACTGGCGGATCCAGTTGCGGTTCCGCCGTGTTCGACGCAACGCGTCGATTGTAACCCGCGGTGCACAAACCGATCTTCTCGCGACACACTCGCCGTGTCTGACCGGTCACGCATGGCCCTTGCTTTGCTATCAGAGGCCGCGATGCGGAATTTCCTCTCGTCCTCGACCGGGATCTCGACCTGGATCGTCCTCGTCGCCGCCGTGGGTTGCACGGGCGGACCCGGTCAGGCCAAGGAGCCTCCGGCCCTTCACGTCACGTCGCCGGCCCGCGCGCTGGTCCAGGGCGGGGCTGGCTCGTTGACCGTGAGCGGGACGGCGCTGCCCGGCCCCGACGGCGACCCGATCGCCAAGGTGCGGGTCAACGGCGTCGCGGCCACGCTGCGTCCCGACGGATCGTTCAGCGCCGTCGTCGACCTCCCGCAGGGCGAGACGCTGATCCAGACCGTCGCCAGGGACGAGGGCGGCACGACCGCGACCGACACCCGCGCGGTCCAGGCCGGCCAGCTCCAGCCGGTCGGCAGCAACGTCCCGCGCGCGGTCGCCGCGGCGCTGTCGGCGGGCGCGTTCGCCAAGCTGTCGGCCGCGGCCGGCCCGATCCTCAAGGGCATCAACATCCCGGCGCTGATCGCGCCGCTGCAGCCGATGCTCAGCGTCGGCGACAGCTCGACCGGCGTGCAGCTGTTCGTCGACAACGTCAAGTTCTCCAGCGTCAAGATCGGGCTCATCCCGGTCCAGGGCGGCCTGTCGTTCAGCGCCGAGATCGACCAGCTCGACGTCCCCGCGCACGCCACGTTCTCGGTGCTCGGGTTCGGTGACTCGGCGTCGCTGGGGGCCACCGCCGACAGGATCGTCGTCGCGGGGACGCTGCAGGTGACCCCGGCCGGGATGTCCGGGTTCCACACCAAGCTGGTCAACCCCAAGGTCCAGCTCACCAGCTTCGTGCCCCACCTCGGCTCGATCCCCGGCGAGATCGTCCAGCTGCTCGACCTGCAGTCGACGATCCAGACCATCATCGCCAGGGTCGCCGAGCTGCTCATGGGCCCGCTGGTCAACCAGGCGCTCGGCGCGCTCGCCGGCCCCCAGACCCTGCCGGTGCTCGGCCACCAGCTCACGATACAGGTCGCGCCGTCGGCGGTCAGCTTCACCCCGGCCGGCGGCCTGGTCGAGCTCGACATGCGCGCGCTGCTCGCCGGCAGCGAGGCGAGCCCCGGCTTCATCTTCACCGCCAACGGCTCGCCGGCGATGGACCCGACGTTCGGCTTCCAGCTCGGCCTCGCCGACGACCTGGCCAACGAGCTGCTCGCCGAGCTCGCCGCGGTCGGCGCGCTCGACCTGTCGGTGCCGCAGAACGTCGGCGTGTTCGACACCGTGCAGATCCAGATGACGCTGCCCCCGATGATCAGCGCCGACGCGAGCGACGGCCAGATGCGGCTGATGCTCGGCGACATGCTCGCGACCTTCATCAGCCGCGGCGCGCCGGTCGGCAAGGCGGCGATCAACGCCAAGGTCGACCTCAAGATCGCGCCCCTCCCCGGCGGGGGCAGCGTCGCGCTCCAGCTCGGCACCCCCGACATCCACGTCGACACGCTCGACGACATCCCCAACACCACCGGGCTGAACGGCCCGGACCTCGCCAGCGCCACCGCGGTTGGCCTCGGCGCCCAGATCGACGCGATCAGCAAGCTGCTGGTCGCGATCCCGGTGCCCTCGATCGCCGGGCTTTCGTTCCGCAACCTGTCGCTCGCCGGCGACGACGGCTACGTGCTGGTGTCCGGCCAGCTGCAGTGAGCCGCGCGGCGCGCCGCGCCCTGCCACCTACAGGCTGACGACGTAGCTCGTGACCGCGGTGCACGCGTTGCCGGCATGGTCGTGCATCGTGATCGCGACGTCGTAGCGCGCCGGCGACCCGGACGGGATCAGCGTCACCGGCACGCGCACCGTGCCGTCCGCGGCGGTCACCGCCGGCGGCACCGCGATCGCGCCGACCCCGGCCTCGGCGAGGCTGACGTCGACCGGCTCGCCGGCGACGTCGGAGTCCGTCGCGGCGCCGATCACGGTGAGCTGCACGCCGTCGCCGGGATCGCCGTCCTCGTCGGAGGACGCGGTGATCAGCGATCCCGGCACCGGCCCGATCAGCGCGCAGCTCGGCGCCGCGGTGTCGACGATCGCCGCCACCGTGTGGGCGAGCAGCTTGGCGCCGCCGCCCTGGCAGATCGCGCCGAACCCCACCGGTCCGTCGGACAGCGTGACCGGAACGCTCGCCGCGCCGGCCCGGTCCGTGGTGACGACCGCGAGCGTGGTCCCGCCGTTGCCGAGGAGCTCGACGCTCCAGCCCGGCTGGGACGCGACCCGCAGCGTCGCCTGGTAGCCGGGCGTCACCGGATCCGGATCGGTCTGGGCGCCGAGCACGCCGAGCGGCGCGTAGAACGCGCGGGCCTCGGGCGCGGGATCGAGCGCCAGCGCGCACAGCGTCCCGGCCGCCACGTCGGCGGTGATCTCGTCGTGGCCCTCCCCGCAGACGCCGCGCCCGCCGGCGCGCAGCACGACCCGGGGTGTCGGAACCGTCACGTTGTCGAACGCCACCTCGCTCTGCGCGTCGACCCGGCGCGACACGGTGCTGAGCAGCATTCCGCCGGTGTCGAGCACCTCGAGCGTCACGACATCGCCGACCAGGAGCGAGGTTCGCACCCGGACATCGGTCTGCACCCCGGGCGCGAAGCTATCGAGATCGGTCGTGATCTGCGTCGGAGCGAACGCGACGAACACCGGAGACCGGCACAGCGGGACGCCGTCGCAGCCCGCGCCGAGCAGCGCGGAACCAGCGAGGATCCCGGGGCAAAGTCGTCCCCGCATCGCGCGCGATGTTACTCCGCGCACGGCCCGCCCGGAAGCCCGTGAACGCGGGCCCCCGGCATGGACACTCACCCCCGTACCGTCCTACACCGGCGTTCACCGACGTCGCCACCGCGGCTCGCAACCCGTGCGTCCCCTCGCGGTCGACCAGGTCAAGCTTCATGAAAACGTTTGGATTTCTTTCAGCTCTCGTCGGACTGAGCGCCGTGCTCGCCGCGAGCTCGCCGGTGCGTGCGGACCCGCTCGGGAACCCGCTCCCTCCGTTCCCGACGTGGATGGATCCGTCCGACGCTGTGAGCCCGATCGCACTGGTCCAGGGCGGCGGGATCAAGGTCGGCGAGGGCACGGTGCTGCAGCCCCAGCTCGGCCTCCAGACCGGCATGGTGTCGAACGTGTTCTACCAGAACACCCACGTCGTCACCGCGGGCCTGCTCCGCCTGCTCATCGAGGTCGGGACCGGATCGCTGCCGATCCAGCGGCTCAATCCGGCGGCCGCCGATCAGGGCACGCTCGAGGGGCCGCCCGCATCGGTCGGTCCGACGCCGGCGGTCGAGGCCGGCGACTTCCAGTACAGCGCGAACCTCTACGCGTCGTGGGACCAGTACCTGTCGACCAACGACAACGTCAACGCGCAGGGCGGCCTCGGCGCCGGCCTCGTGCTGCGCGGTCTGGTCAATCCCCAGAGGCCGCTGCAGTTCGCGTTTCAGGAGATCTATAGCCGGCTGATCCGCCCGGTCAACTTCGAGTCACAGGCCGACTCCAATCGCGACATCAACAACATCTCGCTCCGGGTGAACTACATCCCGACCGGGCGCTCGCTGACCGGCTACCTGTACTACCAGAACACGATCGACGTGTTCGAGGCGAACAGCCAGCAGTTCGCCAACCGGATGCTGAACCAGCTCGGCCTCCACCTCGACTGGCAGTGGCTGCCGCTGACCGTGGTGTTCGCGGACGTCTCGGGCGCCTACAACACCGGGATCGGCGGAAGCCAGAAGGTCAACTCGACGCCGCTGACCGCGCTCACCGGCATCGAGACCGCGCTCACGCTCAACACCACCATCAACGCCCACATCGGCTACACCAACGGGTTCTACTCGTCGGGGCCGAGCTACTCCAGCGTCGAGGGCGGCCTGCTGTTCGGCTACCGCTACAGCCCGCTCGGCCGGGTCACCGCGCAGTACAGCTACAGCCAGTTCGACTCGATCAACGCGAACTTCTACAGCGAGCACCTGCTCGCGCTGACGCTCGAGCAGTACTTCGCGCCGTTCATCCTGTTCGCGCGGCCCGAGCTCCGGCTGCGCTCGTACCAGGGCACGATCGTCATGGACGTCAACGGCGGCACCACGCGCGACGACACGCTCCTCGGCCTGACCGCCGGCATGCGCTACAACTTTCGCGGCTGGCTCGCCGCCACGCTCGACTACAACCTGCAGAGCGACCAGACCGACTTCCGCTACACGGTCGGCCGGTTCGCCAACCTCGACCCGAGCTACGTCCGCCACGAGCTGATGCTCGGGGTGCGCGCCGCCTACTAGAACGTGCGGGTTGCAGATTCCGCCGTACAATCCGGCGATTGCGCGGCGCGCGGGCGTGAACGCCGGCGCGCGTCCCGACGACTAAGTCCTGTCTGACCCACGCGCGCGCGCGCGGAGCAAAGGCCCTGTCGTGGAAGCAGCGGCACCGGAACAAGAAGACCAAGTCCTCGCGATCGACCTCCGGCGCTACCTCGCCGCGCTGCGGAAGTACGTCTGGCTGCTCGCCGCGCTGATCGTGCTGTCGATCGCCGGCGCGGTGATCTACACCACCACCCAGACCCCGATCTACCAGGCCACCGCGTCGGTCCAGGTCGAGCCCAAGCTGCCCGACGTGCTCGGCACCGGCGACCTGCTCAACGTCGCCGGCGCCAACGCCGAGTACTACAAGCAGCAGAAGCAGGTGCTGTCGAGCTTCACGCTGATCCAGAAGACCGTCGAGCAGAACGACCTGATCGGCAAGCTGCTGTCCGAGCGCGAGCGCAAGGGGCTGCGGCCCGACGAGCAGCTCCAGCTCGCGACCACCCGGCTGCAGCTCGATCTCGCGGTCAAGTACCCCGAGGCCGACCGGATCTTCTACGTCGCGGTGAAGAGCCCGAGCGCCGAGGACGCCAAGCTGATCGCCGACGCCCACGTCGCGACCTACGAGAGCTACGCGCGCGGCCTGCTCGCGCTCAGCAACAACAACGCGTCCGAGGCGCTGCAGACCGAGTTCACCGAGGCCGAGGCCAAGCTGCGCGCCGCCGAGCAGAAGATCTACGACTTCCAGGCCAGGAACGACATGGTCGCGGTGACCATCGAGGCCCAGCAGAACCTGGTCCAGGGCAACATCCTCGCGTTCACCGCCAAGCTCAACGACGCGCGCGCCCGCGAGATCGAGTTCGCCGCCAAGCTCGCCGAGATGAAGAAGGAGCAGGGCGAGGACGTGCTGTCGACGCCGGTGATCATGATGGGCGACAACCCGTCGTTCGAGTCGCTGCGCACCCAGTACTACACCGAGAAGAACCACCTGATCGAGATCGAGAAGGACCTCGGCCCCAGGCACCCCGACTACATCGTCCAGAAGCAGAAGGTCGACCTGCTGTACCAGGCGCTGCAGGGCGAGCTCAAGATCCTGGTGCGCGGCACCCAGGACCAGTACAGCGCCCAGCTCGCCACCAGCGCCGGGCTGTCCGCCGAGATCGACAAGTACAAGCAGGAGGCCAAGAAGCTGTCTCCGCTGATCGCGATCTACAACGAGCTGTTGCGCGAGAAGAAGGAGTACGACGACAAGTACAGCATCCTGAGCACGCGGCTGTCGTCGATGCAGATGACCGGCAGCCTGAGCTCCAGCGTGTCCAACGTGCGCGGGCTCGACAAGGCCCAGCTGCCGCTGATCCCGGTGTCGCCCAGCATGAAGACCAACGTCACGATCGCCGCGGTGCTCGCCCTGGTGGCCGGCATCGCGATCATCTTCCTGATCGTGTTCCTCGACCGCTCGATCAAGACCACCGGCGACGCGACCCAGGCCGCCGACGCGCCGGTGCTCGGCATCATCCCGCAGCTCACCGCGGCCGACCTCGGCGGCGCCGCCGACGACCGCGCGCGCGACATGTACGTCCACGAGAACCCCAAGTCGCCGATCGCCGAGTGCTGCCGGTCGCTGCGCACCAACATCCTGTTCTCCGCCGCCGACCGCCAGCTCAAGACCCTCGTCGTGTGCAGCGCCAACCCGCGCGAGGGCAAGACCACGAGCGTGATCTACCTCGGCACCACGATGGCGCAGAGCGGCCAGCGCACCCTGGTGATCGACACCGACATGCGCCGGCCCCGGCTCCACCGCTCGACCGGCGTCGCGCTCGCCCCCGGGCTGTCCAACCTCCTGATCGGCGAGGACAGCTACGACCACCTGATCCAGCCGACCGAGGTCGCGAACCTCTTCATCCTGCCGTGCGGCCTGACCCCGCCCAACCCGGCCGAGCTGCTGCTCACCAAGCGGTTCGAGCACGTGCTCGGCGAGCTCGCCCGCCGGTTCGATCGCGTGATCCTCGACTCGCCGCCGATCCACGCGGTGACCGACGCCGTCGTGCTGTCCAAGCGGGTCGACGGCGCCATCCTCGTGGTCCGCGCCAGCAAGACCATGCGCGACGAGCTCCGCCGCTCGGCGCGCCAGATCCGCGACGTCGGCGGCTCGATCGTCGGCGTGATCGTCAACGAGCTCGACGCGCGCGACGGCTACGGCTACGGCGGTTACGGCTACGGCGGCTACGGCTACGGCCGCTACTACGGCCCCGACGCTGATCCGGATCCCGACGCCAAGCCCGGCGAAGCCGCCTGAGCCGCGAGCCAGCCACTTGACATTTTGTCTAGTCGGGCTACGTTGTGGGCGAGGCGCAGGCGCTGGCCGAGATCAAGCGACTGGTCGAGCTCGATCGAGTCCTGTACACCCACCACGCCCAGGTACGGATGATCGAACGAGGCGCCCGGAGGCGCGATGTGGAGCATGCGTTGTTCGGTGCGAACCGCGCCACCGAGCAACCCGATCGCGGCTGCTGGCGTGTCACCGGCGGCGTCGATCTCGATGGCGATGACCTGACCGTGGTCGTGGCGCTGGAGGCTGACGTGGTGGTGGTGACGCTGTTCTAGCTGTGGTCCCGATCGGAGGTTCCCCGATGCAATGTCCAACCTGCAACAAGACCGACACGTTCCGCGCATGGGAAGGCTCCGTGAAGTTGCTGGGGATCGAGGTCATCGGGCGCGGCCAGCGCTGCCGCTCCTGCGGCGAGATGCTGTTCGACGGAGCCGAGGTGGAGCGCCAGGAGAGCGAGATCGCGAGCGCGCTGGTCGCCCGTGGCGTCCGCACCGGCCCGGAGTTCAAGCTCGTGCGCAAGGTCGCCGGGCTGCGGGCCACCGAGGTCGCCGCCATGTTCGGAGTCCGTCCAGAAACAGTCTCGCGCTGGGAGCGCGGTGAAGTGGAGGTGCCGCGCACGGCGGCCTACGCGCTCGGTGAGCTCTACGAGCACCCCAAGATCACGCGGCAGAAGCTGGAGGCGTTCGCGCAGTAGCGCGCGACCTCGTACGCGGCTGCGGTGAGCTATCGCGCGCGGCCGCGCGCCGGGGTACGTGCGCGCCGCGGTGGGCGGCCGTAGAGCTTGCGCAGCTCGTCCTTGGCCTGATCGAGCGCGCGGCGGCGCGGTGCCGAGAGGTTCTTGCCGGCGCGGTTCTCGTAGAACACGAGCATCGACAGCGCGGAGCGGAACGGGCTCGCCTTGCGGCGCGTGCTGCGCTCGGCGGAGCGCTGCAGCGAGCGGGCGATCTGCGCCGGGCTGCCCTTGAACACGCCCGGCTCGAGGTCGAGCGCGTCGCTGTGCTCGGTCACCGCCTGCGACCACCGCCGCGCGCGCTTGCGAGGCGTTGCGCGCGCCATGTCAGCCTGCGGTGGTGTGGGGAGGGCGCGACCCCGGCGGCACGGCCAGCTCGCGCTGGCGCATGACCTGGCGCACGACGATCGGGATGGTCGACAGCGCGCCGATCGCGAACAGCGTCCAGCCGACGGTGTGGCGGGTGTGCGTGCGCAGGCGCTCGGCGGTGAGCAATCCGATGCCGACGCCGAGCATGCCCCGGGTGGCTGCGATCAGCGCGATCTCGGGAAAGGTGATGCGGTGCTCTCGCATGAGTTGCCTCCTGCGAGAGCGACTTGCAGATCAGGTGCCGGCCCGGTCGGTGGTGGCGTCAGTTGTACGGCGATGCGTAGGCTGACGGCTCGATCGGGTGATTGCCGAAGCCCCGGGTCGGGTCGTCGGGAGCGCTGGGCCCGGTGAACGAGTTCGACGACTCGCCGCCGCTGAACGTGATCGACTCGCCGATGCACTGATCGGACTCCTCGCGCAGCCGGCGCAGGCTGTCGGCGGCGCTCGCGATCACCTCGAACACCGCCATCCGCTCGGCGTCGCCGGCGGACTCGAGCTCCTGCTGCTTGGCGTCGACGATGTTCATCTGCGGCTTGACCTGCACCAGCTTGTCGTTGACGCAGTTGAGCTTGATGACGTCCTTCTCCTGGCGCGCGACCTGCTGCAGGTGCTGGATGTGGCGCGCGTCGGCGCGGATCTGATCGTGGAGGATCTGGACGCGCGCGCGGACGTCGGCCGCCGGCAGCGTGCCGCGCAGATCGACCGCGGCGTTCCCGGAGACCCCGGTCGCGCTGGCGCCACCGGACAGGCCGTTCGGGCTGATCGGGGCCTGTGGCCCGGCCGACGGCTCGGGCGGCGGATCGCCGTACACCGCGTTCGCACCGCCGAAAAGGAGGCCCAGCAAGGCGCCGAGCAATTCAACTTTTGCCAGCAATTTCATGGCCTTCTCCGACGACTTGGGCAGCGTACCGGGCGCGCTGCGATCTGTCAACGCTTGCCTCGTTGGTGGCCCGGCAGCGCCCGGGTGTTCATTTCACGGTCAGGGTCTCGGTCCTGGTCGCGGGCCTGGTCGCGGCCCGCGCTCACACCGTGAACCTCGCCGGGGCAGCCGGCAACATACTCGGGTCGCCGGCTGGCTGCGGCGCGCCGCGGATCATGCGCCAATTCCTCTTGGTTCTCACGACGTTGGTCTGGCTGTGTTCGGCCTGTCACGACGACCCGCCGGTGGTCTACCCGACGACGGCGCCGCTCGACGTGAACAAGCTCGCGCTCGGGCCCGGCGACAAGCTGAACCTCACCGTGTTCTATGGATCACACTCGTTCCAGGCGTCGTACGCGCTCGACAGCTCCGGCGAGATCTCGGTCCAGTACATCGGCACGGTTGCGGCCAACGGCAAGACCGTCGAGCAGGTCCGCGACGACATCAAGCACCGGCTCGCCGACGGCTACCTCAACGATCCGATCGTCTCGCTGACGATCGCCGAGCTCAACTCGCTCACGCTGTCGGTGTCCGGGATGGTCGCCAAGACCGGCGCGGTGAAGTTCACGCCCGGGATCACGATCACCGAGGTGATCGCGCAGGCCGGCGGGTTCACGCCGCTGGCGCGCAAGAACATGGTCAAGGTGACGCGGCTGCTCAACGGCGTGAAGGCGACCTACAAGCTGCCGGTCGAGCTGATCGCCGAGGGCGAGCGGCCGAACTTCCCGATGCTGCCGGGCGACGAGGTGTTCGTACCCGAGCGGCCGTGGTGATGCGGCCGCGCGACCGGATCTCGCTGGCGATCGGTGGCGCGGCGCTGCTCGCGTCGGTGCTGGTGATCGGCGGCGCGCTGCGCTGGACCCAGGGGGTGGTCGCCGCGCTGATCGCGCTCGCGCTGGTGATGCAGGTCGGCTCGCGGCGCCGGCTCGACCACACCTCGCCGATCGTCGTGCTGCTCGGCCTCGCGGTCGCGCTGACCGCGGTGCAGCTGATCCCGCTGCCGGCCGGGCTGCTCGACGCGCTCGACCACCGCGGCATGGAGCTGCGCAGCGACGGCGCCGCGCTCGCCGGGACCGCGCCGTGGCCGGTGCTCTCGCTCGACCCCGCCGGCACGCTGCGCGCGCTCGCGTTCTTCGTCACCTTGCTCGGCGTCGCGCTGCTCGGCCTGCGGATCGCGAGCTCGGAGCGCGGCCGCTACCTCGTGCTCGCCGCGGTCGCGGTGACCTGCGGGCTCGCCGCCGCGGTGACCGGCGTGCACACCCTGCTCAACGCCGAGAGCCTGTACGGCGTGTACCGGCCGGAGCACGCGGCGCCGCTGATCCTCGGGCCGCTGCTCAACACCAACCACCTCGGCGGGCTGATGGCGATCGGCGCGGTGCTCGCGGTCGGCCTGGCGTTCTACCAGCGCCAGGCCGACCAGCTCCGCGTGCTGTGGGTCGTGATCGCGATCGGCTGCAGCGCGACCGCGATGGCGTCGCTGTCGCGCGGCGCGACGCTCGGCCTGGCGCTCGGCGTCGCGACCGCGATCGCGCTGTACGCCGCCGGGCGGATCGCCACCGCGAACGACGACGGCGGCCGCCACCGCGCGCTGATCACCGAGGTCCCGATCACGATCGTGATCGCGGCCGGCCTCGCGGTCGCGGTGTACACCAGCGCCGGCAAGGTCGCCGATCAGCTCGAGAACACCGCGCTCACCGAGCTCCGCCATCCGCTGTCCAAGTACGAGGCGTGGCACTCGGCGGTCCAGCTGGTCGGCGAGGCGCCGTGGCTCGGGATCGGCCGCGGCGCGATCGAGCCGGTGTTCACCCGGGTCCACGAGGCGAGCGCCTACGTCACGTTCTCGCACCTCGAGAACGAGTACCTCCAGGCCGTGGTCGAGTGGGGCATCCCCGGCGCGGTGCTGCTCGGCCTCGCGCTGGCGTGGTGCATCCGGACCGCCGCGCGGCGCTGGCACGACGGGCCGCTCGCGGCGGCGGCGATCGGCGCGTGCGCGGCGATCCTGTTCCAGAGCAGCGTCGACTTCGGGATCGAGCTGCTCGGCCTCGCGGTGCCGGTCGTGCTGATCGCGACCACCGTGCTTGGCGTCCGGCTGCGCGAGTCGCGGGCGGTCGGGCCCCGGCTGGCGCGCGCCGGGGTCGTGGTCGCGCTGGCGGCCGCCGCCGCCGTGCTGCTCGCGCCGGTGAGCCGCAGCGTGCAGGAGGACCACGACCGGCCGGCCCAGGCCGCGGAGCCCGGACCCGGCGAGCTCGCCGCGATCCGCGATGCGATCGAGCGCCACCCGCTCGACTACCTCGCGTACGGCGAGGCCGCCGCGGTGATGCTGCGCTCCGGCGACCCGCGCGCCGGCAAGTTCCTCAACCACGCGCTCGCGCTCCACCCGACCCACCCCGGGCTGCACCGGCTCGCCGCGCGCATGCTGATCGCGAGCGGCCGGCGCTCGCAGGCCGCGGTCGAGTACGCGCTCGCGCTGCACGGGACGCTGGCCCCCGGCCCCCTCGTCGCCGAGATCGTCACGCTGTTGCCCGAGGCCGATCTCGCGGCGGCCGCGATCCCGGTCGACGCGCCCGAGCGGAGCCCGATCCTGCACGCGCTGAGCGAGCAGCACCGCGACGACGTCGCCGAGCGCTGGCTGCTGCGCGTGATCCAGGGCGCACAGCACGATCTGACGGTGATCGATCACCTGTACCGGTTGGCGATCGAGCGAGGTGATCTCGCGATCGCCGAGCAGGCTGCCCGCCTCCGGCTCGCCGAGTCGCGCACCGCCGAGTCGCGCATCCAGCTCGCCCGAGTGCTGTTCAAGCGTCAGCAGTACGACCAGGTGCTGAACGATCTCGCCGATGTATCGACGTGGACCGGCCGCCTCGACCAGCGGGCCGAGGCCTGGCTCCTGGCGTGCGACGCCCACATCGAGAAGCGCGCGTGGGACCCGGCGCTCGAATGCCTCCACAAGCTCGATGGCTCCGGTATCGTCGCCCCGGGCGATCGGGCAGGGATCGTCCGGCGGCTCGCGATCGTGGACGAGCACCGCACCCGTGAAGCCAAGCAAAGGGCTATCGATCAGATGGAACGCGCGCTAGGGTCTCCCGCGAAGTGACAACGGCAGGCTCACGATGACGCGGTCGTATTGCAGGTCGCACCTGCGCACCCTGGAGGACGAGGCGGTTCACATCCTGCGCGAGCTCGCCGCCGAGCGCGAGCGGCCCTGCCTGCTGTTCTCCGGCGGCAAGGACTCGATCGTGCTGCTCCGGCTCGCCGAGAAGGCGTTCCGCCCGGCGCGCTTCCCGTTCCCGCTGCTCCACATCGACACCGGCCACAACTTCCCCGAGACCCTCGAGTACCGCGACCGCCGGATCGCCGAGCTCGGCGAGCGCCTGCTCGTCGCGAGCGTGCAGGACTCGATCGACAAGGGCCGGGTCACCGAGGAGACCGGGCCGCGCGCGTCGCGCAACCGGCTGCAGACCACCACGCTGCTGGATGCCATCGAGGAGCACCAGTTCGACGCCGCGATCGGCGGGGCGCGACGCGACGAGGAGCGCGCCCGCGCCAAGGAGCGGATCTTCTCGCACCGCGACGAGTTCGGCCAGTGGGACCCCAAGAACCAGCGCCCCGAGCTGTGGGCGCTGTACAACGGCCGGATCCGGCGCGGCGAGCACATGCGCGTGTTCCCGCTGTCGAACTGGACCGAGCTCGACGTCTGGCAGTACATCGCGCTCGAGGACATCCCGCTGCCGTCGATCTACTTCGCGCACCAGCGCGAGGTGTTCGAGCGCGACGGCATGCTGTACGCGGTGAGCCCGCACGTCAAGCTGCTGCCCGGCGAGCGGCTCCGCACCGAGGTCGTCCGGTTCCGGACCATCGGCGACATGACCTGCACCGGCGCGGTGGCGTCGGACGCCCGCACGCTCGACGCGGTGATCGCCGAGGTCGCGGCGGCGCGGGTCACCGAGCGCGGCGCGACCCGGGCCGACGACCGCTTCACCGAGGCCGCGATGGAAGACCGCAAGCGCGAGGGCTACTTCTGATGAGCGATGGCACGAGCGACCGGCCGCCCGAGCGGCGGGACGAACGGCTCAGCGAGCGGCTGGCCGCCAGCCGTCGTCCGGTCGTCGGCGTGTCCGACGACGCCGAGCTCCTGCGGTTCTCGACCGCGGGCTCGGTCGACGACGGCAAGTCGACCCTGATCGGGCGCCTCCTGTACGACACCAAGACCGTGTTCGAGGACCAGGTCCGCCACGTCGAGGACGTGTCGCGGCGGCGCGGCGACGAGCGGGTCAACCTGGCGCTGCTCACCGACGGGCTGCGCGCCGAGCGCGAGCAGGGCATCACGATCGACGTCGCCTACCGCTACTTCGCGACCCGCAAGCGCAAGTTCATCATCGCCGACACCCCGGGCCACATCCAGTACACCCGCAACATGGTCACCGGCGCGTCGACCGCGAGCCTGGCGATCATCCTGGTCGACGCCCGCCACGGCCTGGTCGAGCAGAGCCGCCGCCACGCGTTCATCGCGTCGCTGCTCCGCATCCCGCACCTGGTGTTTGCGGTCAACAAGATGGACCTGGTCGACTGGAGCGAGGTCCGGTTCGAGGAGATCGAGGCCGAGTTCCGCAACTTCGCGGCCCGGCTCGACGTCCAGGACATCGCGTTCATCCCGATCAGCGCGCTGACCGGGGCCAACGTCGTCGAGCACTCGCGCGACACGCCGTGGTACCACGGCCCGACCCTGCTCTATCACCTCGAGACCGTGCACATCGCCAGCGATCGCAACCTGATCGACGTGCGGTTCCCGGTCCAGCGCGTGATCCGCCCCGAGTCCGCCGAGTTCCCGGACTACCGCGGCTACGCCGGCCAGGTCGCCGGCGGCGTGCTGCGTCCCGGCGACGAGGTCGTCGCGCTGCCGAGCGGGCTGTCGACCCGGATCATGCGGATCGAGCAGCTCGGCGAGGACGTCGACGCCGCGTTCGCGCCGATGAGCGTGACGATCCACCTCGAGGACGACCTCGACGTGTCGCGCGGCGACCTGCTGTGCCGGCCCAACAACCAGCCGATCGTCGGCCAGGACCTCGACGCGATGGTGTGCTGGATGTCGGAGCGGCCGCTGCTGTCGCGGGGCCGCTACGCGATCAAGCACACCACGCGGTGGGGCCGCGCGGTGGTCAACGACATCCTGTACCGGCTCGACGTCAACACCGGCCACCGCGACGAGGTCACCCGGGAGCTCAAGCTCAACGACCTCGGCCGGATCCGGCTGCGCACCACCACGCCGATCCTCTACGACCCGTACCGCCGCAACCGGGTGACCGGCTCGTTCATCCTCGTCGACGAGGCCAGCAACACCACGGTCGCTGCGGGGATGCTGCTGGCCCCCGAGTGAGCGCCAGGCCGGGACGATGAGGTGACGATGACCGGCGCGCACCGGGTCGCCGTGCTGGGCTGCGGGGACTGGGGCAAGAACCTGGTCCGCAACTTCCATGCGCTCGGCGCGCTCGCCGCCGTCGCCGACGTCTCGCCGCACGGCCGCCAGGCCGCCGCGCGGATCGCCCCCGGCGTCGCCATCCACGACCGGCTCGACGCCGCGCTCGACGACCGCTCGATCGCCGGCGTCGTGATCAGCACGCCCGTCGAGACCCACGCCGAGCTCACCGAGCGCGCGCTGCTCGCCGGCAAGGACGTCCTGTGCGAGAAGCCGCTCGCCCTGCACTACGACGCCGCCCGCCGGGTCCACGACCTCGCGGTCCGCCGCGGCCGCGTCCTGATGGTCGGCCACCTGCTCGAGTACCACCCCGCGATCCACGCGCTGCGCGCGCTGGTCGCCGGCGGCCGGCTCGGCCAGATCCGCTACCTCTACTCCAACCGCACCAACCTCGGGAAGGTCCGCCGCGAGGAGAACATCCTGTGGTCGTTCGCGCCGCACGACCTCGCGGTGATCCTGCGGCTGGTCGGCGCGCTGCCGTCCCAGGTGATCGCCGCCGGCGGCGCCTACCTGCAGGCCGACATCGCCGACGTCACCGTGACCCAGCTCGCGTTCGACAGCGGCGTCGCCGCCCACGTGTTCGTGTCGTGGCTCAACCCGTTCAAGGAGCAGAAGCTGGTCGTGGTCGGCTCCGAGCGGATGGCGACGTTCGACGACGTCCGCCGCGAGCTCGTGCTCCACGACCAGCACGTCGACCTCCAGGACGGCGCGTCGGTCCCGGTCCGCGGCGCCGGCGTCGCGATCCCGTACGCCGCCGACGAGCCCCTGCGCATCGAGTGCGCGGCGTTCCTCGCCGCGATCGCCTCGCGCTCCGCCCCGCTGACCGACGGCGCCAGCGCCCTGCGCGTGCTGCGCGTGCTCGAGGCCGCGCAGCGCTCGCTGATCCGCCGCGGCCAGCCCGTCGCGCTGGCGCCGGAGTGACCCCCGGAGCTCGACCATGCCGACCCGGACCCGCAGGACGCGCCCCCCTCGCCAGCCCGGCTTCTGGGCCCACCCCACCGCGGTCATCGACCCGCCGGCCGCGGTCGGCGCGGGCACCAAGATCTGGCACTTCGCCCACGTGATGGCCGGCGCGACCATCGGCGCGGACTGCTCGCTCGGCCAGAACGCGTTCGTCGGCGCGCGCGCCGTGATCGGCGATCGCTGCCGGATCCAGAACAACGTCTCGCTGTACGACGGCGTCGTGCTCGGCGACGACGTGTTCGTCGGCCCGTCCGCCGTGTTCACCAACGTCGTCAACCCGCGCGCCTTCATCGCCCGCAAGGCCGAGTACCGGCGCACCGAGGTCGAGGCCGGCGCCAGCATCGGCGCCAACGCGACCATCATCTGCGGCCACCGCCTCGGCGCGTTCTGCCTGGTCGCCGCCGGCGCCGTCGTGACCTCGGACGTCGCCCCCCACGCGCTGGTCGCCGGCGTCCCCGCGCGCCGGATCGGCTGGATCTGCCGGTGCGGCGTCACCTTGCGCCAGCCCAGGGCTCGCGAGCGGCAGCTGTTCTGTCCGGCGTGCCACAGCGCGTACACGCTGTCGGGCCGCGGCGCGCAGCACCGGCTCGCCCCGACGACGGAGCTGGCCCCGCCGCCCCGACGTCAGCGACGGTGACGGTAGCGCCGGGAGGGCAAGCACCGCGGGTCGCGTGCACGCCGCGCCGAGGCCATCCCCCGCGGGGGTGGCGCCCGCTGATCGTCGAGACTCCAGTGGCGCATCTGGTCGGTCTCGTCCCTCGCGCCATGTCGCCAGTGGGATGCGCGCCGCCGCCGACCGTCCCGAGCGTGGCCATCTCCAGGACCGATCGCCGGGGGGAGCTGCTCACCCTGCATGGCAGGTGGCCCTGCCAGGCCGGTCGCAGAGCCGAAGGTAGGGACCGCGGTGGGACCGCGCTGTCGCGCTATCGCGCTATCCGGCTTCTGGCCGGATCTCGGCAGGCGTTTCACGGCGCCACGGAATAGTAGGGACCGAAGTAGGGACCAGTTCTCGACGGGGACCCGGTAGGGACAGACCTGCTGCTCCTCGGCAGTGAGGGGCGCCGGTCCCCGGAGCTCGACCGCGCCGGTGTTGGCCGCGGCGATGCGGTCGCGCCAGATGCTCGTCGTCTGCAGCGCGACGGCGGTGATGAGCCGCAGCGCGCTGGCCCGGTCGGGGAAGGCGCCGGATGGCCCGGGTATCGCCGTTTGACGGAGATGAGCAGATGAAACGCTAGGCGGGACCTTCGCACTTCGGCACGGTGTCTCCGTCGGAGATCCGCGAGGATTTCATACATGATGGTAGCTTGGGGTCGATCGGACATCTCGAGGAAGCCTGCACCAGCCGTCCCCGCGATGATGGGCTATGTGAGCGGACTATCAGGAACTCCTCCGAGGAGATGGCAAATTCGGCAGGACTAGGGTGCCTTTGATTATCCGCTTGCCGACGACGCCGTGACGATACCCGCGAGCCGAATCATGTCGGGCCTCCAGGTGTCGTCCTTGGAGTCGGACGATGTTGCGACGCGCCAGATCCCACAGCCGCTGATACCCCCATGATCGGCACACGAACAGGTTCGCCGTTCACGTCGCTCAAGCCGAGTGGTGCAAAACGATAGAGCGATCGAGGTGCCGATAGTGAACGCTTTGCCGCGGTTAGATCAACATTGTTGCTAACCACGTCGCTTCCAGGAAATCTGACGATATGACGATACGTTCTCTGCATTCAGCCGAATCCACTCCTTGAGATCGAAGGCGTTTCCGAGCCGCACTCCGAAGGTGTTCCGCGGATCCAGAAACAGCGTCTGGTCGTTCTCGAGAAATATCGCAACGGTTGTCAAAATCGCGCGTTGCTCGTCAGCTCGCGAATCAAGAAAACATTGGACCCCCTGAACTCGATAGCTCGCCAAAGCCTCGTTCATGAAAAGGTTGGTAAGCGGAACCACGCAGAACTCGTAGTCCTCGAGAACACGGGATTCAATTGTTGATGCTGCAGGTTCGATTTTCTCGGAGAGTTCGAGGGCGAGTTGATCGTATTGCCCGATCGATGAACAACGAAGCCACTGATTGTCAAATTTTAGATAAATAGCCTCAAGAAGGAGTCGAGCTTGCTTTGGGTCATCGTCGTCATCAATAAACGCGCCTGCAAAAACACCTGTCAACGAGGCCGTCTCCAGGAGTGCAAGAAGCTGTTCCATTGAATTCCTCAGACTGTCATGGGCGATCGCAATTAGGGGGGGGGCATGTATGCTACCGTACGTACTTGATATTCGCAGCCATCCCCGTTCCGCTTTCGAGGAGTGTCCAGAAACTCCCATCCTGCCGAAGGACCAAGGTTAGACCGTCACCTTCGTAGATGTAAGCTTTAGGCGTGCTCACTTTTAGCGTTCCTTTCCCCCGGTAACGGAGTTTGCCGCTGCTGATTAGTTCGTCAAGGTCAGCAAGGAAGTCCGCGCCAAGATCTGCTTGCCACTTCGGGTACTTCTTCTTGAGGACCTTCTCTAGTAGAGCGCGGTGTTTTAGATAATGTTCCTTGAGCGCCTCTGGCGGAGTACGCCTGACGCTTGAAGGAGCGGGATCGCCACCAATCGGCGCCTTCTCGGCATGCTCGGAGGACTGTTCGCGCGCCCGATCTGCCTCTGGCCCCTCTTTCTTGACTTCCTCGTGCTTCTGGGACGGCTCCGATGACTTCGCTTCGCCACCTTTCGGGGAGTTACCACCTCCGCCACTCTTGTCAAGCGACGAGTTGGCCATATGCAGGACATACACAGCGCCGGGGCCACCGGAGAGGGCAGTCGCGACCGTCCCTACGGGCACTGATACCGTCGCCCAGGCCAATTCTCCGCCCCCGGAAAGGGTGAGCGCTCGAATGGTCACGTTCCCGAGGTCACCAGCTGCTGCGGCGATCCGGGAGGTTGTTCCCGCGGCGCCTCCATAGAGCGTAGCCAGTGTGGTTGCAAGCTTCGATACGTCACGGATCTGATCGTTCAGTGGCTTCGCTCGAAAGAGCTCCCAGTACTCCGGACTGTTCTCGATGAGCTGTGCAATCGCACCAGGCAATTGGCGCAATGCTGAGATGCTGTCGATGGGGTGGCGAAGCAGCTGATACAGGCCGGCGGCCACACCCACGAGCGCGTCGGCAGCCCCATCGAGCGCACTATTCACGGCGTCATGTTCAAGGCCGAGCTCGCCGATGGGCGGGCCCGCCTGTCCCAGGCTATCGCTGGCGCGATAGAAGACGCCGCCGTTGGAGTAGTAGAACGTGCCCGCCACCAACCCGCCCGCACGGAGCTCTCCATTGACGAATTCCGTTTTCCCGGCGCGCTGGATCGCCTCCCCGGTGATGGCGCGAGCGATATACCCGTCGGGCCGAAGGATAATGATCGGCCCGAACGCGGCGAGCCGCTGTGCCAGCGCAGTGATGCCGATGGGGGACTGGCCAGCGACGACGTCCTGCATCAAGCGGACCGCCACCATTCGAGGACCGATGCCCACCAAGGACGGATGAGTCTGCAGCAGGAGATTCACAATGCGGGTGGCATCGGCGATGGTCAGAGTCGCAGTCGGAAGCTGCTGTTGATCTCCCGAGAGACCTGCAAGCGCGAGTAGCGCCTTGAGCCGCGACGAGGTGGCAGGATCACTATGCGATGCACCTGCATCGGCACCTTCCGGCGACGCGGGCATGGCTGGCGCACGTTGCACGACTCCGGCACTGTGGCCACCCCCGGACACCTGGTCGAGCAGTGGGGCCGCCGACTCGCCGGCGACCACCCGGTCCGCCACAGCATCGGCGTGTTGCTCGTAGGCGTCGCCGGCGGCGCCCACGCCGCCCATGAGCTGAACGCCGGCGCGCTGCTGCACGACGTGGACGGCCTCGTGGGCGATGGTGTGGAGGTCCGTGCTCCCGCCAAGGACGACGTGGTTCCCGGTGGCATAGGCCGCGGCGCCCATCGCGCGGGTCGACGCCGCGGCCTCGGGCCCGGTGTGCGCCTGGATGCCCGAGATGTCGTGGCCGCCGAACGCCTTCTGGATGGCGGCCTGGTGCGGCAGCGGCGAGCTCGGGGTGGCGACGCCCTGTGCAGCGGCGGCGTGCACGCGGGCCGGGTCGCTGCCCGCGGGAGCGGCCGCCTCGCGCCACTGCACCGACCGCCGGGCGTCCCGGTCGAAGATCTGCCGGGTCAGGCCGCTGGGCGCGTGCCCGACGGAGGGCGCCGTGCCGGCCGTGTTGGCGTCGGGGGTGCCCTCGGCGCGGCGCTGGACGGGCGCACCGAACCGCGTGGGCGCGCCGAACTCCTTTTCGACCAGCGACTGCTTGCCGGGGATGCCGGCGTCGCCGAGCGCGCGCCGCTGCACCCAGGGCCCCGGGCCCACGGGCGCGTCGAACTCCTTCTCGACCAGCGACTGCTTGCCGAGCGCCGGGAATGCGCCGCGCTCCGGCCCGCCAGCTTCGGGCCGGCCGTCTCCTGATCGTCGTCGATCGTCGTGGTCCGCCATGCGCTCCCCGGCCTGTCCCCGATCGTTGCACGAGTCCGCGTCACGTGTCACCGAAGTCGCCCCCCAAGTTCTTGGCGACCCCGTGGACGAAGCGTTGCGACACATCTTCGGGGCGCGCGTACTTCTCGAACACGGGCGCAAAGAACGGCCGCGGCCGGATCTGGACGATGGCGATGCCCGTTGACGGTCCTTCGTGGCCCGCGCCGTCGAAGCCGGCTTTGCGAAACGCCGCGTGGAGGAACGCACGCGCTTTCGACGTGAGCCGCAGGATCGGCCGCGAGAAGACGTCGGCTTTGCACCTTTGAAGCTTCCCGCGTCGAAAAAGGTGCAGCCGCACCGAATAAAGGTGCAGCGGCCCCGGGAGCGGGCGGAGAGATCCCGCCCTCTCGGTCAGCGCCGATACACGACCAGCAGGCGCTCCGCGAGGCGATCTCTGATCTCCGACTTCATGGCGTCGCTTCCCGGCCTGGAGGCTTGGCGGCGCCGGGTCGATGGAACCGGATCTCGCTGTGAGGGTCGCGGTCGATGCTTGGGTCCGGGTCGTAGACCACGACGCTCTCGTATGGCTCCGGAGGCGGATCATTCGGGTTGTCAGGCACGAGATGCTCGACGGGAGGCTAGTCTATGTGCCTCCCGTGGACCCTCCTCATGCGGAGCGGCAGGCTCAGCTGTGCGCGCTGGTCGCGGCCCACGCCGGGCCCGAGTTTCAGGTGGCCAGTGAGCTCCTGACGCGGATCTCGAGACGCGACGACGTTGCACCCGACGTCAGCGTCTATCCCGCCGCGCGCGACTCCGTGACCGGCCGGCGCCAGCTGGAACAGCTCGCCTTCGAGGTGGTCAGCACGCAGTCCCTGGGAGATGCCGGCCGCAAGGCGGCCAGCTGGCGGCGCGGGGCGTGCGCCGCGTGTTCGCGATCGACGTCGAGCGGTCGCGCGTGCTGGAGTGGTCGACGGCGCTCGGCATCTGGCGCATGCTCGAACCCGCGGGGCACATCATCGACCCGGCGTTCGTCGTTCCGCTGCCGATCGAGACGCTGGTGCGCAGCGCCAGGACCGACGACGTGGTCGCCCGTGCGCTGGTTGCCAAGCACAACCCGGTGATCGAGGCGATCCGCGCCGAGGGTAGAGCGGAGGGTAGAGTCGAGGGGCTGGCGGAGGCGATCATCGCCATGCTGTCGGCTCGAGGTGTGCCGATGAGCATGGTGGACCGCGACCGGATCCTGGGCGAGCGGGATCCTGTGCGGCTCGGACGCTGGATCGCCCGAGCGGCCGCGTGCACGTCGGTCACCGAGCTGCTGTCCGACTCCTGAGCCGCGCGCAACAGGAGCAGGAGCGTCCTCGTGGCTCGGGTACCTGAAGTCTCGGGGAATGCCCCCCTCCACGGATCAGGGCGGCGGGATCAGCTGTCGGTCGGCGAGCGCCTGGAGGATGCGTGCCTCGCAGCTCGCCCGATCCTCGCGGTCGGTGCGCACCTCGACGTCCGGCGCGGCCGGCGGATCGTACGGATCGGAGATACCGGTGAAGCTCGGAATCTCGCCGGCCTGGGCCCGCCGGTAGAGGCCCTTGACGTCGCGCTCGATCACCGTCTCGAGCGGCGCGTGGACGAACACCTCGACGAACGGATGACCCGCGGCGCGGCTGAGCTCGCGCAGCCGGTCGCGGGTGGCGGCGTACGGCGAGATCGCGGCGACCAGGACGAGCACGCCGTGCCTGGCGAGCAGCCGACCGACGAACGCGATGCGGTTCACGTTGGTGTCGCGGTCGGCGCGCGAGAAGCCGAGGCCGGCGGACAGGAAGGTGCGCACGTCGTCGCCGTCGAGCAGCTCGACCGGCCGGACCGGCGCCAGCCGCGCCGCGAGCGCGGTCGCCAGCGTCGACTTGCCGGCGCCCGACAGCCCGGTCATCCAGACGATGCCGCCGATCACGCGAGACTTATAGCGCAAGTCGCCGCAGCCTGGATCAGCGCACAGGCGACGCGGGTTGCGCTACCATGGACGCCATCGCCCGGCTGGTCAGCCCGAGCGCGCGAGCATGAGTTCCGGGAGCCCCAAGGCGCGCTATGTGTTCGTCGACGCGCTGCGCGGCGTGGCCTCGCTCGGGGTGGTCCTGTACCACGTGTACAGCAAGAACCTGCTGCCGATG
>JBGQCL010000090.1:0-28905 GCA_041495365.1 Kofleriaceae bacterium | reverse complement strand
CCTTCGCTCGCGTCCGCCTGGACCGGCGCCCGTCCCTCGGACGGGTCCGTGGAGCGGGTGTCGTCGCTCCCGGGCATCGTCGGCGTGATGTCGACAGACGCCGTCTTGGTCGCGGCCGGTGCTCGGTCCTGCCCTGCGCGGCCCGCGGTCTCGGCGCGGCGCGCCGCTTCGCGTGCGCGCGCCGACCGCTTCACATCGTCCTTGTCTAGTCGCCCGAGTAACTGGCGCCGCCGCGCCTCGCCGAACCGGCGAAACCGGCGGGCGATCGGGTGGTCCTCGTGACGACGGACGATCGAGCGAAACGCCGCGATGTCCGAGCTGGTCATCTGATGGGCACAGACAGCCGCCACCGCGTCCGCTGCTGCCTGAAAGTCAGCGTCGCGCCATGCCGCTGGGGGCGGATCCGGCGGCAGCGCGGCGAGAAGCGCATCGCCGCAGCTCAGCTCCGGCGCCGCAGCCAGAGGCGCCGCGGGTGCGTCAGCAACGAGCTGCTGTGCGTCCTCGAGCACCTGATCGACGCTCGCGAGGCGCTTCCTCACGTCCGGGTCAGTCGCCTCGCGGGCGGTGGCTGGCGCGCTCCTGGCGATGTGCGCGAGCTGCTGGAGCGCCTGCTCGGCGCTCCTCTTTGCCGTGGTCCACCCGCCCAGGTCTCCGGCGGCGGCAGCGGCATTCACCGCCGCGACACCGGCCCGGACGAGCTCGACCTGGTGATCGAAGTTGTCGGCGATCGTCTTCGCATCGGCCGCCTTCTGCTCCGTGGTGCGCTCGTACCGCTGCGGCTCCGGAGCGCGGGCCTGGACGGCGCCGCGATCGAACGCGGAACCGAACCCCTTCCCCTCGTGCATCATGATGCGCTCTGCGAAGCCGCGCGCCTCGCCCCGGACCCCATCGACCGACCTCGTCGAGCTCGCCAGACGATTGTGGGAAGCTGTCCGACACCACGTGCCCGCCCGCGATCACCCCGGTCACGCATTTCGCTGCATCCCCTCGCGCCGAAGATCGCGAAGCGCGGGCCGGCATACAAGGGCCGGGTGGCGTTCGATGCGGCAATGCTCGAGCTCATCGAGAACGACATGCTCGGTCATCCGCACGCTGCGTCATCGGTACCACCAAGGAAACCATCCGAGCTCGCCCGACGCCCGCAAGGTTTCATGGTCCCATCGTTCGCCGAAGGACGACCCCTCCGCGCGTCGCGTCGCGCGGCGGAGACTCTCCTGGCCACGAATCAATGCGACCAGCTTTCTACAGCTTCGGGCCGCTGGCGCGGACCTCGGCGGACGCCTGCGCCTCGTACTTCTTGAAGTTGTCGCGGAACAGCGACGCGACCCGTCTCGCCTTCTCGTCGTAGGCGGCCTTGTCGGCCCAGGTGTTGCGCGGCTGCAGGATCTCGGGCGGCACGTCGGGGCACGACGTCGGCACCGCGAGGCCGAACACCGGATCGGTGACAGTCGGGGCGTCGAGCAGCGCACCCGAGTGGATCGCGTCGACGATCGCGCGGGTGTACCTGAGCTTGATCCGCGCGCCGACGCCGTACGCACCGCCCGACCAGCCGGTGTTGACCAGCCAGGTCTGCGCGCCGTGCTTCCTGAGCTTGTCGGCGAGCATCTCGGCGTACTTGGTCGGGTGCCAGACCAGGAACGGGCCGCCGAAGCACGGCGAGAACGTCGGCTCGGGGTCCTTCACGCCGACCTCGGTGCCCGCGACCTTGGCGGTGTAGCCCGAGATGTAGTAGTACATCGCCTGGCCCGGCGTCAGCCTGGACACCGGCGGCAGCACGCCGAACGCGTCGGCGGTCAGGAAGATGACGTTCTTGGGGTGGCCGCCGACCGCGGGCAGCCTGGCGTTGGGGATCGTGTCCAGGATGTAGCTGCCGCGCGTGTTCTCGGTGATCGACGTGTTGTCGTAGTCGACCAGGTGCGAGGTCGGCTCGTACACGACGTTCTCCAGCACCGCGCCGAAGCTCAGCGCGTTCCAGATGTCGGGCTCCTGCTCCTTCGACAGCCTGATGACCTTGGCGTAGCAGCCACCCTCGATGTTGAAGATGCCCTGATCGCTCCAGCAGTGCTCGTCGTCGCCGACCAGCAGCCGCTTGGGGTCGGCCGACAGCGTGGTCTTGCCGGTGCCCGACAGCCCGAACAGGATCGACGTGTCGCTGCCGTCGCGCGCCTGGGTCGCCGAGCAGTGCATCGACAGGATGCCGGTCTTGGGCATCAGGTAGTTCATGATCGTGAACACGCCCTTCTTCATCTCGCCGGCGTACTCGGTGCCGAGGATGACGAACTCGCGGCGCGCGAACGACAGGTCGACCGAGGTGTTCGAGGTCATGCCGGCGGTGTGGCGGTTGGCCGGGAACCCACCGGCGTTGTAGATCACGTAGTCGGGCTCACCGAAGCTCGCCAGCTGGTCGGCGGTGGGCCGGATCAGCATGTTGTGCATGAACAGGGCGTGGTAAGCGCGCGCGCAGATCACCCGGATCTTGAGCTGGTGCCGGGGGTCCCAGCCGGCATAGCCGTCGATCACGTACAGCCGGTCGCGGGTGTTGAGGTAGTCGACCGCGCGCTCGCGGTTGACCAGGAAGCTGTGGGGGTCGAGCTTGATGTTGACGTTGCCCCACCACACGTCGTCGCGGACCTCGGGCTCGTCGACGACGCGCTTGTCGGTCGGGCTGCGGCCGGTCTTCTTGCCCGAGTACGCGATCAGCGCGCCGGTGGACGAGATCGTCGAGCCCTTCTCGAACTTGAGCGCCGCCTCGTAGAGGAAGGCCGGCGACGCATTGCGGTGAAGTTCCGCGATCGAGATCCCTTGCTTGTCGAGCGAGAACGCCATACGCGAGGCTCCGGTCGGAGGTAGGAGGGTGGAACTGCATATATACCAACAATCCTCCGCCGGGCGGCGGCCGGCGCGACCCCGCGTCGCACCGCGGCGCGTGCGCGACCGCTCGCAGGCTGGGCTCCGCCGTGTCGAGGCTCACGCAACGCCTGATGACGCACGGCGTTTCCGGTGGCCTGGGTGCGCGGCGCCGGGTTCGCCCGCGCGTCCGTCCACCATGTCGGACACGGCGGGCACGACCGGTGGGATCGCCACGATGGCGACCTCGGCGAGCACCGGGATGGTGCCGCTGACCGCGGCGGTGCGGGTCGCCTGGCGCTCGCGGGCGCGCTGCACGGTCTCGCTCGCGGTGACCAGCACGAGCCCGATCGCGGCGTACAGGATCAGCGCGACGCGGCGGGCCAGGATCAGCGCGGTGCCGCGCGCGGGGTTCTCGCCGAGCGCACGGAACAGCGTGTTGTAACCGCCCTCGTTGATCCCGATCCCCATCGGCACCAGGGTCGACGCCATGTAGATGAGGAAGCTGCCGACGGTGATCGACGCGACCAGGCCGATCGTCAGCGTCTCGCCCATCGCGATCAGCAGCAGGAACGACAGCGTCATCGAGGTCAGCCGCGACAGCGCGACCAGGGCGATGCCGAGCCGGCGATCGCGCCGCCGCGCGCCCTCCACCAGCTTCATCTTGTCGTCGACGCTGCGCAGCCGGGGCTCCCAGCGCGCGAGCCGCTCGGGATGCAGCAGGTAGCGCGACGGCCGCGCGACCTTCCACAGCCAGCCGCGCACGCTGGCCAGGCCGGGCACCGGGATCCGGGCGGCGAGCCGGGCCGCGCTGACCAGCACGCCGCGGCGGACCAGCGCGTAGATCGCCAGCGCGAGCGCGAGCACGAGCGCGCCGCCGCCGAGCAGCCCCCAGCGCAGCACCGCCGGCATCGGCAGGAACACCGCCATGATCAGCGCGGCGATCCCGACGGCGACCAGCTCGATCGTGAAGCTGACGACGTTGTACAGCAGGATCGTGGCCACCGCGCGCGACTGGCTGACGTGCTCGACCAGGACCGAGACCTTGACCGCCTCGCCGAGGTTGCCGCTCGGGGTGACGGCGTTGACCGCGCGGCCGGCGAGCTGCGCCAGCAGCGCGCTGCCGAGCCCGACCTTGTCGTGATCGGGCGACAGGAACGCGCGGATCGCACTGGCGTCGAGCGTGGTGATCGCGACCTCGAGGATCACGACCGCGACCCAGCCCCAGCCGATCCGCTTGAAGTAGGTCCCGATCTGGACCAGCCCGGTGTCGCGGATCGTGAGCACGAGTGCAACGATGCCGAGCACCAGCGAGATGCGCGTCACCCACCTAGCCCACGTCGGCCGGCTCATCCAGAAAACCTATCGCAGAAGCAGGGCCGAGCGTTAGCGCTCAGTCGAGGGGCTGGTCCAGGTTGTCGGCCACGAAGCCCATGACCTCCGCCAGCATCTGGCCGAAGTCCTCATAAAACTGCTGGTCCAGGGCGTTGTCCTTCGCGTCGAACAGCACCACCGGGTACTCTCCGGTGCTGTTCGGCTTGGAGACGTCGAGACAGAACCACTCCTGGTGCTGCGCGCCCAGGCCGACGACGACGAGGTGATCCGCGAGCTTGCGCTCGAGGCGAGCCTGGAGCGTGCGGCGGACCACGTCGCTCGGGCCCCCGGCCGGGTTGGCGGCATCGACCGGCTCGGCGGCGACCCCCACGAAGTCATGGACCACCCCCAGGTGGGGTGGGATCGCGATGCCGCCGAACGTGCGCAGGAAGCTCCGGTACGAGGGCGGGAACCTGCAGCCCAGCGCAGCCTCCGCCGCCGAGATCGCCGCCTCCGGCACGGGCCCGGCGATCTGGCAGCCGCTCTCGTGCTCCTTGAGGCGGCGACGCACACGTTCCACGAGCTCGATGGTGTCCGACGTCATGACGTGTCGTTCATTATGCACCGTGGATCGCGTCGTGCGGTGCGTCGTGCGGTGAGGTAAGGCAGGCGCGTCATGCGGGCGCGATCCGCGCACGCAGCGGTTGACATTCTCGTGGATCCGCCTAGTGCGGCCGCGGCATCGCCGCCGGGAAGCTCAGCGCATCGATCACGGCGAGCTCCATGTCGGTATCGGTGATCTGAAACGCGGCCTGCATCACGCCGGTGAACGGGATCACGCGCCAGCTCGGCACCGTGGCGGGCAGCTCGGCGACCAGCGTGTAGACCATCATCCAGTAGCGGTCGACCGGATCGGGCAGCGTCGACGCGACCTGCGACAGCTCGCCGAACACCTGCGCGCCCGGCGGCCGCTGCCTGCGGAACGCCTGGTAGAGCACGCCGTCGAGGTCGTCCGCCGACAGCGCGAGGTCGGGGATCGCCGCGAAGAAGTCGCGGATCCGGAACCGCTCGTCGTCGGTCGCCATCCCGCGGCCGAGGGCGCGCAGCACGAACACCTCGGCCGCGACCGGGACCAGGTTCTTGATCCGGCGATAGCGGTCCTCGAGGTACGCGCCGAGCTGGCCGGTGTGGGCGTGCTCGACCAGCGCCTCGGACTCCAGCGGCGCGATCCGCAGCGCGATCCGCAGCGCCTCGAGGTAGCGCAGCTCGCCGTCGACCAGCTGATCGTCTGCCACCGCGACCTCGGCGGCCATGCCGTACGCTGCGAGCCGGTGGATCCGCGCGGGCAGGCCCTTGGCGATCGCGGGCGCGCGGCCGAACGCGTTGCCGGCGAACTGGATCGCGTCGTTGGACAGGTCGATCAGCGTGCGGGCCGCCGCCGGGCCGAGGCCCTGGAACAGGGGATGGCTGGCGATCAGACGCTCGACCGCCTGGGTCTCTCGAGGGTCGACGACGCCATCGGCGTTCATCGCGCCGATCATCGCCTCGATCAGGAACCGCCGCGGATCGTTGGGCCGCAGCCCGCCGCCGAGCAGTCCCTTGACGCTTCTTTCCATGGCTCGAGTGTAATGGAACGAGGCGCCGTTCGCGACGAGCCCGCGGCGGGTTGCCGGGCCGCCGGCGGCATTGAGCGTGGAACTGGGCGGCGCCCGGTGCGCGGGTTATGATCGCGGGCGATGAGGCGACCGCAGGTCCTTGCTGCGTGCCTGGTGGCGAGCGCCGCCGGCAGCGCTGCGGCCGGCGGTCCGGGCCCGGGCAACGCCCAGGGCAACACGAAGACCAGCAAGGTCACGATCGAGACCGACCCGCCGGGCGCCAAGGTCTACTTCAACGTCAAGGAGGACGGCGAGGTCTGCACGACGCCGTGCACCGTCGACGCGCCGATCGGCGAGACCCCGATCATCGTCGAGGCCGAGAACCGGCGCTCGATCATCGAGAACCTCGTCGTGCCGCGCAAGACGGCGCGGCCGCTGCGGGTATCCTTCAATCTCCGCCCGGCGTACGGCTCGCTCGTCATCGAGGGCAGCGACGGCGCGACGATCAAGATCGACGAGCGCGCCCAGGGCACCGCGCCGCGGCGGTTCGAGGACATCCTCGCCGGGGCCCACCACGTCGTGCTGGAGCGGGACGGCAAGAAGCTGTACGACGAGTTCGTCGAGGTCGAGGTCGACGCCGACGCCACGGTGTCGGTCCCCCGGGCGGCCGTGCCGGCCGCACCGGTGGCGTCCCCGGCCCCCGCGGTCGCCGCCGCCCGCGAGGCGCCGGACCGCGCGCGGGGCGGCCCGATGGTCGCGGTCGCCGCCGCGACCGACATCGGGTTCCGCCAGTTCACCTACACCAACAACCTGACCCCGACCCGGCAGCGCAACGACAGCGAGGGCGGCGAGGTGCTGACCGGCGCGAGCGTCGAGCTGTGGCCCACCGCGCTCCTCTTTCCCGGCACGCTGCCCGGCCTGTCGCTCTACGGCCGGTTCCAGATCGGCGTCAACCCGCAGCCCGTCACGGTCCGGGACTCGGTGACCGGCGAGATGAAGCCGACCTCGCTCACCACCTCGTGGCGGAGCTGGGAGATCAGCCTGCGCCATCGCTGGACGATCGCCGGCGCGGGGACGATCGAGGTCGGCGCGGGCTACACCAGCGATCGCTACCAGTTCACCACCGACGGTTCGATGGACGGCGACGCGCAGCGCGCCACGGTGCCCGACGCCGCCTACAAGGCCGTGCGGATCGGCGGCCGCGCGTCGCTGCGGTTCGGCCGGTTCGAGCCCTACATCGCCGCCGAGAACCGCCTGGTGGTGTCCGGCGGCATGATGGAGCACCGCTACAAGCTGAACACGTCGGTCAACGGCGTGCAGGGCGCGCTCGGCGCGGTGATCCACCTCGGCCACTTCGAGGTCCGCGCCGATGCCAGCGTGACCGACTACAGCTGGGCGTTCCGCTACGAGCTGAGCGATGACGACAAGGCCGACGGCGGCAGCGACCTGATCGAGCGCATCGGGTTCAGCATCGGCTACGTGTACTGAGTGCGCGCCCGCCCGCGATGGTTCATGGCGTCGGCAGCAGGTGGCGCATCCGCAGCAGCCCCGACATCGTGCCCTGCGCATCGGTCAGCGTGAACGGCAACGTCGAATCGTAGAAGAACACGTCGTCGGGGAAGCCATCGGGCCCGATCGTCGGCAGGATCGCGTCGATCGCGTTCGGGCCGAAATCGAGCTCGGCGGTGGTGCCGAACAGCGAGCCCGACAGCTCGATCGTGCCGTCCGGTCTGGCCGACACGGCGTACGTCAGCGAACCACCGGTGAAGCCCGCGGCGAGCTTCGACAGCGTGCCGATGTCGTCGTTGTAGAACTCGGCCGCCACCGCCGTCGACGGCAGCGCAACCGGGCCGAGCGAGCCCTGCTCGCCGAACGCGGTGTAGACATGCTGCTTGGTCCCGTCGGGCAGCGTCAACGACTCGAGGGAGAACAGCTTGAAGAACACCCCGAAGTCCAGCGTGCGGGCGGTGCCCACGGCATAGCCGGCGAGATCGCCGCTCGCGCTGTCCACGACCACGCCGCCGGCGAGCTCGCGCGGCGACGCGACGATGCCGAGCGTGATCGCCAGCGTGCCGTTGGTCTGGCGGATCAGGAACGCGAACTCGACGAACGCCGGCTGGTTGGCGAGGATCCGGAGCGCGTTCGGGTTCGGGCTGCCGAGCAGCGCCGACACCGGCTGGAACGTCACCCCGCCGTCGGTCGACTTCTCGAGCGACCAGCCGTCGAGCAGCGTGATGTTGACGACGCCGGGCGGCAGGCTCGCCGTGGCCTGGGCGTCGAAGCCGCTGCCGTCGACGAAGGTCGTCACGCGGGTCTCGGTGTGGTCGATCTCGAAGACCGCGTTGGCCAGGTGGTAGATCTCGCCGTGCGGGCCGGGCTGGGTGAGCGCGATCACCAGCTCGCCGGTCGGACCCTCCGCGGGGGCGCCGCCGCCGGGATCCGTGGCGCAGCCCTGGGCCAGCGGGAGCGCGGCCGCGAGCACCGCGGCGGCGATCCACGATCGCCGGGCGACGGTCGCGCGAGCATGTGTCCATCCGGTCACCGATTCATTGCAGATCATCAGAAGCTCCTTGTGACAATACGACGCGCCTGGCCAGCCGACATGGCCGCCCACCCCGCGCGCCGGTTTGACGTATCAGGTGCACAGGACCTTGGTCCTGGCTCCGGTACCTCGGTTGTAGGGCCCCGAGATGCAAAGTCGCGCGCCCGGCGTGCGGCAAGAAGTGGAAGATCGTGCGAGCCGCGCCGCGGTCACAGCACGCGCGCGCTGCGGTACGCGTCGAAGATCGAGTAGAACCACAGGTCCTGGCCGATGCTCGCCATCGCGAAGCCGACCGCCGCGCCGGTCGAGCCGGCGGCGTGGTCGACGTTGACGCTGTCGTTGCCGACCAGCAGCGTACCGCCGACCAGCAGCCCCGCCGCCGCGATCAGCTGGGCCTCCGCGGCGGTGGAGTCGTGCAGGTAGAACCGCGTCCACGCCTGCAACGAGGCCCGGCAGCAGGCGCTGGCCCGCGTGCAGACCCGGCTCCCCGGCATGCAGCCGATCTGGCCGCCGGCCGCGATGACGCCGGCACCCGCGCCGCCCGCGCCTCACCCGGCGTCGCCCCCCGCGCCTCGGAGCCCGTAGGCATGGCGCCCGGCGCGTCGGCAGCGTCGAGTGGTACGATGATAGTGCGATGATCGTCTTATCATAGTAAGATCTACCGCATGACCGCCCGAAAAGAACGTGTGACGGTGACGGTCGATCGCGACCTGCTGGAGGCCGCCAACCAGGCCGTGGCGTCCGGGCGAGCGTCGTCGCTCAGCACGTGGGTCAATGCCGCCATGGCCGAGCGAGCCGCCAAGGATCGGCACCTCCGCGCGCTCGCAGCGGCGATCGCCGATTACGAGACCGAGTTCGGCACGATCTCCGAGGCGGAGATGATCGCCCAGCAGCGCGAAGACCGCCGCGCCGCGATCGTGGTCCGAGCGCCCCGGAAGCGAACCGTCCGTGCCCCCCGGCGCCGGACCGCATGAGGCTCATCCTCGACAACGGCGCGCTGATCGCGCTGGAGCGTAATGATCGCTCAATGTGGCGGCGGCTCAAGCTCGCACTCGCAGCCGAGCAGGTGCCGCTGTCGCATGGCGGCGTGATCGGCCAGGCCTGGCGAGGCCGCGGCCCTCGCCAGGCACTGCTTGCCCGGGCGCTGGACGGCATCGAGGTCCGCCCGCTCGATCGAGCGCTCGGCCGCGCAGCAGGCGAGTTGCTGGCGCGAGCTGGCCGTAGCGATGTGGTCGATGCCGCCCTAGTCATGTTGGCCAGCGACGGGGATCTGGTCGTCACGTCCGATCCAGATGACATCGAGCCGCTCGCGCGCGCCGCGCATCGCAACGTCGACCTGATCCGCGTGTGAAGGGCCTCCGGCGGCGGCCGGCTGCTTCACCATGACGGGATCCTCGCGGGCGAGGGATATTTGATCCAGAGAATGCCCGCACCGTCGACACGACGCGCGTGTGAGCTCCTCGGCTCATCCGCCCAGCAGCTGGTCGATCCGGATCGCCTCGGCGAGCGACCACGCCTGGAACGGACAGCCGGTGGGGCGGTACGGCGCGTCGCCGTCGCAGATCTCGGACAGGTGGTCGAGGCCGGCGAGCTGGGTGCGGGCGAGCAGCGGATCGAGGAAGCGGGTGCGGGCCTCGCGGCGGGCGGCGTCGGTGCTGCCGCGGACGCGGACCCAGGCCTCGATGAACGGGCCGGCGAGCCAGGGCCAGACCGTGCCGTTGTGGTAGGCGCGGTCGCGCTCGGCGGCGCCGCCGGTGTAGCGGCCGCGGTAGCGCGGATCGCCGGGGTCGAGCGAGCGCGGGCCGGCCGGGGTCCACAGCACGCGCTCGACGGTGTCGACCACGGCGCGGGCGCGCTCGCCGTCGATCACGGGGTGGGGAACGCCGCCGATCGCGAGCAGCTGGTTGGGGCGGCAGGTCGGGTCGACGGCGCCGCGGACGTGATCGGCGTCGATCACGTCGTGGAGCTGGCGGCGGCCGGGGTCCCAGAACCGGGCGAACGCGGCGCGGGCGCGGTCGGCGTCGGCGGCGCGGCCGGCGATCACGAGGGCGTTGATCCACAGGGCCTGGATCTCGACCGGCTTGCCGATCCGCGCGGTGACGCACGCGCCGCCGACCCGCGCGTCCATCCAGGTCAGCTGGGTGTCGGGCTCGCCGCAGGCGAGCAGGCCATCGTCGTCGGCGCGGATGCCGTGGCGGGTCCCGGCGCGGTAGCCGTCGACGATCGCGGCGATCGCGGCGCGCAGCAGGTCGCGGTCGGCGGCGGTGGCGGCGCCCGCGAGGTACGCATCGGCGGCGATCGCGAACCACAGCGCGGCGTCGACCGAGTTGTACTGGGGGGTGGCGTCGCGCTCGTCGAACCGGTTGGGCAGCATGCCGCGCGACACCGCGCCGGCCCACTGGCAGAGGATCGCGCGGGCGTCGTCGCGGCGGCCGGTGGCGAGGCACAGGCCGCGCAGCGCGACGAAGCTGTCGCGCCCCCAGTCGGCGAACCACGGGTAGCCGGCGATGACGGTCTTGCCGGTGCGGCGCGCGACCAGGTAGGCGTCGGCGGCGCGGGCCAGCGCCGAGGGGAAGCCGGCGCGGCGGCGAGCCTCGGCGTCGAAGATCTGATCGGCGACCGCGGCCGGCTCGCCCGAGATCGGATCGGTCGACAGGACCATGGCGGCCGGGCCGCTCGCGAGGTCGAAGCTGAACGCGCCGGGGGTCGCGAGGTCCTCGACGGCGTCGAGCCCGCGGTCGAACTCGTCGCGGAGGTAGAACGCGCGGTACCAGTCGGGGGCGTGGTGGTAGAGCCCGTTGGCGGCGCAGCAGATCGCCGGCACGCCGGTGTAGGGCCGCCAGGTCACCGCATCGCCGTCGAGCTCGGGCACGAACCGGAACGCGGGGTTCTCGCGATGGGTCGCGTGGTAGTCGCGGCCGGCGAGCAGCGGCTGGACGTTGAGGCTGGTGACGCTGCCGGCGAGCCGGGTCCAGCGCAGCGCGACGCGCGGGGCGCGGCCGGCGGACGCAGCGTGCTCGACGACGAGCTCGCCGGCGATGCGCGCGCCACCGGGCAGCGCCCACTCCCAGCGCGGCCACGGCGCGCAGCGGAAGCTCGCCAGGTGGTGCGCGCCGTCGGGATAGACCACGTCGCCCTGGTAGCGGTGCGACGACAGCGCGAACCGGCCGGCGGGGGTGTCGACGAACACCTCGAGGTCGGCGACCAGCACGATGCGGCCGTCGGGCGGGCGGGTCGCGGCGAGCAGCACGGCGTGGTAGCGCCGGGTGCGGATGCCATCGGCGGTGCCCATCGCGAAGCCGCCGAGGCCGTCGGGCTCGAGCCACTCGGTCATCGGCTGCCCCGGGTCATGGCGACGCGCTCGATCAGGTTGGCGGCGAGCGCGGTCCATCCGGTCTGGTGGCTGGCACCGAGGCCGCGGCCGGTGTCGCCGTGGAAGTACTCGTAGAACAGCACGAGGCCCGAGAACGCCGGATCGCGGGCGTAGCGCTCGGCGCCGCCGTGGCACGGCCGGTGACCGCGCGCGTCGGGCAGGACCAGCGACACCAGCCGGCGCTCGATCTCGTCGGCGACCTCGCCCAGGTGCATGCGGCGGCCGCTGCCGGTCGGGCACTCGACGGTGAGCGCGTCGCCGTAGAAGTGGTGGTAGCGCTTGAGCGCCTCGATGATGAGGTAGTTGACCGGGAACCACACCGGGCCGCGCCAGTTGGAGTTGCCGCCGAACAGGCCGGAGTCGGACTCGCCGGGCGCGTAGTGGACCTCGTGGTACGTGTGATCCTGGTACAGGCGGAACGGCTGGCCGGCGTGGACCGCCGACAGCGAGCGGATGCCGTACGGCGACAGGAACTCGCGCTCGTCGAGCATGTAGCGCAGCACGCGCTCGAGCCGGTCGCGGCTGGGGATCGCGAGCAGGCGGTGCTGGCGATCGGCGTCGAGTGCGACCGAGATCGAGCGCGCGAGCTGCGGCCGGTTGGTGAAGAACCAGGTCAGCCGGTCGTGGAACACCGGCAGCTGCTGGAGCAGCTCGTCGTCGAGCGACGCCGCGGCGAACAGCGGCACCAGGCCGACCATCGAGCGGATCTTGAGCCGGCGCGCGCCGTCCGGGGTCTGCATCTGGTCGTAGTAGAAGCCGTCCTCGTCGTCCCACAGCCCGGTGCCGCCGAGCTCGTTGGACGCCTTGGCGATCGCGACGAAGTGCTCGAAGAACTTGAGCGCGATGTCGGCGTACGGCTCCTCGACCTTGGCGAGCTCGAGCGCCATCGCGACCATCGTGGTGCAGTAGAACGCCATCCACGCGGTGGCGTCGGCCTGGACCAGCTCGCCGCCGCCGGGCAGCGGCTGCGAGCGGTCGAACACGCCGACGTTGTCGAGGCCGAGGAATCCGCCGGTGAACAGGTTGTCGCCCTCGACGTCCTCGCGGTTGACCCACCACGTGAAGTTGATCAGGCACTTGTCGAACGCGCGCTCGAGGAACTCGCGGTCGTAGCCGTAGCCGGCCTCGCCGGCGAGCTGGTACACGCGCCACACCGCCCAGGCGTGGACCGGCGGGTTGACGTCGCCGAACGCGAACTCGTAGGCCGGCAGCTGGCCGTTGGGGTGCATGTACCACTCGCGGCCCAGCAGCAGCAGCTGGTGCTTGGCGAACTGCGGATCGAACCGCGCCATCGCGACGCAGTGGAACGCGAGGTCCCACGCCGCGAACCACGGGTACTCCCAGGAATCCGGCATGGTGATGACGTCGCGCGCCCACAGGTTCTGCCAGGCGCGGTTGCGGCCGCGCCGGCGCTGCTCGGGCGGCGGCGGCTGGCCCGGATCGCCCTCCAGCCAGTGCTCGACGATGTAGTGGTAGAACTGCCGCGACCACACCAGGCCGGCGTCGGCCTGGCGCACGACGCGGCGCTCCTCGTCGGTCATCGGCGCGTCGCGCACCGCGCGGTGGTAGTGGTCGGCCTCGGCGAGCCGGCGGGCGAAGATCGCGTCGTGGTCGTCGAACGGCCGCGCGCCAGCTCCGGCCCCGGGCCCGGCCCCGGCCCCGGCCCCGGGCTCAGGCTCGGGCGTCAGCCGGAGCCGCAGGCTGCGCGACGCGCCGGCCGGGACGTCGAGCACGTACCACGCGGCGCACTTGGTGCCCTCGAGCGCCGGGTTGACCGCCGCGAGCTCGCCGCCGACCACGCGGCGGTGGAACGCGTCCTTGGTGTAGCGCGAGGAGGCGGGCACGCCCCACAGCCGCTCGCTGTTGGTCTCGTTGTCGGTGAACAGCAGCGCCGGCTCGCCGTCGCAATCGAGCCGGAACCGGCCGAGCGTGGGCTGCGCGATCCGCACGCTGGCGGCGCCGGCGCGATCGATCCGGCCGCTCGGATCGTAGCCCTCGCCGGTGCGCCCCCACCGCCAGGTGTTGCGCAACCAGACCGTCGGCAGGACATGGAGCCGGGCGGCGGCGCCGCGGTTGGTGACGGTGATCCGGATCGGGATGTCGTCGGGCGCAGCCTTGGCGTACTCGACCTGGACGTCCCAGTACCCGCCCTCGAACACGCCGGTGTCCTCGACCTCGAGCTCGCGGTCGCCGCGGCCGCGCGCGCGGTTGCCGTCGACCAGCTCGCGGTACGGGTAGGCCTCGTGCGGGTACTTGTACAGCGCCTTGAGGTACGACGACGTCGGGGTGGCATCGAGGTAGTAGTACAGCTCCTTGCAGTCCTCGCCGTGGTTGCCCTCGGGGCCGGTGACCCCGAACAGCCGCTCCTTGAGGATCGGATCGCGGCCGTTCCACAGCGCCAGCGCGAAGCACACCCGGCACTCGCGGTCGCAGATCCCGAGCAGGCCGTCCTCGCCCCAGCGGTAGACCCGGCTGCGCGCGTGGTCGTGCGGCAAGTAGGTCCAGGCCTCGCCGGTCGCCGAGTAGTCCTCGCGCACCGTGCCCCACTGGCGCTCGGCGAGGTACGGCCCCCAGCGCCGCCAGTTGTGGACGCGCCGCATGTCCTCCGCGATCCGCTCGCGCTCCGCGTCGTCACCGGCTGCTGGCATGGAGCCGGAACGTAGCGTAGCGCGCGGCCGGCCGTGGCGCGTGCACCGTGATACGCACGCGAGGCTGCTCGACGGCGAGCCCGGGCGGGCGAGCCGAGGTGGGCTAGCCGCGGGCGAGCTGCGACTGGTGGGCGACGGCGGCCCACTCGATACGCTGCGGGCTCGCCAGGCCGAGCGTGACGATCGCCGTCGACAGCTGGATCCGCATCGAGCGCTGGTAGGCCTGCGCCGCGCGCAACCGCTCGCGGCTCAGGATCCCGGCGGCGACCAGGTACTCGCCGAACCCGGGCAGCTCCGGCGTCGCAGCGCGCGCGGTCAGCCGCGGTGCAGGCTTCGCGGGCGGCTGGGTCGGCGGCCGGCCGGACAGCGTCGGCCGCTCGATCTCGGGGGGCGGCGGCAACGGCTCCGGGGTCGGCGTCGGCCGCACCGGGGGCCGGCCGGGCGGCGTCGCAGCCTGGCTGCGGACCCGCCGCGCCTCGGTGACGCGCCCGAACGGCTGGGTCGGCCGCTCCTCGTGCTCGGCCCGGGCCGCGCGCTCCACCTGATCCGGCGGCTGCGTGCCGCGGGCGAGCCGCGCCGGGCTCGGCGACGGTGCGCGAGAGAGAGAAGACAGCCGACCCGCCGCGGCGGCGGTTGCCGGGAGTCGAGTCGCCGCCGCGGCGGGTCGGGGAGCGGTGACGATCTGCAGCCATTCCTGGGCCTCGCGATCCTCGGGATCGAGGCGGAGCACCTCGCGGAAGAACACGGCGGCCGAGGCGTTCTCGTCGCGCCGCGCGGCGAGCTCGCCGAGCAGGCGGTAGGCGAGGCTGCACCGCGGATCGAGACGGATGATGTCGCGCAGGTCGGCCTGGGCATCGAGATCGCGCCGCAGCGCCATGCGCGCCCGGGCGCGGATCAGGAGCAGCGGCACGCACTCGGGCTCGTCGTCGAGCGCGTCGGAGCACATCGCGACCACCCCCGGAAAATGTCTGGCCTCGAACAGCTCGTTGGCTGTCGCGATGACTCCACGGTCCACAGCCCTGGTGTCAGCAAGCCACGGGCCAGCGCGACAGTCGGTCAAGCGATGAAAACCACAGCGTTCCGGTCTCGCTGGGAGCGGTGACTGCACTACCCCAACCTGGGGGTACATCACCCGCAATCCCGGCGGAGAGGTGTCGATGAAAGACCGGGCGCCTCTCGAGAGCGACAGCGCCCGGTGGTCCGCGATCGTCGCCGCGTGGCCGTCTGTGCAACGCCCTGATTTCCCTGGCGGCGAGGACTGGACATCCCTCGCTGCACCCTGGCACGCGCCGACTTCGCCCTGCATACTCGAACGGTGCGCCGGCTCCTGATCGATGCCCTGCCGCTGGCCCTGCCGCTGGCCCTGGCCCTGGCGCTGGCCGCTGGCCAGGCCGAGGCCACGCCGGGGCGATCTGCGCCGCACGCCGATCCCGCCGCGAGCGCGCTGTGGCGCGAGGTGATCGAGCCGCACGGGACCGAGGTCGCCGCGCTGCTGGCACGCGCGCGCGCCGCGATGACCAAGCTCTCGGAGTCGGCGGACATCCCCGCCGAGCGGCGGCTGCGCCACGCCGGGGATGCCTACGGCCTGCTGCGCCGCGCCCACGCCCTGTCGCCGGACAACACCGACGTGCTCGGCCTGCTCGGCTACGCGGCCGACGAGGTCGGCAAGACCCGCCAGGCGATCGAGGCGCTGGAGGACTGCATCCGGCTGCAGGGCCCCGAGCGCGCCGGCCCCGAGGTCACCGGCCGGCTCGGCACGATCTACCTGCGGCTGGGCAAGCTCGACGATGCGGTCCGCTGGCTGCGCTACGCGATCGGCCCGATCGGGGTGTCGAACAACGCGTCGGTCGCGGTCCACCTCGCGACCGCGCTGGCGGCGCGCGGCCAGATGTCGGACGCGATCGACGTCCTCGGCAACGCCATGCCGTCCGCGGCCGGCAGCTACTTCACCGACGCGAGCACGCTGGTCAGCTTCGCGCTCGCGGTCCACTACGACCGCGACGAGCAGCGCGGCGCGGCGTTCGAGATCCTCGACCGGATGCAGGCCGCGCTGCAGCAGGAGCTCGGGCTGTCCGTACAGCGCTCGTTCGCCGAGCTCCGGTTCGCGCCCGCCGAGGACGAGTACTACTACCAGGCGCTGCTCTACGAGGCGCTCGGCGCGTACACCGAGGCGCGCGCCGAGTGGAGCCTGTACGCGGCCGTGCCCGATGCGACGTGGCGCCACCGCGCGCTGGAGCACGTCCGCGCGCTCGACGCGCTGCGCACCCCCGCGGCCAACCCCCATGCCAAGCTGTCGGTGCCGTGATGACCAAGCGCAGCCTGTTGCTCCTGGTGTTCCTCGCCGCGCCGGCCGACGCCAGCGTGTGGGATCGCGCGCTGCAGAGTCCGGACGATGAAGCGACCCGGGACCTGTACGACGCCAAGATGCTGGAGGGCGACACCGCGACGCTGACCGCCACGATCCAGAGCACCAGCATCGCCAACAACCTGGAGTCGATCCGACGCGCCGAGGCCGCGTACCGCGCCGCCTCCGCTGCCCGCCCGCGCGAGGCCGAGCCATACTACCGGATCGGCACGCTGCTGTATCAGATGTATTACAACTGCGACCAGATCTACAGCCAGCTGCCGACCTGCGATCCGAACAACATGGCGCACGCCGAGGCGGTGATCGCCGCCTGGGACGAGTTCGAGAACCGGGCGCCGCTCGATCCGCGGGTCAGCGAGCTGCTGCTGTCGCGCGCGCTGCTCCACACCAAGCTGATCGACGGCTCGCCGGGCGACCACGGCCACCTCGAGCGGGCCGCGGCCGACTACCAGGCGGCGCTCGACCGCGGCGACGGGCTGAGCGCGACGCGCGGCGACGAGCAGCTGCTCGGCAACCTGGCCGAGACCTACATGATGCTGAACCGGCTCGACGACGCGATCGCGAGCTACCACCGCGCGATCGTGGCGGGCGCGGCGCGGGTGTCGACCGTGTACGGCCTCGCGGTCGCGCTCGATCGCGACGGCTCTGGCGACCAGGCGATCCGCCAGATCCAGGGCCAGGGCGCCGAGGGGCTCGACGCGTTCACCAAGGAGTGTCTGCGCCGCACCGTGTTCTTCGTGCCGAGCGGCGAGTCGTCGTACTACTTCGCGCTGGCCAGCGAGGCCGCCGGCAACCCCGGCGCCGCGCTGTCGCTGTGGATCCGCTACATCGCGAGCGGCGCGCACCCCGAGTTCCAGGCCCGCGCGCGCGAGCACATCGAGGCGCTGCGCGACAAGCACGTGCACCCCGAGCCGCTTCCGCCCGAGCTCAACCCGCCGCCTTGCTGAAGCTGCCCGCCATCGTCGCCGCGACCGGCCTCGCGGTGGGTCTCTCGACCTGGGTCGCCGCGCCCGCCGCGGCGCAGTCCCGGCGCTACCCGCCCGCGCCGGTCGACAAGGACGCCGAGAAGGCCACCCGGTCCAACCTGTGGAGCGCGGCGATCACGCCGGAGCGCCACCCGTACCAGGACCTGGTGCGCGCCGCGGCCGAGGCGCTCGCCCACGCTCCACCGATCAGGCCACCGAGGCGATCAAGAAGCTCGACACCGCGATCCAGCTGCTGCCGCACGAGCCCGATGCCTACCGGCTGCGCGGCGACGCCTACCTCGAGCGCAAGGACTGGGCGCGGTGCGCCGCGGATCTCGCCGCCGCCGACGCCCACCGCCGGCGCGACGACGACAACCCGCGGGCGGTGGCCGAGCTCCACCGCAAGCTCGGGCTGTGCCAGGCGCGCGCCGGCAAGCTCGCCGACGCCGAGCGCACGCTGGCCGAGACCGCGGCGTCGGGCAACGCCGCCGGCGAGGTCTGGATGCGGCTCGGCGAGGTCCGGATCGCGATGGGCAAGCTCGACGAGGCGATCGCCGCGCTGGGCTCGGCGCTGGAGGCCACCGACGGCAACGCCCAGGCGATGATCCACTTCCTGCTCGCCGAGGCCTACGACCGCGCGCGGCGGCCCGGCGACGCGCTGGCCGAGGCCGCCGAGGGCGTCAAGCTCGATCACCAGCTCGCCGTGCTGCACAACCCGGTGATCCCGCTGCTCGGCGCCGGCGAGGCCTATTACATGCTCGGCCTGGCCCACAGCGCCGACCCGGTGCGACCGGAGTACGCGCTCGCGTGCTTCCGCCGGTTCGTCAAGGAGGCGCCGGACAGCCCGTGGCGCAAGCGCGCCGAGGACCACCTCCGCGACCTGCGGACCGTCGATCTGCCCGACACCGTCACGCGCGGCGGGTCCGCGCCGCTCGACCTCGAAGCCGTGCGCACCGCGGCGCGGCGCGCGATGCCACAGATGCGCGCGTGCCTCGCCCGGTTCCCGACCGTGGTCGTCGACGTCGAGATCTCGCGGTCCGGGCCGCGCATCCCACCGACCGACCGGATGCGACCGCGGTTCTTCACGCCGCCCGACGGGGTCACCGTGCGCGTCGCGGTCGGTGAGCTCGTCGACCGCGACCTCGACGCGGTCGATCGCTGCCTGGAGGCGCAGGCCAACCGGCTCGCGCTGCCCGCCGTCCGCGAGCACGACGTGTATTACAAGGCGATGTTCGACGTCGTCGGACCGTGACCGCGGCTGCTGTGCAGGCTCTGCGTTTTTCTGAGCGTGCTACGGACAGCCGCTGAGAGCGAGATTGCGCCGGGCGGTCGCGGTCAGCGTGCCATCATCGCCGCCTCATGACCCCGGCCCGGATGTCCGCGGTGATCGCGGTCGCGGCGGCGGTGGCGTGTCAGGATCCCGTCTCTCGTGCACCCGACCCGGCCGCAAGGCCGCCGGCGGCCGGCGAACCGCGCGCCGCGCCCGACGATGCGGGGCCGCCGGTCGAGGGCGGGCCGCGGGTCATCGTGATGCCGGAGCCCGTGGTCGCGCTGCCGCGCCTGGAGTCGTTCCAGCTGCTCAGCCCCGGCAAGGGCGCGCGGGTGGTGCTGCGCTACGCGCTCGCGGCGGGGACCACCGCGATGATGGCGAGCAGCGCGCTCCGGTCGCGACACCTCGACCGCGGTGCATTCACTCGACCGGCCGTGCTGCCGGCGATCCGCGACGGCTTCGAGGTCGCGATCGCCGCGCCGCACACCGGGCGGTTCGCGCTGCGTCCGGTGGTCGGACAGGCCGCCGCGCCGTCGTCCGACGCCGACGCCTACCTCGCGCCGTGGCGGACCTTGCTGCAGGGCCGGCCGATCGCGCTCGAGCTCGACGACCGCGGCGCGATCGCGTCGATCCGGTTCGAGGACGACCCGAGCGGCGCCACCAGCCCGCAGGCCCGCGACGAGCTGGTCCAGCGCCTGCTCTCGCTGATCGTCCCGGTGCCGGCCGAGCCGGTCGGCACGGGCGCGAGCTGGCGCGCGGTCACGATCCTCCGGCAGGGCCCGGCGGTCGCCAAGCAGACCGCGATCTACACGCTGATCGCGCGCAGCCCCGCGCGCTGGAAGCTGCGCGTCAAGCTGCTGCGCGTCGGCCAGCGCCAGGCCATCGTCGATCCCGCGCTGCCGCGCGGCACCTCCGCGGAGCTGGTCGCGCTGTTCCGCGCGCTGGAGGGCGACGTCGAGGTCGATCCGGCGCTGCCGCTGATCGCCGGCGGGGCGCTCGCGGTCGAGTCGCGGCTACACGCGCGGCTGCAGCTGCCGGCGCCGGCCGGCCGGCCGCGGCCCGCGGCGGTCGAGCAGATGTTCGAGGACACCGGCAAGGTGAGCTTCGCGCGCTGCCGGCCGCTGGCACCCGGTGCCGCGCGCCCGGCCGCCCGGGCCGCCGCGCGGCGCGCCCCGCCTGCGCTCGCGGTCTGCCCCGACGGGTTCGCACCCAGATAGCAAACCGTGCATGGCATCGCATGGCCACGGCATTGCATGGCCACGGCATCGCGATGCCATCGTCCAGGACGCGATCGCGCGGTCGGCCGCCGCGGGGTGCGCGATCAGCGCCGCGATGCCTTGGCGAAGTCGAAGTAGGTGTAGCGCTGCTTGCCGTACGTGAGCGCCTTGGTGTGGAGCTCGAAGCTGTACGTGGTGAGCCTGGGCGCGACGTCCTTGCCGTCGGGGTCGGTCGCCAGGTGCACGGTGAGGCCGGTCGCAGGCGCCTGCGGGCGCTGGACGTCGGGCGCGACGCGGTAATCGTCGACCGCGGCCCCGTGGGCGAGCGCCTCGAGCAGCGGGCGGCCGTGGGCGTGCGGCAGGCTCAGCCCGAGGATCCGGGCGACCGTCGGCGCGACGTCGACGTTGCCGCTCGGCAGCGGATCCTTGAAGCCGGTGCGGAAGTCGGGGCCCGCGGCGATCAGCGTGTTGTGGACGTCGAGCGGGCTGAAGCTGCCGTGCATGCCGCGATAGCCGGCGCCGCCGAGCACCCCCGCCATCTCGGTGCCGCGCACGCCCTCGATCATGGCGGTCTCGTCGTGGTCGTAGGCCAGGATGATGTCCGGGTTCTTGCCGGCGGCGTTGCGGGCGCGGATCGCGCCGAGCGGCAGCGTGCCGGGGATCGCGCCGTAGCGGTCGTCGACGAAGATCGCGCCGACCTCGGCGCGCGACTGCAGGAAGCCGACGGTCTTCTTGACCAGCGCCGGATCGTGATCGGGGGCGTAGATGTAGTCGCTGCCGCCGTTGACCGCGATCACCAGCGCGTGCGCCGGGAGCTCGGCCGGCACCTTGTAGGGCGGCGCCTGGTACTTCTGGCCCTCCTTGCCGCACAGCTTACCGTCGCCGTCGACCTTGGTCGGGTAGACCGGCGTCCCGTCCTTGCGGATGCCCATCGCGACCGGGACGAACGTGCAGCCCAGGCCGTCGAACGCGGTGAACCCGGCGCGGCGCAGCAGGTCGGCGATCCGGATCATTCCGGATACCGAATGGCCATGTGGATCGAGGTCGGCGACCGCGCCACCGGCGACCGCGCGCAGCGGGAACAGGTCCTGCGGCCCCGAGACGTTGCTGTGGCCGTGGTCGGACACCACGACGAGGTCGGTCTTGTCGCGCAGCCCGAGCGCGTCGAGCCGCGCGAGCAGCTTGCCGAGCTGGGCGTCGTTGGCGCGCATCGCGTCGTGCCAGTTGGCGGTGCCGATGCCGAAGTTGTGCTCGGTGGTGTCCGGATCGCGCAGCCAGACCACCGTGAGCCGCGCGTGCTTGTCCGGCAGCGCGTGGTCGAGATAGGCATTCATCATGTAGTCGTTGGCGCCCTTGTACGGGCTGCCGTGGTCATCGGCCGGATCGGTCGACACGCTGTCCTTGAGCCTGGGGACCGGCTTGAACTCGACCGGGTTGCCGTTGTCGGCGCCGAGCGCCAGCTCGCCGGAGCCGAACGCTCCGGGCGCGGTCGGCGGCAGCGCGACGCCCGCGGCCTGCAGCTCCCGGGCGAACGCCAGCGGCAGCGCGGCCTTCTCGTCGAGCACCAGCCCGCCGCGCCCGGTATCCATCAGGTAGGCCGCGCCGCTCTTGCCGACCGCGAGCGTGACCATCCCGGCGGCCTGGGCGGCGCCGAACAGCGTGTCGGCCAGCAGCTCCTTGCCCGGGGCCTTCAGCCCGTCGAGCACGCCGTAGTCCTCCGAGAACACCGGCTGGCGGAAGTCGACCGGCTTGCCCGCCGAGTCGCTGCCGGTCGCGCCGGGCTGCCACAGCACGTTGCCGTAGAACCCGGTCGCCTCGGAGAACTGGCCGGTCGCGAAGCTCGCGCTGTTCATCATCGTGAACGTCGGATACGTCGCGTGGTTGTCGGTGAACTCGACGCCGGCGTCGCGCAGCTTCGCCAGGTTCGGCGTGTCGGCGGCCGTCACGCCATCCGGCCGGAGGCCGTCCCACACGAAGACGATCACGCTCCGGTCGGGGGGAGGCGGGCGGGCCGGCGGCTCGACCGGCGCAGCGGGCGCCGGCGCGTTCGATCCGCACGCGGCGAGGACACACAGGACGATGGCCCGGTTCGTCATGCCGGCCAGTGAACCACGGGTGGGTGGCGCGAGGGTGACAACGTTGCGGCAGATCGGACCGTCCGGCGAGGGTGGCCTCAGTCGCGCAGGAACGCGACGGTGACGCCGTCGCCGCCCTCGTTCTGCTCGCCGGGCCGGAACTTCTCGATCGCCTTGTGCGACGCCAGGTGGCTGCGGATCGCCGAGCGCAGCGCGCCGGTGCCGTGGCCGTGGACGACGAAGATCGCGTCGCGGCCGGCGAGCAGGCTCTCGTCGACGAAGCGATCGACCTGGGCGACCGCGTCGTCGACCCGGTTGCCGCGGACGTCGAGCGTGGTGTCGAACGTGCGCGCGTTGGCCCGGCCGCCGGCCGGCACGCCGTCGACGAGCTGGACCGCGCCGTTGGTCGGCCCGGCCGCGGCGATCGCCGCGCGATCGCCGTGGTCGCCCTGCTCCGGGCGATCACCGCGATCACCGCGATCACCGCGCTCGGCGCGCTCGGCGCGACGGGCCTCGCGGTGGGTATCGATCAGCACGTCCTTGATCGGCACCATCGCGCGCATCGCGCCGACCCGGACCTCGACGCGATCATCGGCCAGGACGCTGACGACCTCGGCGCGGCCGAGCCGGGGCACGATCACCGGCGCGCCGGCGACCAGCTGCTCGGGGCGCGCCGGGGTGCCGGGCGGCAGCTGGCGCGGCGGCTCGTGCCGGGCGACCTCGGCGCCCGGGCTGACCAGCCGGCGGGTCGCCTGCTTGACATCGTCCATCGTCGGCGGCGCCTCCGCGACGGCCGCGCGGGCCTTGACGTCGCGGCGGATCTCCTCGATCTCGCGGCGCGCCGCCTTGAGCGCGGCGACCGCCTCGCCGTGGGCGGCGCGGGTCTGCTTCTCGTAGCGCGCGATGGTCCGCTCCCGGTGGGCGCGCAGCGCGGCGCGATCGGCCTCGGCGTCCTCGAGCTCGGCGAGCAGCGCGGCGCGCTCCTCCTCGATCCGGCGGCGCTGGTCGGCGACGCTGGCGAGCAGCTCCTCGACGCGGGCGCCGTGCGATCCGATCAGGTCGCGGGCGCGGTCGACGACCTCGTGGGCGATCCCCATCCGCCGCGCGACGGCGAGCGCGCCCGAGCTACCCGGCGCGCCGAGGTGGAGCTTGAAGGTCGGCTCGAGCCGGGCGAGATCGAAGCCGACCGACGCGTTGGCGAACCGCGGATCGGTGGCGCCGAGCGCCTTGAGCCGCTCGTAGTGGGTGGTGACGATGCCGGTGACGCCGCGCGCCGCGAGCGCCTCGAGCACCGCCTGGGCGAGCGCGGCGCCCTGCTCGGGATCGGTGCCGACGGCGATCTCGTCGAGCAGGATCAGCGAGCCGTGGCCGGCGGTCGCGAGCAGCTCGCGCAGCTGGACCATGTGGCCGGAGAACGTCGACAGGTCGTGCTCCAGGCTCTGCGCGTCGCCGATGTCGGTGCGGATGTCGGGGAACCAGCCCATCGCGCTGCCGCTCTCGGCGGTGACGTGGTGGCCGCAGCGCACCATCAGCGCGGCGAGCCCGACCGTCTTGAGCGCGACGGTCTTGCCGCCGGCGTTGGGGCCGGAGATCAAGAGCGCAGTCCCGGCCGCGACCGTGACGTCGTTGGCGACGCAGCGCCGCTCGCCGAGCAGCATCAGCGGGTGGCGGGCGTGCAGCAGGCCGATCCGCGGCGCCTCGTCGATGATCGGCTCGGCCGCGACGATGTCGTCGGCGATCACCGCGGCCGACGCGATGACGTCGAGGGTCTCGGCCGCCGCCAGCGCGGCGTCGAACGCGTCGGCCTCCTCGGCGACCCAGCCCGAGAACTTGATCAGGATCCGGCGCTCCTCGTCGAGCACGTCGGCCTCGGCGAGCTTGGCGCGGTTGTTGAGCTCGACGATCTCCTCGGGCTCGATGAACAGGGTCTGGCCGCTCTGCGACGTGCCGTGGACGATGCCGCGCACGAAGCCCTTGCCGTCGGTGCGAACCGGCAGCACGTAGCGGTCCTCGCGCTGGGTGTAGTAGGCGTCCTGCAGGTACGGCGAGAACCGCTCGTCGGCGAGCAGCGCGCCCATCCGCTTCTCGAGCTGAGCCCGGATCGCGGCGAGCGCGCGGCGCAGCGGGCCGAGCGCGTCGCTCGCGTGGTCGACCAGCCGGCCGTCGGGGCCGAACGCCTCGAGGATCGGCAGGTAGACGTGGCCGAGGTCGGCGATCGCCGCGCCGCGCGCCGCCAGCCGCGGGGCCACCTCGGCGTGCTCGCGCAGGTGGCCGCGCAGCCGCCCGAGCGCCTGGCCGGTCGACGCGACCGCGACCAGCTCGGCGGCCTCGAGCGCGGCCGCCTTGCGAACCCGGCCGATCGCCGCGGCGATCTCGGAGATCCCGCCGAGCGGCAGCCGGGCATCGCGCGCCGCCAGCCCGCGCGCCTCGGTGATCTCGTGCGCCCGCTCGCGCGCGGCCGCGATGCCGCCGCCGGGTTCGCCGGCGCCGTCGCCGGCGCCGAACATCACGAAGCCGCGAACCGCCGCCGCGCCCCGCGCCGTCGCGCACCGCTTCACCCAGTGGACGACGTAGGTCGGCCAGCCGAGGTCGTCGAGGGTCTTGGGCGCGATCGTCACGCGCCTGTGTGTATCAGCCCGCCTCGCGCTCGGCCAGGCTCGCAGCAAGCCTTGTCGGCCGCGACGCCGTGCGACGGCCGCTGCGGCTCACGGAGGGATCAGATCGGCAAGGCTCGGCACGACGCGGTTGCGGCCGCCGCGCTTGGCGGCGAACAGGTTCTCGTCGGCGCGCCGGATCAGCCCGGTGACGTCGACCCCGGTCTCGCGGTGCAGCGTGGTGACCCCGAGGCTGATCGTGAACGGGATGCTGACCCCGTCGAACACGCACGGCCGCTCCTCGATCAGCGTGCGCAGGTGCTCGCCGAACACGACGCCGCCGGGCAGCGCGGTCGACGGCAGCACGCACACGAACTCCTCGCCGCCGTAGCGCGCGAACAGATCCTCGCGCCGGATCCGCGGCCGGATCCGCGCCGCCAGCTCCTTGAGCACCGCGTCCCCGGCGAGGTGGCCGTGGGTGTCGTTGACCTTCTTGAAGTGGTCGACGTCGAACATCACCAGGGTCAGCGGGTGGCCGTGGCGCGAGCACACCGCGATCTCGCGCTCGAGGAACTCGCTGAAGTAGCGCTTGTTGTGGATCCCCGTCATGCCATCCTGGATGGCCATGTTGTGGATCGCCTCGTGGTACGCCTGCTCGACGTTCGAGCCCGCCAGGAACTTGTAGATCGCGTCGCCGAACCGCACCTGGTCGGAGTCCGACAGCTGCTTGTTCTTGATCCGGGTCTCGTTGACAAACGTGCCGTTGGTCGAGTTGAGGTCCTCGACCCACCAGTTCCCGGCGTCGTCGGCGTACAGCCGCGCGTGCTGGCGCGATACCGAGCTCCGGCTGACCACGAACGCGGCCTCGCTGTCGCGCCCGACGATGTACTGCGGGTTGAGCAGCGCGATCCGCCGTCCGATGTCCGGACCGGGAGGATGCAGGTTGACCAGGCACGCGTCGCCCGCCGGCTTCTTGTCCGAAGCTCCCAGCGGACGCTGCAGGATCAGCGTCCCGCCTTCGCGATAGTCGTCCGTCACGTGCAGGTTTCGTTATAGCCTTTTCAGCTCGGACGGTGCAAATCCGGGCCATTAGCTGATGCGGCGCCTCCCCGGCGCGACCTCGCACGACCGCCCCGCCCGGGTCATGACCGGGCCGATGGTCCCGAGGTAGGTGTCCTCGCACAGCGTCCGCGCGACCTCGCGGTGCTCGAGCGGCAGCCGGTCCAGCAGCCGGTCGAGCGCCACTCCCGCCCGCGGCGCCGTCTCGGTCGCCAGCACCAGGTGGCCGCCGGCCACCGCCTCGATCACCGCCGCGGCGTCGACCGCCGACTGGACCGCCCCGATCGCGATCGCGTCCGCGCCCTCGCGCATCGCCGCCGCGACCCCGTCGCCGACCCCCGGCACGTGGTCGCCGATCGCGCGCTGGCTGATCCAGCCACTGACGTGCACCATCTCGATCGGGTCCTCGATCGTGATGACCCGGCGACGCTGCTCGCCCAGCGCCCGGACCAGCGCGGCCAGCGCGGTGGTCTTGCCGCAGCCGGACGGCCCGGCGACGATCACCAGCCCGCGGTCGCGCAGCCAGTCGGTCACGCCGTCGAGCCCGAGCCCGGCCAGCGGCGGTGCCTCGGCGGGCAACAGCCGCAAGGTCGCCCCCGGCCCGCGGTGATCGCGGGTCAGCGTGACCCGAACCCGGCCGGCGCCGTCGCCGTACGCGAACACCGCCAGGCCGTGCTCGGCCCACGCGCTGCGCGCCTCGTTGGGCGCGACCTGGCCGAGCTCGCGGGCCAGCGTGTCACCATCGATCGGCGCGCGGTCCGCCGTCGCGGTGAGCTCCCCGCCGATGCGCTGGAACGCCGGGGAGCCGGCGCTCAGGTAGATATCGCTCGCGTACGCCGCGCGCCCACCGGCCGTCAGGTGGTCGAGCAGCGCGCTGCCCCCGCTCGCAGCGTACCCACCCGCCGCCGGCGCGGGGTACTGGCCGCGCTCGATCGCCATCTCGCTCGCCTCGCCGCCCACGGGCGCCACGGCGGCCGGCCGCGGCGGCGGCCGGATCGGCGGGCCGGGCGGCGGTGGGGCCGGCGACTCGACCGGATCGATCGCGACATGCCAGGCGCCGGGCCGCGGCACGACCTGGATCGACCACCGCCCGCCGATGGCCTCGAGCTCGAAGCTCGCCGGCCGCGCCCGGTCGATCTGCTCCACCACCGCCGGAGGCGCGATCTCGCGGATCAGCGACACCAGCTGGTCGTGCGCCGTGATCTGCGTGGCGTGGCGATCCCCGGTCGGAAACCGCAGCGTGACCGCCTGGCCCGACGTCAGCACAGCTCCCTGCGCGCCGAGCTGCTTGATGCTGCGCAGGTAGACGTCCAGCCGGCTCATCACCACACCTCGCCGAGCTCGGTCACCGCGATCACCTGCTGCACGTTGATCAGGTAGTGCTGGTCGGTCGTCCACAGCCGCAGCCAGCGCCCGGAGCGGTTGAGGTGATCGCCGACCCGCGAGTGGTCGGCCGGCGCGCTGTCGAGCAGCGTGCCGATCAGCTTGGCGCCGTGCGCGAGCTCGACCTCGACGAAGTGCTGGTGGTCGAACAGCGTCAGCTCCTCGGGGATCTCCGCCGGCTCGGCGGGCGGCTCCTCGGGATCGCGGCGGTCGATCGAGATCCAGGCGATGGCGTGCTTGGCGACCAGCCGGACCCGGCTCGTCGTGCGCACCGGCACGAACCGCGTCTCGCCGTCGAGCTGCGCCGACAGGTCGTCGAGCAGCTGGCCGCGCCCGCGCCGCGGCAGGTCGGGCACGAACATCTCGACCGCCGACGGCGACGCTCCCACGATCGCCAGCCGCACCGTGACCACCATCGTCGGGAGCTTGAGCTCGCTCGTGCGCGTCCCCACGCGCGCATCGTACTCGCCCCGGCGCGCCGCGGCTACGCCCGCCGCGCGCGGCCGCGCTACCGGCGCGCGAGGTCGCGCCGGAGCCAGCGCTCCACCACCGTCACCAGCGGATCGGTGGCGAGCTCGGGCACCGCCCCGATCGGCGCGTCGATCACCACCTGGCCGGCGGCCAGGTACACGACATGGGTCGCCCAGCGGTCCAGCGTGTCGAAGATGTGGGTGGCGTACAGGACCGTCGTCGGCTGACCCCGCCGCTCGGTCTCCTCGCGCAGGAACGCGAGCAGGTCCTGCCGCGCGATCAGGTCGAGGTCGGTCGTGATCTCGTCGAGCATCAGCACCTCGCGCGGCCGGAGCAGCCCGAGCAGCAGCTGGACCCGCCGGCGCTGCCCGTCGGACACCGCGTGCATGTGCCAGCCGAGATCGACCCCGAGCACCTCGATCAGCCGGTCGCGCCGCGCCGGATCGACGCCGAGCTGGCGCGCCAGGATCTCGTCGACCCGCAGGTCGACGTCGAACGGAAACCGCCCGCCGAGGAACTCGATCCGCCCCGACAGCGACGGCTCGTGGAACGCCGACGCCCCGAGCACCCGCACCCGCTCGGCGTCCACCATGTGCTTGCCCGCGAGGATGCGCAGCAGCGTCGTCTTGCCCGCGCCGTTGGCCCCGATCACCAGCACCCGCCGCCCGGCCGCCACCCGCAGGTTCACGCCGGCCAGCACCTCGCGCGGATCCCCGCGATACGCGAAGTGTAGATCACGCACTTCAATCACCGGAACAGGCACCGGAACAGGCACCGGAACAGGCACCGGAGCAGGCACCGCGACATCCGTCATCGCCGCGCATGCTAGCTTTGCGCCATGCCACGCGCCACCTGGCTGCTCGGCGCGACCTCGCTGGCCGGCGCGTCGCTCGCCGTGTGGCTCTATCTCGACAACCGCGCGCTGCGCGCCGCGCTCGACACCCGCGCCGCGGTCGACACCCGCGCCGCCGCCGCGACCCCCGCCGCGCCCGCCGCGGCCCCCTCGCCGTGGGACCCGCGCACCGTCGCGCCGGTCGCCCACACCACCGCGGTGCCCGCCCCGGCCCTCCCCGAGCCGTCCGCCGACTCGGAGACCCGCAGCCGGATGGAGCGCCGAGCCCGCCGCACCGACGAGTTCGCCGCGATGTTCGGCCGGCTCGACGGCGAGTCCGACGCCGACTACCGGG
>JBGQCL010000089.1:0-29484 GCA_041495365.1 Kofleriaceae bacterium | reverse complement strand
GACCGCGCCAGCTCGTCGACCAGCACGCCCTCGACGTCGTCGGGATCCGGGATCAGCTGCTCGTCGGTCGGCAGCGCGTCGCCATCGGCGAACCGCAGCGCGATCCCGTCGTCGGTGTACAGCGGGTGGATCGGGTAGCCGAGCTCGGCCTCGAGCTGGCGCGCCAGCACCAGCGACCACGGCGCGTGGACCCTGCTGCCGAACGGCGACAGCACGCAGACCCGGACGTCGCCGAGCTCGTCGCGGAACCGCTCGATCGTGATCGCGCGATCGGTCGGCACCCCGCCGGCCGCCGCGCGCTGCTCGCCCAGGTACGCGATCAGGTTGTCGGCCGCGAACCGGTCGAGCCGGTGCGTCCCGGTCAGCCAGGCGTGCGCCGCCGCCGGATCGCGCGCCAGCCGGCCGTCGAGCTCGCGGCAGAACGCGCCGAGCGCCCGGCCGAGCTCGAGCGGCCGCCCCGGGCCCTCGCCGCGCCAGAACGGCATCTTGCCCGGCTCGCCCGGTGCCGGCGACACGATCACCCGGTCGCGCGTGATGTCCTCGATCCGCCAGGTCGTCGCGCCGAGCAGGAACGTCTCGCCCTTGCGGCTCTCGGCCACCATCTCCTCGTCGAGCTCGCCGACCCGCGGCCCGCCGGCCCCGGCGTGCACCGCGTACGTCCCGCGATCCGGGATCGTCCCGCCCGACACCACGCTGAGCAGCCGCGCGCCCTTGCGGCCGACCAGCACGTCGGTCTGGCGATCCCACGTCAGCCGCGGCCGGAGCTCGGCGAACTCGTCGCTCGGGTAGCGCCCGGCCAGCATGTCGAGCACCCCGGTCAGCGCGGCGCGCGACAGATCGCGGTAGCTCGCCGCGCGGTGGATCAGCCGCTCGAGCTCGTCGACCCGCCACGCATCGGCCGCGACCATCGCGACGATCTGCTGGGCCAGGACATCCAGCGCGCTGTCCGGCACCCGGATCGCCTCGACCTCGCCGGCGCGCATCCGGTCCGCCACCACCGTCGCCTCCAGCAGGTCGCCGCGGAACTTCGGCACGATCCGCCCGATGCTGACCCCGCCGACGTGGTGGCCGGCGCGGCCGATCCGCTGCAGTCCGCGCGACACCGCGCCCGGCGACTCGACCTGGATCACCAGGTCGACCGTGCCCATGTCGATGCCGAGCTCGAGCGACGACGTCGCGGCGATCGCGCGCAGCCGCCCGGCCTTGAGCGCCTCCTCGATCTCCAGCCGCTGGTGGCGCGCCACCGAGCCGTGGTGCGCGCGGACCAGCTCGGCCCCCGCGGGCGCCGCGCCGCTCGCCGCCGCGAGCTCGGTCAGCTGCTGGCTCACCCGCTCCGCCAGCCGCCGCGAGTTGACGAAGATGATCGTCGTCCGGTGCGCGAGGATCAGCGCGAGCAGCCGCGGGTAGATCAGCGGCCACATCCCGCCGCCGTCGCGCGCCGCCGTCCCCGGGTGATCCATCTCCGCCGCCGGCACCTCGATCGCCAGGTCCATCGCCGGCGGCGCGCTGGCGTCGACCACCTCGACCGGCCGGTCGCCGCCCAGGTAGCGCGCGACCTCGGCGAGCGGCCGCTGGGTCGCCGACAGCCCGATCCGCTGCGGCTCCGCGCCGCCTGCGCCGGTCACCAGGTGGCACAGCCGCTCGAGCGACAGCGCGAGGTGGATCCCGCGCTTGGTCGGCGCCAGCGCGTGGATCTCGTCGACGATGATCGTGTCGACCGCGCGCAGCCGCTCGCGCGACCGCCCCGCGAGCACCAGGTACAGCGACTCCGGCGTCGTGATCAGGATGTCCGCCGGCTGCCTGCGCTGGCGCTCGCGCTCCTTGGCCGGCGTGTCTCCCGTCCGCACGTCGACCGTGATCTCGCTGCCCGCGCCGAGCCGGACCAGCCCGGCCAGCGGCGCGCGCAGGTTGCGCTCGACGTCGTACGCCAGCGCCTTGATCGGCGACACGTACACCACCCGCGTCCCGGGCTCGCCGCGCGGCGCGCGCGCCAGCCGGTCCAGGCACCACAGGAACGCCGCCAGCGTCTTGCCGCTGCCGGTCGGCGCCAGCATCAGCGTGTGCCGGCCCGCCGCGATGCTCGCCCAGCCGCGCGCCTGGACCGGCGTCGGCTCGGCGAAGCTGTGCCGGAACCAGGTCTGCGCCTGCGCCCCGAACGGTGCCAGCGGATCGGCCACGGCAGCACCATAGCGCCAGCGGCCGTCGCGAACTCGTCGCTCGGGTGGCGCCCGGCCAGCATGTCGAAGATCAGCGGCCACATCCCACCGCCGTCGCGCGCGGCCGTCCCGGGGGGGCATCTCGGCCACCGGCACGTCGATCGTCAGGTTGGCGAAGCTCTCGCGAGCTAAGTTAGGTCTGCGTCGCAGGCACGAATGGCGCAGGGGGACCGGGCACGGCGCCGACCATGCCAAGCCGAGGCGGGTCTGCATCGGCGCCGCTCGATGTGCCACAAAGATGTCTACAAAAGTAGACGTTCAGCATCGGACTTGCATACTTGCAGAGCACCCCATCGACCGTCGATACATGGCCTCCAGGACCAGCCGCACCGCCGTCGGACCTCCCCGGATCGAGGATATCCGGATCGAGAATTATCGCGCGCTACGCAACGTTGCCCTGGTCGACCTCACGCCGCTCAGCGTCCTGCTCGGCCCGAATGGGAGCGGCAAGTCCACCGTGTTCGACGTGTTCAACTTCCTGTCCGAGTGCTTCACGCTCGGCCTGCGCAAGGCGTGGGACAAGCGAGGACGGTTTCGCGAGCTGCGCACCCGGGGGAGCAACGGCCACATCCTCTTCGAGCTGGTCTATCGCGAGACGCCGGAGTCCCAGCCAGCCACGTACCACCTCGAGATCGACGAGCGACCGAGCGGTCCGGTCGTCGCTGAGGAGTGGCTGCGCTGGCGTCGCGTGGCCGCCGGGGGAGGCGCTCCGTACAAGATTCTCAGCTTCAAGAACGGTACCGGGTGGGTGATCTCCGGAGATCACCCCGAACGCAACGATACCAAGGTGAAAGAGCGGCTCGATGACCCCGAGATGCTCGCCGTGAGCACGCTGGGGCGGCTGGCCAAGAACCCCCGGGTCGCTGCGCTGCGGCGCTTCATCAGCAGCTGGTATGTGTCCTATCTGTCGGTGGACGACGCACGCAGCCAGCCCGAGGCGGGCGCCCAGGAACGACTCAGCAAGACCGGCGACAATCTCGCCAATGTCGTCCAGTACCTCAAGGAGCAACATCCCCAGCACCTGGAGCGCATGTTCGCCACGCTCCGCCGGCGGATCCCGCGACTCGAGAAGGTGCTCTCGGAGCCGATGCAGGACGGACGGCTCTTGTTGCGCATCAAGGACGCGCCGTTCAGCGAGCCTGTACTCGCGCGGTTTGCCTCCGATGGCACGTTGAAGATGCTCGCCTATCTGGTCGTGTTGCTCGATCCGAACCCTCCGTCATTCATCGGTATCGAGGAACCCGAGAACTTCCTGCATCCGCGCCTGCTTCCCGAGCTCGCCGAGGAGTGCAGGGCCGCCACGGCGCGATCGCAGCTGCTGGTGACGACGCATTCGCCGTTCTTTCTGAACGGGCTCCGTCCCGAGGAGGTTCGCGCGCTCTACCGAGACGACCAGGGCTACACGCAGGCCATCCGGGCCGCCGACGTACCTGGGATCGCGGAATTCATCAGGCACGGTGCCGCGCTCGGTCACCTGTGGATCGAGGGGCATTTCGGCGTGGCGGATCCACTTGTGAACGCCGGCGCTCCATCACGGTCAAGCGGGCGATGAAGGTCCAACACCTCGAGGTGCTGGTCGAGGAGCCGTCGATGGAGGCTGCCATCAGCGTGCTGTTGCCGAAGATCCTGCCCTCGATCGAGGTCAGCGTTCACCCTCATCAAGGCAAGATCGATCTCCTGGACAAGCTGCCGGCCAAGCTCAAAGGCTACTCGTCGTGGATTCCTGAGACCTGGCGCATCGTCGTCATCGTCGATCGGGACGACCAGGACTGCGAGGAGCTGAAGCAACAACTCGAAGCCCACGCCGCCGCGGCGGGTCTGGCGACACGGTCGACGGCGCCCGCGAACACCCCTTGGGTCGTCGTCAACCGGCTCGCGATCGAGGAACTCGAAGCCTGGTACTTCGGTGACTGGGAGGCTGTGCGCGCAGCGTTTCCCAAGGTCGCGGCGACCATTCCTGCCAAGGCGGGCTTCCGCGACCCGGACCGCATCAAGGGGGGAACGTGGGAGACGTTCGAACGTGTCCTGCAGCAGGTAGGCTATTTCCCCGGCGGGCTACCCAAGATCGCAGTCGCGCGTGCCGTGGCTCCGCACATGGTCCCAGCACGCAACCGGTCGCGCAGCTTTCAGGTCCTGCAGCTTGCACTCCAGGACCTTGATACCTGACCGCGATCGACCGCGCATGGCGAGCTGACAACCACGTACGAGTCGCCGCCGGATGGATGAACGAGCCAGCGGTCGGTCTTTGCCGGCGTGCACGCGCACCGTGCTGGTCGACGGTCGATGTGCTACGGTGACTTCGTACGCCGTACGACTCGAATGCCGATGCCGATGTCCCTCGAAGGACCTCGGGCATCCATTCCCTATGTCAACGCCCGGCCGCACCTCGGCTTCGCCTACGAGCTGGTGCTCGCCGACGCGCTCGCCCGCTTCGCGCCGGGCCGCCGCCCTTGCCGCGCAAGCAGGTCGGGTGAGCCGCCCGGCGCCGTGATCCGGGCTATTCCGCCGGCAGGCCGGCCTCGGCGCGGAGCTCGGGCTCGGAGGCGATGTGCCAGCCCTCGCCGTCGGCGATCGTGAGCACGCCCAGGACATAGCGGCTGATGCTGATCACCGGGACGCCGACGTCCCACTCTGCCTCGATGTCGTCGCGTACGCCGCCGATCAGGGCGTAGCTGCGCGTCGTGCCCTCGGGAATCGACGGGTCGGCGCTCAGCGTGATGTGCAGTCCCAGCGCGGACGCCTCCAGGGCCTCTCCGGGGTCGAACAGCTTGTCCGTGGACTCGACGAACGTGCAGCCGAGCGCCTCGCCGACGCGCTTGCCCATCGCCGCAAGCGTCTCGCTGGAGTCCCGGCGCACCTGGAACGAGATCTGCGGGTGATCCATGGTCAGTCGCTCTCCGGCGGCTCGATGGTCAGCGGGCCGCCCATGTCACGCTGGTCCTGCTGCGTCGTGAACTTGTCGTTGCGCACGGAGCGGATGATGACATTGAACCGGTACTGCAAGGCCTTGGGTGCGTCGCGATTGCCAACGACCTTGGCCAGCGCCACGCGCATCTCGCGGATGAGCGCGTTGACGGCCGGAAGCTTGGAGCCCGGGATCTTGCCGCGGACGGCGGCGTCCGAGCTCCCGCTCGCCGCGAGCGCCTGGCTGTACAGCTTGTCGCTTGCGATGTACGCGTCGACGTCGAAGTCGGTGGGGTTGAATAGCAGCCGCTTGCCGGATACGGGATCCACCTTGTCGGGGTTCGCCTTGACGCCGGTGGCGATGCTGCCGCGGATCCGCACCTCCGCGGCGGGGTCGAGTGCCTGGAACCTGGGGACGAAGGCCTGGACGGCCAGATAGACCTCGTCCTGCTTGGCCGCCCACGCTTGCTACGCGGCAGGCCGGCTGTCAGGGTGCGCGCGTACGCCACGGATCACCGAGCGCCTGCGCATGATGGCAAGCGGCCGCTGGCGAACTGCTTGCATCACCATGCGGCATGCGCTGGGATCGCGACCACGACAGCCCCGACGTCGAGGATCGTCGCGCCGAGGGCGGCGCCGGCCTCGGCGGTGGCGGCGGCGTTCCGCTGTGGGGGCTGCTGGCGATCGCCGGCCGGTTCGGCTGGAAGGGCGTGGTGATCGCGCTGATCGTCGTCGGGTTCCTGAGCTACAGCGGCAGCAACCTGTGCAGCGGATCGGGGACGTACGACCGCGCGGTCGATCCGCGGTCGGTCGCGACCGAGCGGGCCGACAGCGATCTGACGCACTTCGTCGGGTTCGTGCTCGACGACGTCAACCGCACCTGGAGCGACCAGCTGCCCGGCTACGAGAACGCGCGGCTCGTGCTGTTCCGCAACGCGATCCGCTCGGCGTGCGGCACCGCGACGACCGCGGTCGGGCCGTTCTACTGTCCGCTCGATCGCAAGGTCTACGTCGACCTGGCGTTCTACGACGAGCTGCGCCGCCGGTTCGGCGCACCGGGCGACTTCGCACAGGCCTACGTGATCGCCCACGAGGTCGGCCACCATGTCCAGAACCTGCGCGGCCTGCTCGGTCGCGGCGAGGTCAGCTCGGTGCCGATCGAGCTCCAGGCCGACTGCCTGGCCGGCACGTGGGCACGGTCGGCCGACGCGCGCGGCCTGGTCGAGGTCGGCGACGTCGACGAGGCGCTTCATGCCGCCGCGCAGATCGGCGATGACACGATCCAGCGCAAGGCGAGCGGCCACGTCCAGCCCGAGACGTTCACCCACGGCACGGCCGCCGAGCGATCCGGCTCGTTCCGGCGCGGCTACCAGGGCGGCGCCGCGGCCTGTGGTATCCGGTGAGCTAGTCGTCGGGTGGCGTGCGGTCGCACGTGCGGCGGATCAGCGCACGAGCCTTCTACTCGAGCGAGATCCCCGAGACGTCCATCAGCACCGGCGCTAAGGCGCGCCGCGCCGCCTGCAGTTTCGCCTCGAACCCCTCCGTCAGATCATCGATCGGGTCCTCGCTTACCTGCAGGTACGCCAGCTGCGGCGTGACCTCGATGACGCGCGCGAACGCACCGGACACCCGGAGCTGACCCAGGTCGAGCCGCGCCAGGTAGCCCGGCCCGAGGAAGTTGCCCCACTCGACGCCGGCGAGCTCGGTGGCAAGCCGATCCGCGTAGAGCACGCGGGCTAGGCGCTCGCGGAGCCGGTGCTCGCTGAGTCCCGGGCGCTCCTTCGGTCGCGAGGCCGCAACAGCTGCTCGCTGTGCCAGCCCATAGCGTGGCTCGACGGCGATGAAGCCTGTTGCCACACCAAGGACAGACGCCATATCGCAGATCGCTGCGAGAACGGCCCCGAGCATCCCCTCGCGGTACGGAATGGCGAGGTAGGCCTGGAGGCGCGTAGCGAAGACCGGCGCCGCCTCACGGCCGACTCCGTTGTCGACTTCGGCGCTGGCGACGAGTTCGGCGCCACGCTTGGTGTCCATCGAGACCGCGTCGTTCGATGCGTCGGTCAGGTACTCGGCGATTCGTTCCGCGGACGGCTTCGCGTGCTTGCTCCAGCGGTCCTTGCGACGTGCCGCAAGGCGGCCGAGATCGCTGAAGCACGGCCGGACGAGGATCTCCGCGACCCCACCCGCGCCCTGACGATCACCGACCAACGCCCTGCCGTAATCGAGGCGAATAGCGAGCGAAGGGCTGCCGGACTCGCTCACGAGCAGTCCTTACTCCAGTAGGCGCTCACCTCGCGGAACTCGTTCTCGTCGTTGATCTCCGGGCAGAGCTTGTAGCAGTCCACCCTGCCCACGAAGGCCTTGCATTTCGCGAAGTCGCTGCGCGTGTCGATCAGCTTCTTGATCAGGCCCGATCCCGGTTTCTTCAGCTCCTCGTTCAGCTCCTGCACATACCGCCTGTACTGCTCGATGCCCTTGCCGATCGAGCGCGAGTTATTGGGCTTGAACTCGATGACCGTGCACGTCTCGCCGGTGGCCATCAAGCAGTCGGCCCGGCCGCTCGCGAGCGATACCTCGCTGGCATGGCAATCGTGCTGCCGGTCCTGGTGCGCTCGCTGTCCCTGATCGAGCATGAACGCACCACGGGGTGGTTCGCGCCGCGCAGCGACCGCGACATGCGTTCGATCGAGTCCCACCGCGTCGCCACGTCCTCCTTGAGCCGCTTCGCGTCGTCGCGGTTGCCCTTCAGGTTGTCGTCGTTGATCACATCGTCGAGGAGTTTGTTCGCGTCGTTGCGTAGCCGCTCGAGCTCCGACATCTTGTCGTTGACCTCACGGGCGACGCGCTCGGAAGCGTCACGACCGGCATCCTTGCGCGCGTCCTCTTCGGCCTCGCAGATCGCCGTGACGACCCGCCGGGTCTCTTCAGGGTCGAGCTTGCGCAGGTCCTGCTGCCGTGACCTGAACTCGTCCGCCTTGCTCCGCGCATCGCTCCAGTTACCGCTCGCCCACACGACGCCGACCCCGCCACCAACACCGCCAGCACGCCTACCCGCACCACAGTGACTCTCTGCATATGCTCCGCCTCCCTGTCGTAGGCCCGCTCGGGGCCCGGTTGAGCGGGCGACGCTATCACAGTCGCCGGCCGTGTCGTGATACGCCCACGAGCGTGGGGAACCGGACGGCCATCTACCTGCGCGTGAGCAAGGGCGAGCGGCACACGGAGAACCAGCGGCCGGACATCGACCTCGACCGGTGCGGCGTGCAGGTCGTCAGCGTGCGCGAGACGTGGCTCGATACCGGCAGCGCGGTGCGCGCGCTGCTGATCGCGATCTATAATCGAGATATGCAGACTGTTGCCCAGGGGAGTCGACCGAGAGCTCACCACCGGTGTCTGCCGGCGCCATCGATCGGAGGACGTCGAGAGACGATCGAGATCGCGCCGCGCAACCCGGCGCCGTCGAACCACACGGCGGCGCGGCAAGAACTCGACCTGGGGACGCTCGCCCCCGGCGCGTGGGCTATGCTGGGGTAGACCCCAACCGGGAGCCTGCGATGCGGATCTGCGTGTACTGTGCCTCGAGCTCGAAGATCGACAACGCGTACTTCGAGGCCACCGAGCGGCTGGCGACGGCCCTCGTCGCGGCGGGCGTCGAGGTGGTCTACGGCGGCGGATCGAGCGGGCTGATGGGACGCCTCGCCGACACCGTCCTGGACCTCGGCGGCAAGATCAAGGGCATCATGCCGAGGTTCATGAACGAGGTCGAGTGGGCGCACCGGCGCCTCACCGACCTCGAGCTCACCGACACCATGCACGAGCGCAAGGCGAAGTTCCTCGAGGGCACCTATGGCGTGGTCGCGCTCCCGGGAGGAACCGGCACGCTGGAGGAGCTGCTCGAGGCGATCACGCTCAAGCGCCTCGGCCAGCTCAACCGGCCGATCGTCATCGTCAACACCCGCGGGTTCTACGACCCGCTGCGCGAGCTGCTGGAGCGCAGCGTCCGCGAGCGCTTCATGCACGAAAAGCACCTCGAGCTGTGGACGTTCGTCGACGAGCCGGAGCAGGTGCTCCCGGCCATGGCGCACTCGCCGGACTGGCCCGCCGACGCGCTCGCGATCGCCACGCTCCGGTGACACCAGTCCGTCATCGCGCCGCGGGCCCGGCGGCGTCGCGCTTGACGAGCCAGTACGCGACCGGACCGTAGAACGCGACCACCAGCGCGAAGTACGCCGCGTCGTAGGCCGCGGCCGGGAACAGCGGCCATCCGGCGTACACGGTGAGCAAGCGGGTCGCGTTGCGGAGCGCGTTGAGCACGAACACGATCTGGATCACGCGGTCGAGCGAGCGCCCGGTCGCGAACAGCCACGCCCCGAGCACGCTGCCGACCAGCACCGAGAGCCCGAGCGGCAGGTACAGCGCGTGCTGCACCGACTGGAACGTGGCGACTCGATCGAGGATCGCGGGATCCGGCGCGCGCGCATAGGCGGCCGGCAGCTCGACCTGGGTCCAGATCAGCTCGACCGAGCGCAGGCCGATCTCGAGCCGCTCGCCGATCAACCGCTGCCGTACGGGCGGGTGAGGATCTCCAGGTAATGCCCGGCCGGATCGTTGAAGTAGACCCCCCGGCCGCCGTCGTTGCGGTTGATCTCGCCCTTGCGGCGATGCGCCGGATCGGCCCAGTAGTCGAGCCCACGCGCCGTGACCCGGCCGAAGATCTGGTCGAACTCCGCCTCGGCCACGAGGAAGGCGTAGTGCTGGATCTGGATCTCGTCGTCGGTCTCGAGGAACGCGAGCGTCACCTCGTTGGCGACCTCGACGTCGAGGAACGGACCGAACGGCCGGGGCGCCGGCAGGCCGAAGACCTCGGCGAAGAACGCCGCGGATCCGCGCTGGTCGCGCGCGTGCACGATGGTGTGGTTCAGCTTGACCGCCATGCCCCAGGATGACCCGCCCGCGGCGCGTCGGGCATGTGCCCGGCTGCCACGCCGGATCCGGCAAGGAGCTCGCCGCGTTGCGCACCGACGACGCCGGCGGCTCGACGCGTCATGGCGGCCCGGTCTCCGGCTATCGCAGCGCGATGGAACCGCCGCGCTACGACACGATCGGAACGGGCTACGCCCGCACGCGCCGCGAGGATCTCCGCCTGCGGGCGCGCATCCACGCCGCGCTCGGCGACGCGCGGACGGTCGTCAACGTCGGCGCCGGCGCCGGCTCGTACGAGCCCACCGATCGCCACGTGATCGCGATCGAGCCGAGCGACGTGATGGCCGCGCAGCGCCCGTGCGCGCTCGCCCCCGCGCTGCGCGGGACCGCGGACGATCTGCCGCTGCGCGACGGCGCCGTCGATGCCGCGATGGCGATCCTCACGATCCACCACTGGGACGAGCACCGCGAGCGCGGCGTGCGCGAGCTGCGCCGCGTCGCGCGCGGCCCGGTCGTCATCCTGACGTACGACGCCGACGTCGCGACCGAGATGTGGCTGGTGAAGGACTACTTCCCCGAGCTCGCGGCGCTCGACCGGGTGATCTTCCCACCGCCGGCGCAGATCGCGGCGTGGCTCGGCGGCGACGTCGACGTCCAGCCGGTCCCGCTGCCGCCCGACTGCCAGGACTGGATGCTCGGCTCGTTCTGGGCGCACCCCGAGCGGGTGCTCGATCCGGACGCGCGGAACGCGACCTCGGGGTTCGCGCGGATGGATCCCGGCGTGGTCGATCGCATCGTCGCCGCGCTCGGCCGCGACCTCGCGGATGGGTCGTGGGCCGCGCGGCACGGCCACCTGCGTGAGCTCGCCGAGCACGACGTCGGCCTGCGCCTGCTCACTGCGCGACGCCCGTGACCCGACGCGCCGGGGTCACGGCGACGATGCGCTGCGTGCCGTGACATCGTGATCGCATGGAACCCGAGGACCTTCCGCACGCCCGACTGGACGGCAGGGCGGGGCCCAGGTCTGGCCCACTGTTCCAGTGACCCGCGCTGCGCGTCCGGTGCTCGACCGGTGCGCGAGCTCGGCCGCGAGGCGATCATGCGGTCGGCTCGTCGGCGATGGCATGGAGGTAGTCACGCAGGAGGCCCCGGGGGCCGAGCGCATCGTCGGGGATGGCGGCCGCCGCCGCGCGCAACCTTGCGGGATCCTGCCCGTGCAGTTGCTCGCGAGCCATGCTCGTGAACTCGATGAGCTGCTCGAGCACCGCGCGCTCTGCATCGCGCACGACCGAGCAGATCCGGTCCCACGGGCGATCCGCCGCGCGCGGCGCGTGGGTGTTCAGCTCGGCGAGCGCGCGCCGGGCGGCCGCGGCCAGCACCGCGAACGCGGCGTCCTCGAGCGCACCGCCGAGCCAGGGCAGGTCCCCGTACGGCGTGAGCCCGGCCTCCACCACGCGTGCACGCTCGACCGGGCCCGATGCCTGGAGGCGAGCGAGCGACAGCGCGCGCTGGAAACGGTGGTCGAGGCGGCACCCGACGCGGATCCGGGCCGGCATCTCGAGGGGCAGCTTCCACAGCAGGTGCGCGGCAACCTGGTTGACCGGATCGGACGCGCGGTCGAACACCAGGCCGGCTTCGCGTGCGGTGTTGCTGTCCAGCGCGAAGCCGAAATACACGACCAGATGCGTGTCGCTGCGGACGCCGTAGGTGAAATGCACTTCGTCCCCGATCGCGATCTCGCGCACGGTGCGGACCACGAAGCCGTCGAGCGGGTCGTAGGTCCAGGTGGTGTCGCCGAGCGCGTGATTGAACATCTCGACGAGCGGGATCAGCGCGATGTGATGGTCCAGGGTCCCCGGAGCATGAAAGCCACGCGACATCACGAGTGCGTTTCCCCACGCGAAGTCCGCCAGGGAAAGCCGCGCGCGGAGCTCACGGGACAGCCGGCCGTACGTGGCGTGGACCTCGCGATTGTTCTCGGCCGCGATCGCATGCGCTGCCGTTCCTGCCAGCGCGGCGAGATCGTCCTCGTCGTGGAACATCGGAAGCTCGGCGAGCTGAACCGGCAGCGCGTCGAAGTACGCGCGCCATCGCGACGCCGGCTCGCGCGCCTCGAGCGCCAGCCACGCGGCCAGCGCGTCCTGCGGACCCGGTCCGGGGAACCCGAGCGCGAGCTCGCCGGTCGTCGAGGCGGCCAGCTCGTTGTCGACGATCATCAGGCACCGCGGGACGGTCAGGATCGGCTCGCCGGACGACAGCCTCCGGCTGGCTCGCACCGACGCGTTGCCGCCGACATCGACGTGAAACTCGATGCCGTCCCACGAAGCACCGGCGGATCGCGCCCACGCCAGCTGGCGTTCGATCGCTGCGGCCCTCTCGTGCGGGGCAGGGGGGACGTCGGGACGCGCCCGCAGCGCGGCCCATGTCGGCTCCACGACCGGTCGCGCGCTGCCCCCGCGCTCGACGATCGCTCGACCGATCACCTCGGCGGCGCGGAGAAACTCGCCTGGGTCCGCCTCGTCCGGTGGTAACCACGCAGACGTCTCGAGCTCGACGCCGAACACGCTCGCGAGCGTCACATCCAGCGCAGCAGCCATGACACAGCCCGTGGGTAGACCGCGATGTCCGACATCGTCGCGAGACTATCAGATGCCTCGGTGACGGCACCCATGAAGCGCTCCGGTGCCAGGTGGAAGCACACGACCGGCGATGCCCGCCCGCCCCCCGCCCCACCGGCCCGGCCCCCGCCGGCCGGGCCTCGCTGACCGCGCGCGGCTACTTGCCTCCGTCGGCGGCGGAAGGGCACCCGCTCAGCTCGCTGCGCGAGCCCCAGCCGTCGCCGCGGATCTCTCGCGCGCGATCGGGGCCGATCCGCCGGGCCAGCGCGGCCTCGGTCTGATCGCCGAGCGCGAGGTAGGCGCGCATCAGCCGCTCGATCGGCGACGCCTTGCTGAGGTCGGCGGGCGGCCGGTCCAGACCGGCGCGCTCCCGGGACACCCGCTGCAGCAGCACGTTGGGTTCGCCCGGCGGGCTCTTCTCGTCGATCTCGTGGCGCATCGACTCGATCGACAGCGCGTCCGCACCGGCGGTGTCCCCGGTGGTCTCGAGGTAGAGGCTGCGCACGAGGTCGTGCCAGTGCTGGGTAGTCTCCGTCATCGCGGCGTTGAAGCCATCGACCTCGCCGGCGGTGACGCCGCTCCCGGGGGTCGGCGTGCCGTGCTCGAGATCGGGCGCGTCGGCGCGAACGTGGCAGGTCGCGACCCAGGCGGCGAGCTGCTCGGGGCTGGGGTCGTGCCACGGACGGCCGGGGTCGGCGGCGGCGTCCTCGCCGGTGGCCGGCGCGGCGGTGGGTTCGAGCCGGGCGAGCCGCGCGCGGAGCGCGATCAGCTGGGCCTGCTGATCGCGGGTGCGGGCGAGCAGTTGCTCGCGGCTGGCGCTGTCATCGGCGGCCGTCCTGGGCGCGGCGCCGGCAACCGTGATGGAGTCGCCGCGCAGGGTGGCGCGGGTCCCGGCGGCGATCTCGGTTCTCGCCGACCGCGTCTCGGCGATCACGCGGCCCTCGTACACGGTGAGCAGCACGGTCGACGCGACCGCAGCGCCGGCCAGGCCGGACAGCACGAGCTTGTGGTTGGTGTTCATGTCCTCGACCTCGATGCGAAAGCAGGTGCCGGTGACGCGGACGTCGCCGGCGGGGGTGTGCAAGACGAACGGACCGCCGGGCTCGACGCGGTAGAACACGTCGCCGCGGCGCTGGACGACGTCGGCCGCGCCGCGGTCGTCGACGCGCCAGGTCAGCTCGCTCGCCGGCTCGGCGACCGCGACGCCGCGATCGCCGAGCGCGGCGGTGGTGCGGCGATCGGCGCGCAGCGCCCCGGTGGCGGCGGGGTGGGGCGAGCGCAGCACGATGGCGGCCCCGGCCGCCGCGGCCCCGGCCGCGACGATGCCGGCGATGACACCGATCCGCCATCGCCGCGGCTGCGGCTGCGCCGCGCCGGCATCTCGCGCGGCGAGCACGCGGTCGGCGAACCCGGTGGGCGGAGGGAGCGGGGGCCACACGTCCAGCGCGCGGGACAGCTCCGGATCGGCGGGGGCGTCGTCATCCTGCATCGTGAACCTCCGCGAGGTGCTCGCGCAGCGCCGCGCGGGCCCGGGACAGCCGCGACTTCACGGTGCCGAGGTCGATCGCGAGCGCGCTCGCGATCTCGGCGTAGTGGAGGCCGTGGTACTCGCGGAGCAGGAACGCGGCGCGCAGCTCGGGCGACAGGTCGCGCAGCGCGCGCTCGATCGCGGCGACCAGCTCCCGGCGGATCGCGCGCTCGTCCCCGCGCGCGTCGCCCGCCGGCTCGAGGTCGGCGATCAAGGCCGGGCGCTGGCGGCGGAGCTCGTCGATGGAGCGCCGCGCGGCGATCGTGAGGATCCAGGTCGACAGCCTGGCCGGGCCGCCGGGGCGGAACGCGCCGAGCCGGCGAAATACCTGGAGGAACGTGTCCTGGGCCGCGTCCTCGACCGTCGCGCGGCCGCGGCCGGCAAGCATCCGCGAGGCCAGCGCGAACACCCGATCCTGGTAGGTCTCGACCAGGGTGCGGGCCGCGTCGCGGTCACCGGCGGCGGCGAGCCGCAGCGTGCGGTCGTCGATCTCGCCGTCGTCCGCGGCGGAGGGGCCTGGGCCTGGCACGGTGCCGAGCATGTCCTGACGCTTGCTCGGCCAGCCCGGCGTTTTGTTCCCGACAATCGCCGGATGGGGATCGGTGGCGCTAACCTGTGGATCTGCCAGGGCTCAGGTCTGCTCGCGGTTGCTCGTGCTCGTCCTCGCGCCCCGGTTGTGCGCCTGCCACCCCGGCACCCGCGCGGGCCTGCGCCATCGCCGTCGCCGTCGGGCGCATCTCCGCTCACACTGGGGAGACGTTCCAGCTCGAGTCGAAGATCCTCGGCGAGCGTCGCACGATCAACGTGTACCTGCCGCCGAGCTGCTCCCATGGCGCGATGGCCGCCGACATGGGACGACGGCAGTCGCCGCCGGTGAGTCGTCGAGCCGCACCGGCCGCGCGGCGGGAACCCCGTGCCCTTGCCGTGGTCGCCGGCGACGGCCGCGCCTTCTTCGCCGCGATCCCGAGAGCCCTGAGCAGCTACTTCTTCAGCGCGGCCTGCAGGTGCTGGACGAGCTCTGGCGTCACCTTGCCGGACGCGATCAAGGTCCTGGCCTCGGCCTTGGTCACGCAGTTGCCGGTCTCCTTGATGTGCAGGCCGACGGTGTTGAACGAGACCGACTTGATACCGGTCTTGCCGAAGTCGTCCCCTGAGGTATCGCCGACGACCACGAACTCCCTGACCGGCCCGCCATTGTTCGGGCTGACGTGGTCGTCCTTGCTGTCCTGGTCGGTGTAGTCGGCCGCGCTCGCGGTCGCGCCGTTGACCGAGACGATGGTGAACCCTGCCGGCAGCGGCGGGTTGAGCGATAGCGTGCCCCCACCGAAGCCGCGGAACTGGGTGCCATCGCCGCCGGTCTCGGTCGCGATGATCGTCATGAGGTAGCGCAGATCCGTGCCGAGCGGGAACATCTGGAACGCGATCTGGACGTGCGGGCCGTTGCCGTTGAACTCGCCATCGCCGCCGGTGTGGCTGTCGGCGACCAGGCTGACCGGGCCGATCGCGAGCGGCGGCGTGTCGCGCTCCTCGCAGATCTTGGGCTGCGGCTGGATCACGTTGATCCCCGACAGCTCGACCGGCGGGTTCGCGGTGGTCAGCACCGAGATCTTCTGTGACTGCGGCGTCAGCTTGAGCCCGGTCGTGCCGAGGTTGATGGTCGCCTGGTACGGGCTGACCGAGGCCAGCACGTTGGGCACCACGGCCGCCCCGGTGGTCTGGACCAGCTTGACCTGGAGCGGCGCCTTGAGGTCGTAGCCGGTCAGCGTCACGACCGGCACGCGGTTCTCCTGCCAGGCGGCGAACTCGACCGCGATAGGCGAGCTCGAGCACACCACCGGGTCCGGCGCCGGCGGCGGCCCGCCGAGCAACTCGGCCTTGATCTCCTGCAGCACCTGGACGACCCGGTGACCGACGAAGTCGACCGTGCACATCACGCTGACCTGCACGGTGGCGATCGTGTTGTTGAGCAGGGTCTGGATCTCGTTGCGCACCGTCGACTGCGCGTCCGCGGTCAGCTTGCTCAGCGAGCTCTGCAACACGGTCTGCCAGCTGCCCGAGGCCGCGGTGATCTTCTGGATCGCGTCGTCCAGCGTGGAGACCGCGGCCTTGAGTGGATCGACCACCGGGTCGAGCACCTTGTCGAGGTGGCAGCCCAAGGCCGGAGCGACGGCCGGGGCGACGGCGACCACGACGAGCGCGGTCATGCGAGTCAGCAGCGATGCTTTGATCCTACGAGACACGATGAATTCCCTCCCAGTACTGCCACCGATCCCCGATCGTGTGGTCAAGCGGCGTCACCCTAGCCTGGCCAGAGTGGTATTGCAACCGCGACTCACCAGTCGCCGTCGGGACGATCGCGTGACGTTCGACCCGGCGGACGCTGACACAGAATCGACAGGGAATGAGACAGGGTGCATCGATCCAGTACCGTGGCGGCAACCTCTGGATCTGCAAGCGATCGTCGGGCTCGGCGCGCGAGCCGGGTCTGCGAGGTGTCTCCGCCTGTCTCGGATCCGGGCCGCGAACACGGTACATGTTGCTTTCACCCACGAACGCCGCTGGCCGGAGCTCGAGCCGCATGAGTCGCTTCGCATCGCGGGAGACGCTGGCCGGTTGGCACGAGTAAGCTGCGCCCATGCGTTCGTTCGCGCTGATCGCGATCCTCGCGAGTACCGCGCTTGCCGAGCCCGCTGACAAGCTCCTCGACAAGGGCCGCAAGCTCGAGCAGCAGGGCAAGCACGCCGAAGCGATCGCCGCCTACGAGGAGTACTTGAAAGCTGTGCCCGACGATCCGGTCGCGCGATGCCGACCGGTGCCGCGGCCGGCGCGCTCGCGAAGGCGAACAACCAGTTCGCCGTCGAGCTGTGGCACAAGGCCGCCGCAACGCCAGCCAACCTCGCGATCTCGCCGGTCAGCATCATGACCGCGCTCGCGATGGCGTGGCGTGGTGCGAAGGGCGATCTCGGGCCGGACCGGACGATCGCCAAGCTCGAGGTCGGCGGCACGGCGCCGGCGATCAGCCGGCGAGGACCTCGGCGCCGTGCTCGGTCACCGCGACGGTGTGCTCGACGTGCGAGGCCAGACTGGCGTCGGCTGTGACCACGGACCAGCGATCGTCGAGTAGCCGCACCGCGCCGCCGCCGAGGGTAAACATCGGCTCGATGGCGATCGTCATGCCGGGCTTGAGCCGGCGGCCGGTGCCGGGCTTGCCGTGGTTGGGGACCTGCGGATCCTCGTGCATCCTCCGGCCGACGCCATGGCCGACGAAGTCGCGCACCAGGCCGTGGCCGCCGCGCGCCGCGAGGCTCTCGATCGCCGCGCCGATGTCGCCGAGCCGGCTCCCCGGGCCGCACGCTGCGATCGCCCGCGCGAGCGCTTCGCGGGTGGCGTCGAGCAGGCCGCGCGCCGGCGCGCTGATCACGCCGACGGCGAGGGTCCGCGCCGCGTCGGCGCAGTAGCCGTCGCGGTGGCAGGCGAAGTCGATGCCGATGAGGTCGCCTTCGCGCAGCACCTCGCGCGGCGACGGAATGCCGTGGACGACGACGTCGTTGATCGAGGTGCACAGCACGGCGGGGTAGGGCGGCGAGTTGCCCGGGTTGTAGCCGAGGAACGCCGAGGTCGCGCCGAGCCGCGCCATCTCGCGTGCGGCGATCCGCTCGAGCTCGGCGGTCGTCGTCCCCGGGACGCAGGCAGCTTCGACGGCATCGAACACGGCGCGGGCGATCGCACCGGCGCGCCGCATCTTCGCGAGCTCCAGGGCATTCTTGATGACGATTCCGCCGCCGAGGATGATCGGGTTGACGAACACGTGGAAGTCGTTGTTGTCGGCGACCGGGTCATCGGAGCCGTGGCCGACCGTGAGGATGAGCATGGGGGGCCAGCGCTGAAACGATGGCTCGGCGGCCTGGTTGCACGAATTCTGCAAGGCACGCGGCGCGACCGCGCCTTGAGCAGATCGAGGCAGGTGACCGAGTCACCGGGTTGCATCGTCGAGGAGGCGGTCAACGCGCAGCTCGGCAAGTCGTTCGACGAGGCCGAGGCGCTGCTGCTCGCGCGATTCAGCGAGGTGACGCTCGCGATGCTGGCGACCGACGTGCGCCGCAGGCTGAAGGACTCCAAGGCTATGCGTGTGGAAGCGCCACAAACTGGACCGGCATCTGCATCGCAGCTGCCTGCTCGCGCGCCCACGTCGTGAGCGTATCGCGCTCGCCGACGTCGAGGCCGCGGACGATCTGTGATAGCGCGCGAAACGCTCGCTGATTGGTGACCGCCTCGCCCACGCTCTCCTTTGCGCTACTGACGAGCTCGGGCTCGCGGGATCCGACCATGTGCTCGACGGCAGACACTGGCGCGCTCGCGGTGGCGGCGATACGCGCGGCGTCGTCGCGCTGGAGCTCGAGGCTCAAGTGCTGCTCCACTGTGCGCGCCAGCGAGTCGATCGTGGCGGCCGGCAGTGTCAGCGCAACCAGCGGATAGCCGAGCCCTGCGATCCCCGCCAACCGGCGCAGCAACTGGCTCCACACCAGATAGGAGTTGCGCTGGAAATCATCAATGTACTGGCGTACCGCCCAGTGGTGGAGTCCGAGCGCGGGTGTCTCGCCATAGTCCACCCCAACCTGGGCCAGGAAGTCACGCACCATCGCCTCGGTCATCGCGCGGTAGTCCTCGCGGCCCTGGCCGGGCACGGCGTGCAGGGCCAACCTGATCTGCCAGCAGCGTTCCGCCGCGGCCTGGACCGCGGCCGGCGCCTCGGCGATCTCGGCCGGCACGCCGAGATCAGCGAGCAGCGGCTGCCATCGCTCGAACGCGAGGATCAGCAAGGTCTCGCGCCAGCCCGAGATCTCGTTACTGGCGACTGTCACTGCGACGGTCATCGGCGTGCTCGCTCAGTCATGGGATCGCCGCATTCCCGGGGATCGTCCACCACAGCGGAGGAAACAATGACGGGATCATGCGAACGACTCGATATGCGACGTAGAGTCCAACACCGACACCAACTCCCACCGCAACGGTCTCGGTCGCGCGCTGCACAGCAGGATTTGGGCGCGGTGTCGGATTCGGAGCGGGCTGCGTCGCCCAGTCCCATGCGTCGGCCGGAAGGCCGCCACCACAGTTGTTGCTATTCCAGTCGTTGAGTCGGCGGCGCAGGCCGCGCTGGCGATCTCGGAACTGGTCCTGGTGCCCTTCCACTGATCCGTAGTCAGGATGCGCGTCGCCTTTCGCCCAGTGGTTCCACTGGAGGCCTTGCACATCTGCGATCAGCTCAGCGCTTCGCTGTTTCACCACGTTGAGGAACTCGATGATCTGCTGGAGCAGTCCTTCGCAATCGAATGGCGGAGGCGCCACCTGGCGTTGGACTACCCCGGCGGCCGCAGCTGGCATCGCCTCCGGGCGATGCGCTGGCTCGGACCGCGCGCGCGGCCCAGTAGCGGTCTGACGCTCGGCAGCGTCGCCACCCTCGCTTTGCTGCGGCGCTCCCGACGAACGGTGGGCGAACCCGGTGCGCACCTGATTCACCGCGGCGATCAGCTGATCGGCATTGACATTGTGGTCTTGTCCCGCTCCGCTCTGCTCGGCTTCACCCGCAGGCTGCGATAGCCGCGCGTGTGCCTGATTGACGACCGCAACTCGCTCCGCTATTGCCATCGGGCCGCCGGTCGTTCGCGCCGCCTCAAGCGCCGGCCCGGCGACCAGGGAGATCGCTTCGTCGATCGCCGCACGCGACGAACCTGGCGCGGCCGCGCGGTGGACGATCGATCGCGCGACCGTGCTGCTTCCCGAGGAACCAGCCACCTTATCGCACGCAGCGCAGCCGGCCCCGGCGCAAGCGCACGCCTCCGTAGCGCCGGCACGCCCGCGCCCGACCTGGACCCGCTCTCCGGCAGCGACCTTCGATGCGACCGCATCCGCCTCGATCTCGCTGGCATCACTCGGACTACTGACTGCCTTGCTGGCGATATGCGATAGTGCGCCGCGACGATGTTGCACTACATGTGTGAGTTCGTGTGCGACTAACTCTTTGGTCGGGTCGGTGGTTGCGAACGCGACATTTTCGCCCTGCGCAGCAGCATGCGCCCCCAGTCCCCGCATCGCCTGCGTCTGTCCGAGGTGGACGCGTACTCCCGCGAAGTCTTCACCGAACGAGTGCTCCATCTCTGCTCGATACGGCACTTCGGAGCCAGCACCGTGCGTCGCTGCCCCGAATAGCTCTCCGGGGTCGCCGCTCGCCGGGCCTGCCTCCGAGCGCATGATCGGCGGCCTCGGCGCGTCGTCAAGTCCCCGGCCGGCGCTCGGCTGCTGCTCCGTGCGCCGGCCGAACAGTTCCGCAATGCTCGGCCGCGGCGCGGTCGGCATCGCTGGGGCTGAGTCTGCCTTCCGATGCACCACCGCGTCCGATTTCTGCTGCGCCGGCGCCAGCAACATCTCGGTCAGGATGCGCTTGCCGGGCCCCGGCCCGGCAGCCGTTACGTGCTCATCCCGATCCGACATCGGCGAACGCTTGGTTCCGAAGTCACGCACTGGCATCCCCTTGAGCAGCCCACCAAACGACCAGGCCGCAGCGCGACTATGCGCGTCGCGCTGGTAGGAGTCCAGGACATACCGCCCTGTTTCCCGGCGCGCGTTCGTCTCGATATCTACTCCGATTACGCGGTGGTAAGGGCAGTCCGGAGCTGTCGAAATTTCACGCCCGCGTCGAGGTCGGTGTCCGACACCGGCATCCTGAACAAGCGCGCCGTGGTGCGGGGGCCGAAAGTAGACCCAGCACCGGTCCCGGTGTAGACCGCTGCCCTCCCGCTACGGGAGAAACGTGAGGCCCCGAGCTTGACCTCGGAGCCTCTGCCCGGCGCGCGATGGATCCGTGAGGAGCGCACGCAGCGGCTCAGCTACACGGGCCCAGGACTCGGGAAGCTCGATCTTGCTTGGCCACGGCCCATCCTGCCTGACGCGCCACCAGGACGCCAAAAACCAGTTTTCGTGCCTCGAATCGACGAATTAACCTTGCGGATTCGTAGGTTGCATCCGCGAGGCCGTCACAGTATTGGATCCACACCCCGGGTGGGCGCGCGAGGCAGACGGCGCGACGCCGCCGGACCTCGAGACCGTGTTGGTGCGCTGGGTGCAGGTGCGCGACGCGGTTCATTCGGCGGTGCGCGCGCGGATCGTCAGTGCGCAGGCAGCGCACGCCCAGTCTGTTCATCATCGTTGTGATCGTCGTGGGCCTGTGGATAAGCACGTGACTACGGCCGAACATGGATCCTGCCGATGACTCGGCCAGAAGTTGCCTCGGTTCCCGTCGAGGATCTGAATGGGTCCGCGTCGCATCGACGACGCAGGGAGCCCGACGATGACGACGACCACGACGATCGCTGTACCGACGAGCTGCGCGGCGCTGGATCGTCGAGCAGCTGGAGCAGAGCGGGCTCGAGAAGGTCATGCTCGATGGCGTGCGGCCGGTCGAGGCGACCCCGATCTCGGCGAGGCCCCGCTCACCCTGTCTCAGCAGTGAGTTGCGGAGCTGTCCGTCGGCCCGGTGTGGGATGCCAGCGCGGACCCCCGATTTTCGGGCCTCGATTCTAGCTTCGTCAGCTAGCTCGGTAGTGCAGGTGCATGACACCGCCGAGGCGGTGCTCGTCGAGGAGCTCGAGCGCCATGCGGACATCCGGCGGCAGCCAGGGATTGCCGCCGCCGAGGATGATCGGGTTGACGAACACGTGGAAGTCGTCGACGAGGTTCGCGGCGATCATCGCCGCCGCGAGGCGCGGGCCGCCGACGGTGAGGTCGCGTTCGCTTGTCGCCTTCAGCCGGCGAACCTGGTCGGGATCGAACGCGTGTTCGATGCGCGTGCGTGGGGTCGACGCGCGCGCCAGCGTCGTCGAGAACACGATCTTGTCGGCGGCGCGCCAGACCGCGGCGAAGTCGCGCTCGAGCTCGAGCTGTCCGGGCGTGAAAGCGGGCGTGCCGGCGTCGAGATGAGCGGTCTCCCAGATGGCCATCGTCTCGTACATGCGGCGGCCGTAGAGGTACGTGCCGATCGGGCGCTCGAGCTCGAGCACGGCCGCGAACACCTCCGGGGTCGGGACGGACCACTCGAAGTTGCCGTCGCGATCGCCCATGTAGCCATCGAGGGACGTGATCGCGGCGTAGATCAGCCTGGCCATGACGTGCTCCTGTGCTCGAGCCGCTCGGCGCTCTGACGCCAACCCTCGCCGGCGAGCTCACGGTGGCGCACGACCGGCGATGCGCTGACCGCTTCGAGCTTACCTAACAGATGGTTACTTGCAAGCTCGAAGATCACGGCAGCTCGCTCGCCTGAAGGATCTCGAACTCGATCCGGCGGTTCTGCCGGCTGCCGTCCTCGGTCTTGTTGTCGGCGACCGGGTTATCGGAGCCGTGGCCGACCGGGAGGATGAGCATGGGGGGCCAGCGCTGAAACGATGGCTCGGCGGCCTGTCGGAGGGGTGTGGATCCAATACTGTGACGTCTCAGAAAGCGTAACAGTCGGATCTGCAGGGCGAATCACCCGGTTCGGAGCGCCGAAACTGGATTTGGCGCGGGTGTTCGAGGTCAAGCGCAAGGCGAAGCCAGGCCAGTTCCGGCGCTGGCGACATGCGCTGAAGCACGACGCTGGCGCCGCGGCGTCGATCGTGGAGGAGATGGAGCAGAGCGGGCTCGAGCAGGTGATGCTCGATGGTACGCGGCCGGTCGAGGCTGCGATCCGGTACTTCCGCGCGCGCCTGGCGCGCATGGACTACGCGGGCGCGCGCGCTATGGGCAGCGGCAACGTCGAGGCGACGTGCAAGAGCCTGGTGTCGTGCCGGATGAAGCGGCCTGGCGCGCGGTGGAAGCACGCGAGCGGTGATGACGTGTTGCAGCTCCGCGCGCTCCAGCTCAGTGACCGTTGGGCGCCGGCGATCGCGCGCGCGATCAAGCCGCTCGCCAAGCCCGTGCAGATCGCGGCTGGAGTTCACGCGGCGAAGTCGGCCCGGACCGCGGCGGTCATGAGCGCGCACGGAGCGCGCGCCGCGGCGTAGCCGGTGGCAGGCAGGCGGCGCCGCGCGCGGGCGCGAAACGGCTCCGACGAGGATTCGGGCCGTAAGGCCGGATTCTGCAAGGAAGTCACAGTAGTAGAACCACACCCGCGGTGAGTTGACATAATACCGATTCTGCGACGCGATCCATGGGCGGCAAGCACCGTCGCCCCTGGCCCGCTGGCCCGCGCGGGCTCGCCATGCGGCACATGATTCCGCGGAATCGCAACGGAGCCCGCAGCGAGCCCGAGCCCGCCTCGTGCGCGCCGTGCCCGGTGTCCGACGCGGCGCACACGATTCCGCGGAATCGCCGCGGCGGCGGTTCAATGCCGGCCGAACAGCGCGAAGCACGCCGCGCGGAGCCAGCGGTGGCCCGGATCGCGCTGGTGGCGCTCGTGCCAGTACTGGGCGACCGCGATCGGCGGCGTGGCGATCGGCGGCCGGAACGCAGCGAGCCCGAGCCCGGTCAGCGCGCGCGCGAGGTTCGCCGGCACGATCGCGACGCCATCGGTCCGGGACGCGACCAGCGCGGCGGCCACGAAGCTCGGCAGCCGGATCAGGACCGCATCGGGCGCGATCACGGCCTCCAGCGCGCGCTGCGCGGCCTCGTGCGCGCCGTGCCCGGTGTCCGACGCGGTGACCAGGATGTGGCGCCCGCGGAGAAACCCGGCCGGCGTGCGCAGCCGGCGGAGCTCCGGGTGCGTCCGGCGCGCGATGCATACGTACTTATCGATGTAGAGCGGTTGCCGGCGCAGGCCGCGCGGCGCGTACGGAAACGCTCCGAGCGCCAGGTCGGCCTCGCCGGCGGCGAGCTTGAGCTCGAAGTGGCGCGCATCGAGTGGCACCGCCTCGAGCGTCAGGCCGGACCCTGCCCCCGCGAGCCGCGCGGTGAGCGGCGCCATGAACCGGATCATGCCAACGTCGGTGACAACCAGCCGGAAACGGCGTTGCGAGGTCGCAGGATCGAAGCCTCCGTGCGGCGGTCGCCGGATGCCGTCGGCGGCGGCGAGCAGCGCGCGGAGCGGCGCCACGAGCTCCTGGGCGCGCGGGGTCGGCCGCATCGCCTGACCGTCGCGCACCAGCAGCGGATCATGGAGCTGGCCGCGCAGCCGCGCGAGCACCTTGCTGATCGTCGGCTGGCTGGTCGCGAGCCGCTCGGCCGCGCGGGTCAGGCTGAGCTCGCCGAGCACCACCTCCAGGATCCGGAGATCGCGAAGCTGGATGCCCTGCTCATTCGATCGGGGCATGACGGTCATTCCTCGTTGGGCATCGTACCCGCTGGCCGGGTTCGCTACGGTCCTGCCATGGCCAAGTTCGCGATCGAGGCGCACTTCCGTCTGCAGGAATGGGTGGCCGAGGAGAAGGGCTACTTCCGTGCCGAGGGGCTCGACTACGAGTTCCACGAGCTCATCCGGTCGAGCGGCGGCGCGCACCACGCAGCGTCGGGCAAGACCGGCGCGTTCCAGAGCATCGAGAAGGGCCGCGCGTCGAACGTCACCTGCGCGTGTCACTGGACGGTCAACGTCGCCGCATCGCGCGGCCACACCCGGCTGTTCGCGGACGCCTACTCGGTGGCCCCCGCGGGGATCTTCGTGCCCGCGGACTCGCCGATCCGCAGCCCGGCGGACCTCGCCGGCGTGCCGATCTCGGTCGGCTTCCAGTCGGGGAGCCACTACGCGACGATCCAGGCGCTGGAGCGCTACCTGCCCCGCGACCAGATCGAGCTGTCGTTCAGCGAGGGCATGCTGTTTCACCGCATGGAGGCGTTCCTCGATGGCAAGGCGTCGGCCGCGACGCTGTTCAGCGGCCCCTACTACCTCGCCGAGCAGCTCGGCCACAGGAAGATCATGGACGCGACGTTCATGATCGCCGCGATGATCAACGGCGATCCGGACCCCGAGGACGTCCGCAAGTACTACCGAGCGCTGCGCCGCGCCCAGCGCGACATCGACGTCCGCCCCGAGATCTACACCCACTACTATCTCCAGGAGTTCCCGGAGCGCTTTCATGCGGCGATGGACACCCGGCGCTGGGGCCCCGGCGAGCGCATCGTGTTCGAGCCCTACACCCGCCAGGTCTACGACGAGTCATTTGCCTGGATCGCCGAGCGCGGGCTGTTCGAGCCCGGCACCATGGGCTCGGGCAGCTACGAGCAATCGGTCGTTTCGTTCGCGGCGCCTGCGTCCGTCTCGGCTTGACCGTGCGGATCACCGTCGCACCTGATCAACGCACGATGGGTGGCCGGGCCTGGTGCCTGGTGATCGAGGCGAACGATCCACAATCCGTCGCCGCGTCGCTGATAGTAGATACGCAGCGGTGGCACCGGCCAGCTACGGACGAGCTCCCCGGACCGGAGTGTTTCTTGGGGGCCTTCGAAATCGCCAGCGGCGAGCTTGTCCAGGATTGCGAAGATGCGACGACCGAGCTCGTTGGCAGCCGTCTTGTTGCGCTCCGCGAGGTACTCGATCGCGTTCGCAAAATCGACGTCGGCCTCCGGCGAGAAGGAAATGCTCACCGCCGGAGGATTGCATCGATCGTCTGCCGAACCTGCTCGAGCGTGCGGCCTTTCCCGGCTCGCAGCGAGGCGAGCGCAGCGCTCAGCCCAGCATCCTCCTCTTCCGTCAGCAATGGAGGCTGATCAATCGCCTCGAGCACGTACGTTCCCGGAGCCAGGTCACGAAGCTCTTCTGGAAGATCTTTGCCGTTCCAGTGGAATGTGCTGCGGACGCCTGCCATGCCCTTGAGGATAGCATTGCCGTTCGGCATCGTCGACGGGATGCTCCTCGTCGTCCAGATCATCGGCACCGCTCGCCGGCGCGTCGCCCAGTTCGACGAGCTCCACGATCTCGCCCTCCGGAAGGGCAGTCGGCGCTGCGATCGTCACGACGTGAGAACCGGAACGTCGTGCCGTGCCCGGGGGTCGACTCGACGTCGATCGTGCCGCCGAGGCCGTGGACGACCTGGCGCAGCGCGCTGAGGCCCTCGTCGCGTTCGATCTCGATCATCTCGCGGCGCTCGGCTCCCAGCAGCGGCGCCACTCGCGCCATCGCCTCCTTCCACAGCGCGACCAGCTGATCGCGCTGCTCGGGAGCCAGCGGCATCCCGGAATCGGCGAGCTCGCTCTCGAAGCGATGCGCGACGTCGGCATACGACTGGAGCCCGTACATCGCGCAGTTGCCCTTGAGGGTAGGACCACCGGGCCGGCAGGACCACCGGGCCGGCAGGACCACCGGGCCGGCAGGACCACCGGGCCGGCGCGAGGGCGGAGGTCTGCGCGGCGTTCCGCGTCAGGTCGCGAGGCGCTGGCCGAGGCGCTCGATCTCCTCGGCGGTGAGGCCGCTGGAGGCCTCGATCTGGACGCTGGCGGCGCGGCCTGTGCCGATCTCGGCGGCGGTGATCTCGAGGATGCCGTCGGCGTCCATCGTGAAGCTGACCTCGACCTTGGTCTGACCGCGCGGCGCGGGGCGGAGATCGCCCAGGATGAATCGACCGAGCCGGCGGTTGCGCGACGCGAGCTCGTGCTCGCCCTGGTAGATCTCGATCGCGACGTAGGTCTGGTTGTCTTCCGTGGTGGCGAAGATCTTCTTGGCGCGGGTCGGGATGCTGGTGTTGGCGGTGATCACGACCGACATGCGATCGCCGGCGACCTTGACGCCCATGTCGTGCGGCGTGACGTCGAGCAGCACGACCTCCTGGAGCTCGCCGCCCATGATGCCGGAGTGCACGGCGGCGCCCATCGCGACGATCTCGTCGGGGTTGACCCCGCGGCTGGCCGGCTTGCCGAAGATCTGGACCGCGCGCTCCTGGACGACGGGCATCCGCGACATGCCGCCGACGAGGAGGACCTGGTCGATGTCGGCCGGCGTGCAGTGGGCGTCCGCCAGGGCGCGGCGGCACGGGGCGTCGAGCCGGTCGATCAGGTGGCGGCAGGCGCGCTCGAGCTGACCGCGCTCGAGCTCGCGCATCAGGTGGACCGGGCCGCCCGGGCCGGCGGCGATGAACGGCAGGTTGACGTCGGTGGTCATCGCCGACGACAGCTCGATCTTGGCGCGCTCGGCGGCCTCCTTGAGCCGCTGCAGCGCGACCGAGTCGTCGCGCAGGTTGAGGCCGTGCTCGGCCGCGAACTCGTCGGCGAGCAGGTCGATGATCACGCGGTCGAAGTCGTCGCCGCCGAGCGACGTGTCGCCGTGGGTCGCGAGTACCTCGAACACGCCGTTCTCGATCGCGAGGATGGAGATGTCGAACGTGCCGCCGCCGAGGTCGAACACGGCGAGCCGCTGGTTGTGCTGGTGCTGGGCGCCGTACGCCAGCGCCGCGGCGGTCGGCTCGTTGAGGATCGCGCGGACGGTGAGCCCGGCGATCGCGCCGGCGTCCTTGGTGGCCTGGCGCTGGACGTCGTCGAAGTACGCCGGGACGGTGACGACCGCCTCGAACACCGGCTCGCCCAGGTAGTCCTCGGCGACCCGCTTCATCTTGGCGAGCACGTGGGCCGAGATCTCCTGCGGCGAGCGCGGCGTGCCGGCGACCTCGACCCAGGCGTCGCCGTTCTTGGCGGGGACGACCTTGTAGGGCAGCCGCGACACCAGCGCCTGGACCTCGCGGTCGTGCATCTTGCGGCCGATCAGGCGCTTGGCGCCGAACACGGTGCGCTGCGGGTTGGTGATCATCTGGCGCTTGCTCGCCGCGCCGACCACGACGTCGCCGTCGGCGTTCCACGACACCATCGACGGGGTGGTCCGCCCGCCCTCCTGGTTGTGGATCACCGTCGGCTCACCGGCCTCCAGTACCGCCACGCACGAATTCGTGGTGCCGAGATCGATCCCGATGACGCGGCCCATGCCTCGTCGGAAGTATACCTATCTTCGGCGTGTGAACAGCTCGGTCAGCGCGGTCTTGGCGGCCTGGAGATCCGGATCGAGCTCGAGCGCATCCTGCAGCTCGACGCGCGCGTCGTCGAGCCGGCGGTCGAGCTGGGCCTCGCGGCCACGAGCGTAGGCCTCCAGCGCCCGGATCCGCTTCGAGCTCGGATCGCGCGCCAGCAGCTGGTGGAGCGTGGTGCGCGCCTGATCCCATTGCTGGCGCTGGAGAAGATCGAGAACGGCGGCCTCGTCGCGCGCGGTGACCGGCGGTGCGATCCCGATCGGGCGCACGGCGCCCGGAGGGCGGGACGCGGGGGCCGGCGCGGCGGGCCGGGCGACGGCAGGCCGCGGGCCGGACGCCGGCGTCGTGGGCACGCTCGATGGCACGACCTGCCGCTCGCCGGTGTCATGGGACCGGGGACGCGCCGCGCGGGCCGGCAATGCTTGCCCGCGGCCGTTGGCAGGACCGCTCGCGGGAGCGCCGACCGGGGTGCCCGCAGGCGCCGGCGGGATCGGACTGGTCGGCCGCCGCAGCGTCCTGGCGACGCTGTCGTGCGCCGCGCGCAGTGAGAGAAATACCTCGTTGGCCAGCCGCTGGATGTCGGTTGCCATCCGGCCGAACCGCACCGGGTGGAAATGCTTCGTCAGCTGCAGAAATGCAGCCCGGGCGTCCTCCGGGGTGGACCCCGCTGTCAGCCCGAGCGCGGCGATCGGACTGCGTGCGAGGCGTTCTTGCATGTCGGCGAGCACGGACCGCGCGCGCGCCTCATCGAGTCCCGCCACAACAGAATCGTAGCCTGCCGCCGGTTGCCGCACCATGGCCACGGCCGGATGTCACGGTGATCGATCGGTCAGCGAAGCGGTAAGCGAGCGATATCGACGCTGTCTGTCCCGAGGCGAGGCGGTGTGATGCGATCGGCGATCGTCGCAGATCGCGCACCGACGCGGCCTCGGTGCGCGCTCCGGGAGCCTCGGGCGCGGTGGCTCGATGAATTGACCCGGCGGTCGCCTTCGTCCACGATGACGGACAGATGTCCGCCAGTGTCCCACTTCCGAGCGCCCCGATCGCGGCACCGCGGCGCTACGTGGTCCACCGGGAGGCGATGGTGGTCGAGGGGCACGCCCTGGCCGGGGTCGAGCTCGCCGGCTATCTGATCGGTCAGCCGCTCGGCGCCGCGCCGGTCGTCATCGTCGTGGGCGGGATCACCGCCTCGCCGTTTCCGTTCGGCGATCCGGCGAGCGGGGCCGAGGCATGGTGGCCCGCGCTCCAGACGCCCGACCTGGTGGACCCGAGCCGCACGACGGTGCTGTGCCCGTGCTGGCCGGGCAACGGCTCGACCTGGCGAGGATTCGAGCGAAGCGAGATGGGGGGTGGGGACCCTGCCGGCTCCGCCGGCGGGGCGGGGG
>JBGQCL010000088.1:0-29539 GCA_041495365.1 Kofleriaceae bacterium | reverse complement strand
TGGTGAGTGGCGACGCCGCAGGTGCTGTGGTGGTGACCCGCGGCGACAAATCGGTCGTGCTGGCGCCGCCAAGCGGCTTCGAGATCCAAGCGCTCGCGGCGCTGTCGACTGACCAGATCGCAATCGCTGATGCGCTCGGGCACATCTGGGTTTTTGCCGGCCAGACCGCTGTTGTCAGTCTCGCCAGCGGCATCCCCGCGCGCATGCTACGCCCCTCGCCTGGCGGTCACCTCCTCCTTGTCGTGCCGTACCACGGCGGGAAAGCCGCCCCGATGGCTCTTGTTGACCTCGACCGGCGAGCGGTGACTCGACTCGAGGGCCCTCAGGTCTGGTCCGCACGCTGGGTGGACGGCGGCCGGGAGATCTTGAGCGCGCACGGTGACGGCACAGCGCGGCTCTGGTCCGCAGATGGGGCCCCTCTCCGTACGTATCGCGGCGGTCCGCGCTTCCTGGCCGAAGCTGACCTCGCGCCGGGCGGCGCGCTGGTCGTCGGCGGCGGAGGCGATGGCTTGCTCCGTTTCTGGGACGCGGCAACCGGCAAGCCGCTCTGGACCCTGGCGGCGCACAAGACCTATGTGATGGGGGTACACTTCGACCCATCCGGAGACCTTGTGACGCGGGGCACGGGTGGGGAGGTGTCGCGATGGCGCCTACCCGACCCCGCTGCTGTGATCGGAGCCGGTAAGATCGGAGGCGTCGATGTGGGGCCCTGAGCTATTGTGGCTGCCCCATGAAGCCAAAACCTCGTCAGAAGCTCGTGGTGCGTCGTGACACCCTCCGGCAGCTCAACGATCTGGAGCTCACGCACGCGCATGGCGGTGGTCCGGTGCTTGCGTTCGAGAGCGAGACAACCTGCGTGCCGCGGGCGGGGTTGCCGCACTCGACGGCCTGCGTCGGCGGCTGAGCTTCCCCCGGGTCGGCTTCACGGCGCGCGCACGGTCAGCGATAGGCCGGAATGGCTCGGCCTATCGCTGGCGACCGGCGCGTGGCCGGCGGGCGCGGTCGACCCGGCGGCGTGGGTCGGTCTGGCGGCAGGGCGGCTCGGCAAGAAGTCGCGTGACGCGCCTCGGAAAAGACTGCGGCACGTAGCCCCCTCCCAGGTCGTACTCGCGGATCGCTCAGCGGCGAGCATGCCCTGCCTGAGCAGCCGCGCGGTCGCGCGGTCGCACAAACGCGAGCTGGCGATCCCAGCGCCAGCCGACGACAAATTCACGACCAGCTTGTCGTGAATCGAGCCCGCCATCGCCTGATTCGGGCCGATGATCTCGATGGCCAAACGCACCGTGCTGTTCCTGGCGGCCAACCCGTGCGGCACCGACCCGCGCGCGCTCGATGTGGAGGCGCACTCGATCCGGTCGGAGCTGAAGCGCAGCGGGTACCGGGATCGCTTCCAGCTGGAGACCCGGTGGGCCGTGCAGCCGCTCGACCTGCTCCGCGAGCTGCGCGAACTCCAGCCCGCGGTGGTCCACTTCAGCGGCCAGGGCGGCCCGGACGGCTGTTCTTCCAGGCCGCTGACGGGCGGGCCCAGATCGTCTCGCCCGAGGCGATCGCGGAGACGTTTGGCGTCGCGGGGGCCTCAGTCCAGCTGGTCGTCCTGAGCGCGTGCTACGGCGAGGCGGCGGCAGAGGCGCTGATCGCGCACGTCGGCTGCGTCGTGGGGATGAGCGGCGCGCTTCACGACCAGGCGGCCCGGGCGTTCGCGATCGGCTTCTACGGCGCGATCGGCGATCACGAGTCCGTCGCGGCGGCGTACCGGCACGGCAACGCCGCGATCCGCCTGAAGGGGCTGTCCGAGGCAGAGCGCCCGCAGCTCAAGGTCCGTCACGGGTTATGGGTCCGCTGCTGAAGAGTCGAGTCTTTGAGCGACCTCCTTGAATTCTTTTTTGGGTCAAGTACAGTACGCTCAGCGGAGATGAGCGTCATCATCTCATGCAATGCCCTGCGATGTATCGATGGAGCATAGTGTGTCGACCCCTCAATCCATAGCAATCTGGCTCAGGAGCTGCTCCTATTGCCGTCTGAACCTCCGCGAGACGTGGCATCATTATCTCCGTTCGCTATGAGCTGACGGCGGCTAGGTCGGTTTCAACTTCGAGCGACGCCGCTCCAAGACTCATTCAGTTGAGCCATCAGTAAGGCTACGCGCTGCTAGCTTTCCAGACGGGGTTCGGTCAGAGATATCAATCGTGACGACGTCGGGTGCATCTAAGCTCGACACGTCTGTTCGGCATGAGTGGACCACCACAATCATGGGCGTGATGTCGCGCCACTGTAAGCGCGATGCAAAGTGCCCATTGTATCGACGCACCTCGCCTCGTGCGCTCGCAACAGCGGCGGCAACGTCAGTGGCACGAACGGAAGCTGGCTTGGTGATGGAAACAGCCTGCTTAAGTTCAATCAACAGGGGAGGGATCCGTTTCGACTCGACACTATCAAGGAGAACCGTGTCGGTGTATCCCGCTGACGCTTCGCTGTGTGTCAATGGGAAGTAACCTTCGCGAAACAGGAACTCATCCATGTGACGCTGAAGAATTCGTTCGCGTTGTGGCTTCATCTCATTCTCGGTTTCTTCGCGGCCCAGTTCAAGGCGCAGAAATTCTCGAAGGAAATGCTCGAACAAAACACGCAAGCGGTATACGGCATAGCGTCTCGCCACTCCCTCTTGGATTTGCGCAATCAGCATTTCGATAATGAAGGGCAAGTCATGAGGCAGATTGTCAGGGCTTTCGACCGTTGATGAGGAACCCTGCGCAAGCGTGGATTCAAAGATCTCGAGGAATTGAAACAGACGGTAAGACACGCGGCGCGTACTTAGTCTCCTGAGGATTTCTTCGGCGTCCCGTACCTGCTTTGCGGCAGCACCACTGACTTCGAGTCGTTCAACCTCTTGGAATAGCGCAGGTACCGCCGGATCGTTGGCTGCGAGGGTTGCTAGTGACTCGCGTAAGGAAGGAAGGACGTTTGTTCGGAAGTGGTCAAGGTCAGCAAGTCCCAGCTTGGTGGTCTTCTCTTTGTCGATCTTGCGTAGCAGATCTCGGAACTCTCGCGGTTGACGGCCCGAGCTGACGTGTGAATTCGCAAACAGCGCCTGTTTCGCAGGTCCACTCATAGCTCCGAGAAGTGATGCGAGGCGCTCGACATGGCCACGCGCCTCGTTCTCAAGCATGGTGACGCGCGCTGCGAGCGCGGAGTCGTCCGCGTCGTCCCGACGAGTCAACTCTTCGAGCGCACTGCTCGCCAATGGATCGTCACGTAAGAGCCTGCCAAGTCGGAGGATGTATCCGAATAAGCGAGCCTTGTGTTCCACCGGGCACGACGTGATCGCCTTCCCGAGCGCCGCCAGCAAGTCACAGGTTCTGGTCTCATGGTTCTGCATGGCTTTCACAACCTCCAGTTCAGGCTGCTGCTTCCCGAGTTCAAAATGAGGCGACACCCGTGCGATCGCGCTAAACTCCTCCTCAGATCAGGCCATGGGCCTGTGACCGACGAGCGTCGCACGTGCAGCGCAGGATAACGTGCCGCAAAGTGTTGCAGCACATCGGCCTGAACAAGGCACCGGGATCTCCGCAACAGCTGCCACGGCGGCTGATACAGGCTGTGTTGCGTTGCACGCCCGGAGACAGGGCTCGTTGCAGATCGGTTGGCAGTAGATCGGCTGGGCCGAGGCCGCCTCGTTGCAGATCGGTTGGCAGTGAGCCGCACGGCTGAGGTGGGCTCGTTGCAGACGCATTGGATGATGCGGCGGGCCATGGCCTCTTGCTCGCGCGCAGCAGCTCGGCGTGAAGTCGGGCGCCACGATGATGGCGGCGTCACCGACCCGAACGGTGATCACCGGGCTCGCCGCGGTGGCGGGCACCAGGCGCGCGAAGCCCGGCGCGGCGGTCGGCCTCGCCCACGGTGGTGGCTTGACGGCGACGAGCGCGATCGGCTGCCGGCCGCGTCGCCTGAGCCAGTAGTACGCCGTCGACTCGGGGATGCCCAGACGCGCGGCCGCCGTCGTAGGAACTCGATGGTAACCCGCTACGACGAGCTTCCCGGCTACTGCGAAACTCGAGGTGAATCTCCGCGAGGCAGCGACGCTTGTCGAGCAGATACAGGATATCACCGGAACGACGGAGCTTGCATCGTGGGGTAAGGGACTTCCCGTGCGAGACGAGATCAAGCTTCTCTCTGCGGCTACCCTCGTGAGCATGTTGCGTGGTATTCAAGTACCATGGGCCCTCTGAAGGAGGTTGTTGTCTATTGTACGGTCTCTGCCGATACTTGATCGCAAACCTCAATGAGATAATTCATTAGTAGGCTCGATCCGGATTCGATTTCTTCGTGATCGATTTCTCGGTTATCGTAATCAGGATTTGCATCGACTTCGATTCGACCCCAAAATACCGCCAGCCGTTTCAGCGCCTCTCTCATTTGCTCAAGCGGATGCGGACTGATTTCCTCGCCGGGGTCCACTAACAATGTTGGAAGTTGGTGGGCAACCTTGTTTCGATGTTCTCTCATGGCGCGAATGCTGTCTGCTTGTACGGATGTAAGGGCACTCATTTCGACGAGCCACAGAAGCGACGCCTCAAAGCGATGCTTGCTGCGTGTGAGAACTTCGCGCTCATACCGCTCGTCATACTTGTGCCCAGATTTATCGAAGTCTGTCCAAAAGAAATCCCGCACCTTCACGACGATCTCGTTTTCAAGGAGCTCCCAGCCAGTAAGTAGCAAGCCGGCACGCATCAGCGTTGCCTGAATCGACCTCGGTTCAAGCTTTTTCAGATATGCGTCTTTGCTCATGACGGATCTCGATCTGCGCGAGTGCAGTTGCTCTGGCTCTGCTCGAGCTCCAACTGCTGCTCGAGTCCCCGCTGATGTCGCTCAAATAGAATGTCGTGTGCAGCTTTGAGGAAGTAACTCACTTCCACCATAGCTTCATGGAAGTCCCCCAGGTTTATGCTTGTTGGAGGTTCACTTAGCGCGCGTTCAGTGTTGGATCGGTTCGTCGTGTAGCGGAAGCCGAATGAATCCGGATCCATCTTGTCGAACTCGTCCACTCGTCGACCGACCTCGTCAAGTTCGTCCCCGGACGGCACGTCCCCTGAACGAAGGATCACCTCGCGAACCTCTGTCCAGAGAGGAAATAACTGATGGTTCGGTTGTTTCTTCCCCTGTGGCGCGAAAGACCAGGGCTCCCCCTTCATCACGCGGCCGAATGCTACAAGGTACTTCAGCGCGATCTCGAGTTGATGGCGCCAGACGAAGACGAGCGGCCACACGAAGTACTCGGTACTTCTTCCCGACGAGATCGCGCACTTGAAGATGGCGTCAGCCGCTAATCGATAGCCTTCGACGAGTGCGAAAAGACCCTTTGAGGTTTGTTGGTGACGTACCTAACATCCGCATTCAGGAATCCGTTGGCGTGCTCACTCACCTCGAAGAGCTTCCGGTGCGAATTCGGCCACGGCAACGGGGGGGCTTCTGGTTCAGACATTCGGGAACGGTATCACCCTGAAAGGCATCACTGCCAACGAACCGCCAGTTGCCACGCCAGCGACTCAGGAGCAACCGCGCAGGAGGTGGTAGTAGGCGGTCCGATCTGCACGCACCTCCGCCGCGAGCCGTGATCGGCACGACGGGCGCGCTCGCTGTCGCGGTCCTGCGATCGCCGCCGGTCCTGCGATCGCGCCGCCGCCTGGAGAACAAACTCATGCTCTTGACCCGAAGATGTCGATCGGAGATCTCTGCGCCGAAGCCCCGACCGGGCAGGCGCTCGCGGTCGGCAGTGCGCCCGCGGTAGAGTCGGGCCTTGCGGTCGACCGCGGACGCGCCGTTGTCGGTCCAGCCGGAGCTTGTTCTTACCGACACCGAGGTTGCGGAATTTACAGCACAGCTGCACTGCGGTACGGTCGGGGCACCGATCTCGCTGGAGTTGTTCGGCTACGATTTCACATTACAAATGGGAAGCGATCGCAACGGAACTTCCAGCGACAGCTTGCTCTCGTCTCAGCAGTCGCTTTTTGCCCCGGACCAGGGGTACCGTGGGAGGACTCAGATCGCGCACGCACGTGCTGTAGGTAGCGAAGCCTCCGGAGATAAGCCTGCGCGGCTTGAGTTGTAGCCTCACGGTGAGGCATGCTCGGAAGAGCAGACTCCACCACCCAGCATCACGATGACGAGCCAGCAACCAACTTCGCCGACCGCCGCTCTCGAAGTCGTCGTCGAGGAGATGAAGAACCTGATGGTCGCGATCGCAACTCGCGAGGGCGGGCTTAAGGACAAGGAGACTGGAGATGAGTTCCTTCGGCTGAGGAAGGAGCTACTCCGGTACGACAAGATTGTCCCTCCGCCCGATGTGGTGCGGAAAGCAAGCGATGCGTGGTCTTTCTGGCACGAAGCCTCCAAAGGGCGTGGCACCTACGACGAGCGACGCGCCTACATCGAAGAGAGTTTCACGCGCTACTACGCCAACCGTCTGGTCAGCGGGGAACAGGTCGATCTAGCCGCGTTCCTGCGCGCCCGCGATCTCGTGCTTGGTGAGCAAGTGGGCGGCGGTGGTTTCGGGGAGGTGTTCCGCGCCGAGCATACCATTGCCGGGTCCCGCGCTGTGAAAGTCTTTCGTCCGCACTTCTACGATGGAAACCGCGAAGCACTACAGCGCTTCAACCGCGAAGCCAACATCCTTGCTCGCCTCGCTCATCCGCGTATCGTCCGCTTTTTCGATGCCGGCGTGGCACCCGGCCCCCGGCCATTCATTATCACTGAATTTATCGATGGTGATAGCCTTGAGTCGCAACTGAAGAAGCGATCCGTTTTTGATCCCCGCGAAGCACTCGACATTTGCGCGCAGGTGCTTGAGGCTCTGGGTTCAGCGCATGCGCTCGGCATCATTCATCGCGACATCAAGCCGAACAACATTATGTGGTCGAACGGAACGGCGACGCTACTGGATTTGGGGTCGGGGGGTGTCATGTCCGACGTGATCACCACGCGGCTAACCGTCGATGCACAGGGAACCATGGGATACATGGCCCCGGAACTGATCGACGATCCGACATTGCTGGACCCTCGAACGGACGTGTACTCGGTCGGCGTGCTTCTACATCGCCTACTGACCGGCCGTGCACTGCAGCCAGGGGATCCGGGGCACTACCTGGTGCAGACAAATGCACCTATCGGTGTGCTCGATGTTCTCCGTCGCGCTGTTGCCCCGGTAGCGCAGCGCTATCAAACGAGCGAGGAAATGGCTGATGCGGTCCGCGAGTTCCTGGGGTCGTCCGGTGGGACCTCTCTAGCATCGCGCACTGCGCAGCGGGCATCCGCCGGCTCGTTCTTGACGAGACCACAAGACATTCTCGCTGCAATCGGTCAAAAGCGCAGCACAGTGATGCCGTCTGAGTGGCTCCAATGGGCGCGCGCTGAGTTGATTGGAGCAGTGAACACAGGAAGGCAACGTCTACCGACACGGATCCTTCGCGTCGTGGCTGTGCTCACGGATATTCCTCAGGCGTTGGGCTATGACTCGCTCGACTGGGTCGACCAAGACGACGTGGCGCACACTGCACGTACGATCTTCGGGCTCATTGACAACATTGCGATGGACAAGCTGTCAGAATCGGTTAATGCATCACTGGCTGATGCAGTGAAGATGGGATTACTCCAAGTTAGCGAGTATGACGCATGGCAACCTGGCATGTCCAGCGGGAGCGGAATGCGTGATCAGTACACAGTAACACCGCTCGGCAGCAAAACGCTGAGCGATCTCGGCTTCGCGACAACGCCTTCTCCGGGATCGAGGGAGCCTGCCTTCTAATTTTAATTTAATCCCGGTGACACCTGCGAGTCGTAGCATGCAAATCGGATTTTGCTGCGCACGAGCTCCATGAGTGGTCGCGGTCGGCCTGACGCACGGTGCACGTCCCGTGACGTGCGCGCTGCCGGTCTGGCGCAATGCATGACGCGAGGCCAGTGGTCAGCAGCGTGCTCTCGATCGGCGCAGCACGGGACCTTGAAGCGCGACCGGGAGCTCGCGCATCGCGGCGAGATCCTCGGCGACGCGCGTGCCGCGATTGGCGTTGGCCTTGCGCGCGACCCGGTCGATGAATTCCTGCCATGCCTCGACGCTCGTGAAGTCGCGGCTGCCTCGCACCAGCAGGGCCTGCTCGAGCCGCCGCTTGAACGCGCCGTTGGCGGATTCGACGTCACCGTTTTGTTCCTTGGCTGCGACGGCGCTCGTCCTCGGCTTCATCCCGAAGTGCTTCATCAGCGCGAGGTACTCGGCGTTGAACGGTCGCTTGCCGTCCTCGAAGCATTCCGCCTCACCGACGGGGATCCGGTGCGTCGCTGCCGTCGAGTTGTCGGTCTGGTGGTAGCGAGGCACGCGCCCCAGCTGGAACAGCGCCCGCTGCACGCCCTTGCGCAGCGCCGCCATCGATTCCGACAGGCACACCGTCACCCAGTGCCAGTTCGAGTACGGCAGCACCAGCACGCACAGCAGGTGCACGAACAGCTGCCCGGCGATCGTCACCGCCAGCTCCGCCGTGCGCGTGAAGTCGGTCTGGGCCGCCTCGCCGGGCCGATGCTCCTGCCCCAACACGATCTCCTGCTCGGGCCCGTGCGCCGCCCGCCACCACCTCACACGACGCTGCAGCGTGCGCAGCTGCCCGTCCTGGTACCGCTCCGGGTGCTGCTCCTGCAGCAGCTCGAACAACGTCTTCGCCTCGAGCTCCGGCGTGATCCGGAGCCGCTCCTCGATCTCGGACCAGTGCTCCTCGAACGGATCGGGGCGCGTGCGCCAGTCGCGAGTCGTCGCCAGCTCCGACGGCAGCTTGCCGCCGGCGACGTACTGGCGCGCCGTCTTCCGGTCCATGTCCGCGTTCATCGCGGCTTGGCCTATGTGGCCGTGCTTGCTCATCTCTTCCATCAGCTTCCTCACTTGAGCGTCGCTCGCTGGTCGCACGTCGCCTGCCTCTCCACCACGTGGAGAGCACGTCGCCGACCGTGACTACGCCTCAGAATGGGGCGATGTAATTGTCGTCGGTGGGGAGATCCAATTGTCGCTCAGCAGCGGCTCGAAGCTGATCAGTTTCGATCACTTGGCGGCGCTCGCGCTTAGCCGGTTCTGCGCCGTGGAAATCCAGGCTAGCGTAGCCCTCGGCGATAACTCTCTGGCGAAGTCATCCAGTGTCGGCCCGCAGACTCGGACCCCTTCGCCATTTTTTCGCCAGACGCTACGGGATCCAGCGGAGCACGACCGGCTCCGGCGGGATCTGGTCCGGCTCCAAGTACGCGAGAGAGATGCAAAGCGTTGCCGACAAAGGGTTCTCTCTCAGGTACGTGTCCGGTGTCCGGCCGGATTTCGGACGTCTGTCCGGCATCCGGACACGGAATCTGCGAACCTCGCATGATCCCGTCGGCGCGCGCCGGCAAGCATCTTGCTGTGACCCCGCGCATGTCATTTCACACATCCAACGTCGACCCACCCTCGCTCTCCTCCCCGCGGCCGAAGCATCCGCAATCCTCTGAACGCAACGCTCGACTGTCACCCACTTCACTCCCGGCGCACCACGCCGCATCGACCACCGGCCAAGCCTGCTGCCTTGTACTCGACGTCGAGGAGGTGTAGTGATGATGGACTCCACCGACATGTCGACTCCGGTAACGCGCGGCGAGCTGCAAGAAGCGCTCTCGCAGGTCAAGCAGGAGCACTGGCGAGACCTTCGCGAGGCGATCGCCCCGCTCGCCACCAGGGCCGAGTTCCACCAGGAGATCCAGACCGCCATCGCTCCGCTCGCCACAAGAGCCGAGCTCCACCAGGTCCAACATGAGCTCCAGACCACCATCGCCTCGCTCGCTACAAGGGCCGAGCTCCACCAGGTCCAGCAGGAGCTCCAGACCACCATCGCCTCGGTCGCCACAAGGGCCGAGCTCCACCGGGTCCAGCAGGAGCTCCAGACCACCATCGCCTCGCTCGCCACCAGGACCGAGCTGGAGATGTGGGGTGGAGCCCTGGTGGCGCGCATCCAGCACGGCGAGCAACGCCTCTCCAACCTGGAGCGCGGGCAGGATCAGCTGATCGGGCTCGTCCAGCAGACCCAGCAGCAGATCCAGCAAACCGAGCAGCGGTTGCTCGCCGAGCTGGCGCGGCACACCTCGGCGGTCCACGAGGCGATGCGGACGCAGATCAAGGCGGGCACGGAGCCTTTCGACGACCTGCCGGGCCGGGTCAGCCGGCTCGAGACCGAGGTGTTCGGCCCCGCACCCCGCAACCGGCGGACGCGGCGGCGAAGCCATTGACCGGTCCCATGGGCGGCAGCCGATCGAACGGCGAGGCGCGCTCCATCACCGCCCGGACGTCGGTGCTTCACCGGTCCGCCCCGGTCCGGCAACCGTATCATCTCTCGCCCGGTCGGCTGGGTCCCCGGGCGGGCGTCAGCGCGCGTGGACCTTGACGGTCTGGCCGACGATGTCGAGGATGCGGCGCAGCTCGTCGTAGTTCTCGTGCTTCATGCGCAGCCACGCGTTGGCCATGTAGCCGGCGGCGACCGGCTGGGTCGGCGTGCCGTTGGGCGGCAGGTGGACGTCGATCAGGTGCTGGCCGAACGCGTTGCCGATCGCCTCGAGGCCCTCGTAGCCCGAGATCTGGCCGTCGCGATCGGGCCGCAGCGCGATGATGCCGGCGGAGTAGCGCCGCGACGCGGTCGCCTGGGTGCGCCCGGTGCACACCGCCAGCGCCCACTCGCGGTAGAGGTTCATGTCGTTGCCGACGTTGTAGAGGTCCCACGCGCGCACGCCCGGCGGCCGGCAGCCGATCTCGCTGAACTTGAGGCCCTTGGCCCCGAAGAACCACTCCATGTGGGTCGCCGAGGTCTCGATGCCGAGCAGCTGGACGACGCGCGCGCCCAGCTGGCGCAGCTCCGCGTAGGCCGACGCGCCGTCGATCCGGTTGGTCGCGATGAACTGCGGCGAGATCCACCGGGTGCGCATCGCCTCGAGGACGTTGGGGTAGTAGTGGGTGGCGAAGTCGTGGGCGATCGCGCCGCCGACGGTCAGCGTGTCGTAGAACCCCTCGTGGCCCTCGATGAACTCCTCGACCGCGATGCTGCGGCCGCTGCCGAACGAGCCGAGCGCGGCGGCGATCTCGGCGGCGGAGTCGACCCGGATCGCGCCCGATGCGCCGGCGCCGTCGCGCGGCTTGAGGATCAGCGGGAAGCCGACGCGCTCGGCGAACGCGTGGACCTCGGCGGCGGTCGACGCGGCGGTCGACTGGGCGCACGGCACGCCGCCGTCGCGCAGCACCTCCTTCATCGCCGGCTTGTCGCGGCACAGGAACGCGGTGCGCACCGACGTGCCGGGGATGCCGGCGGCCTCGCGGACCCGGGCGATCGGCAGGATGTGGGCCTCGACCGTGGCCTCGAGCCGGTCGACGTGCTTCTTCGACTGGATGAAGCGCAGCGCGCCGAGCACCGCGCCGTCGTCGGTGACGTTGCCGACCTCCTCGTAGTGGGTGAGCCAGCGCTTGAGATCGTCATCGAGCGAGGCCTTGCTGCCCTCGCCGATCGCGGTCACGGTCGCGCCGATCTCGGCGAGCGCCTGGACGAACAGCTTCTGGTTGCCCGGAAAACGCGGTTCGATGAACACGATGTGCAAGGGTCACCTCGATGCGGTCAGGCGTCGGTACAGCTCCTCGTACAGCTTGCCCTGGACATCCCACGAGAAGTTCTCGGCCATGCCGTTGCCGGCCAGCGCGCGCCACCCCGCGGGATCGCGGTAGGTCGCGAGCGCGGCCTCGATCGCCCAGCTCAGGCCCTCGGCGGTGAAGTGATCGAACACCAGGCCGGTGCCGGTGCGATCGCGCGGATCCCACAGCCGGACGGTGTCGGCGAGGCCGCCCGTGCGGTGGACGATCGGCACGGTGCCGTAGCGCAGGCTGTACATCTGGTTGAGCCCGCACGGCTCGTAGCGCGACGGCATCAGGAACATGTCGGCGCCGGCCTCGATCAGGTGGGCGAGCTGGTTGGAGAACCCGCGGTGGAACCCGACCTGGCGCGGGAACGTCGCCGCGAGGTGCGCGAACAGCTGCTCGAACCGCGGCTCGCCGCTGCCGAGCACGACGAGCTGGAAGCCGTGGCGGCGGAGCAGCGCGGGGACCGTGTCGCCGACCAGCGCGAAGCCCTTCTGGCCTACGAGCCGCGACACGATGCCGATCACCGGAACGTCCGCCGCGTGCGGCAGGCCGAACCGCTCGACCAGCGCGGCCTTGCAGATCGCCTTGCCGGAGCGGTCGGCTGCGGTGTAGCGCGCCGGGATCAGCGGATCGCGCTCGGGGCTCCACTCGGCGTGGTCGACGCCGTTGAGGATGCCGACCACGGTCGATGACCGCGCGCGCAGGAACGGATCGAGCCCGGCGCCGAGCTCCTCGCCCTGGATCTCGCGCGCGTAGGTCGGACTGACCGTGACGATGCCGTCGGCGTAGAGGATGCCGTGGAGCAGGAAGTTGATGCGGCCCTCGCGCAGCTGGTCCTGGTGGAACAGGTGCGCGGCGTCGGCCAGGCCGGTGTCGGGGAGGGTGTCGGCGCGAAACGTGCCCTGGTAGTGCAGGTTGTGGATCGCGAGCAGGGTGCGGGCCCGATCGAACACCCGGTCCCACGAGTAGCGGACCTTCAGCGTGAGCGGCGCGAGCGCGGCCTGCCAGTCGTTGGCATGGATCACGTCGGGGGCGAACTGCATCCGGCCGCAGGCCTCGAGCGCCGCGCGGACCAGCACGAGGAACCGGAGGTGCTCGTCGGGATCGCTGGTGTACAGCGCCGGGCGGTGGTAGAGCGCCGGGCAGTGCACCAGGTGGACCGGCGCGTCGCCCGGCCGCGCCGCGCGCACGATCGCGACCTCGTGGTGGTGGTTGCCGAGCCGGATCTCGATGTCGCGCAGCACCGCGTCGAAGGTCGCGCCGCGCTCGTCGACCCGGCTGTAGTACGGCATGAACACGCGCACGTCATGGCCGGCGCGACCGAGGTACGCGGGCAGCGCGGCCGACACGTCTGCGAGGCCCCCTGTCTTGGCGTAGCGCGCGACCTCGGACGTGACGTACAGAATGTTCACGTATTCCGTATCATGGCACGGAAGCCGGCGGCGGTGGGCGACCGCGCTCCGGACCCGCGGCATGCGTCGTGCAGTCCACGCACGACACGGAGGAGATCATGCCAGAGCGAGGCACGGTGCAACGAGCGAAGCAGAAGCTCCGCGGCGGGCGAAGCCCGTCGACCGCGGCCGGCGAGTTCGTCCGCGAGGAGATGGACCACATCCGGGAGGGCAAGCACGGCGCGCGCTCGACCGGGCAGGCGATCGCGATCGGGCTGTCGAAGGCGCGTCGCGCCGGGGTGCCGCTGCCCCCGCCGCGCGAGGGCTCGCGCCGCACGCGACGGAGCGCCGAGCGCGCCTACAAGGAGGGCCAGCAGGACCCCGGCGCGCAGCCGTCGCGGACGCGCAGCCGCGCGACGACCCGGGCGCTTCGCCGCGAGCCCCACGAGGCCGCATCGTCGCGCGCGCTCGCGTCACAGGCGCACGGCGCGGCGATGCGCCGCGGAGCGGGCGCGCGCTCGGCCAGCGCCCGGAAGGCGGCGCGGACCAAGGGACCGGCGCTGCGCAAGGCGGCCGCGCGCAAGGCGGCCGCGACTCGCAAGAACCGCGAGCGCCAGGGGGAGCCGTAGCGCGTCGCGCCCGGAGAGCACGCACACGCGAGCTCGCCGGGGGCTGGCGCTGCCTCTAGACGCGCTCGGGCAGCTCGCCGGCGCGCGGGATCGCGACGGCGTCGCGGGATCGCCGCAGCCACGCCCGCGCGCGCCGGACCAGCCGCGACGCCGCCTCGGCCTCCAGCTGGACCAGCCGGCGGGCCAGCCAGGCCAGGAGCCGCGCGGTGCTGACCTGCGGCGGCCGGTGACCCCGGGTCCCCGCGGTCTCGGGGCCGGGCTCGAACAGGTTGCCGGGCGAGACCTGCTCGGACTGGTCGCTGATGTGCCAGGCGCGCAGCGCGTCGAGCGCCAGGCGCTCCAGCGTGCGCGGGACGATCGCGTGGGCCGCGATCCCGAGCACGGCGATCCGCGGCACGTAGAGCCGGCGGCGCGGGCGATCCGGGAGCCTGGCGACCGCCCGCGCGATCCGCTCGGGCGAGCTCACCGGCGGCATCGCGCGCGGCACCTGGCCGAGCCGGTTGCCGGCGGCCTCGAAGTGCGGGGTGTCGATCGCGTACGGGAACACCGTGCAGACGTGGATGTCTGGCTCGTCGGCGAGCTCGACCCGCAGCGCCTCCGACAGCCCGTGCACGCCGAACTTGCTGATCACGTACGACGGCGCGAACGCCTGGCCGATCTCGCTCAGCACCGAGCCGATGTTGATCAGCACGCCGCGGTGCTGGCGCCGGAACACCGGCAGCACCGCACGCGCCCCGAGCATCGCACCGAGCAGGTTGGTCTCGATCACGCGCTGGTGCTGCGCGAACGGCGCCTGCTCGAGCAGCGCGAACAGCGTCACGCCGGCGTTGTTGACCCAGACGTCGATCCGGTCCCAGCGGTCGAGCGCGGCGGCCGCGAGCTCGATGACGTCCTGCTCGCAGGTCACGTCGGTCGCGACCGTGATCGCCTCGCCGCCGGCGATCCGACAGCTTCGTGCGGTGTCCTCCAGCGCCTCGATCCGGCGCGCGCCGAGCACCAGCGAGCTGTGCTGGCGCGCGAACTCGACCGCGATCGCCCGACCGAGCCCGCCGGAGGCGCCGGTGACGACCACGACCCGGCCGCGCGGCGCCATGCGCCGATCTCGTGGTGCGCCGGCCGCGGCGCCCGTCGCCGACCCTCCGTTGTCGAGCTCGTCATGCGGAAGCACGAGCCCGGAGGGTGCAGACCGCATGCCGGCCCGCGGCCCGCCGACCGAGCATCGCCGGTGTGGCACGGCGGCCGCGTCGCCGCTCCGCATGAGGGCCGTGAGCGAGATCCTGGGATCCGGCGGTGAGCCCGGGTCGATGCGCGGCGGTCGAGAACATTCGCAACCGCGCCCGCGAAGGCGGTAACGTGGGCGCATGAGTCTTCCCCCGGTCCTGCGTGGGCGGCTGCGGATCCCCGTCGTCGGCGCGCCGATGTTCATCATCTCGCAACCCGAGCTCGTCGTCGCCCAGTGCACGGCCGGGATCGTCGGATCGTTCCCGGCGCTCAACGCCCGGCCCGCCGACCTGCTCGACACCTGGCTGACCCGGATCCGCGACGAGCTCGCGGCGTGGGACACCGCCCATCCCGACCAGCCGGCCGCGCCGTTCGCGGTCAACCAGATCGTGCACAAGTCCAACGACCGGCTCGCCCACGATCTCGATCTGTGCGTCAAGCACCAGGTCCCGATCGTGATCACGTCGCTCGGCGCGCGCGAGGACCTCAACCAGGCCGTGCACGGCTACGGCGGCATCGTGCTGCACGACGTGATCAATGTCGTCCACGCCCGCAAGGCGATCGACAAGGGCGCCGACGGCCTGATCGCGGTGTGCGCCGGCGCCGGGGGCCACGCCGGCATGCTGTCGCCGTTCGCGCTGATCGACGAGATCCGCGCGTGGTGGGACGGTCCGCTGCTGCTGTCGGGGGCGATCGCCAACGGCCGCTCGGTGCTCGCAGCCCAGGCGCTCGGCGCGGACCTCGCGTACGTCGGCTCGGCGTTCATCGCGACGGCCGAGGCCCACGCGACCGACCGCTACAAGGCGGCGATCGTCGAGGCCACCGCGGCGGACATCATCTACACCAACCTGTTCACCGGCGTGCTGGGCAACTACCTGCGATCGTCGATCGTCAACGCCGGCCTCGATCCCGACAACCTGCCGACCAGCGACCCGTCGAAGATGAACTTCGGCAGCGCCTCGACCAAGGCGTGGCGCGACATCTGGGGCTGCGGCCAGGGCATCGGCGGGATCCACGAGGTCACGCCGGTCGCGGCGATGGTCGACCGGTTCGCCGCCGAGTACGCCGCCGCGCGCCAGCGGCTGTCCAGCTGATCATCGATCAGCGGTCCGGACGGCGGCTCGAACGGCAGCGGCTCGTCCGACGGCGGCAGCGGCAGCGACGTGCCACGCCGAGCGTGATCGACCGCGCACGGCCGGCGGGCCTGCCGGTGCGCCCGCGCGCGCTGCGTGACGGCGATGCGCCGGTCGCGATACAGTGCGGCGGATGTTTCGGCGGATCGCGGGATCACCGGGCGTGCAGCGGCTGTTCGGCCGGCTGATCCGGATCGGCCGCACCCCCGAGATGGCGCCGTCGGAGGCGCGCTACGTGGTGCTGTCGAACATCATCGCGATGCTCGGCGTGGCGTTCACGCTCGGGTTCGCGCCGATCCTGGTGTTCTCGGGCTCGCGGGTGCTCCCCGCGCTCCAGGTCGCCTACGCGCTCGGCTACCTGCCGGTGCTGTGGCTCAACCACCGCCGCCACCCCACCGCGGCGGCGACCTACCTGGTGCTGAGCAGCCACCTGCTCGCGATCTCGCAGGTCCTGTTCGAGGGCACCGAGCTCGACGTCCACCTGTTCTTCATGCTGCACACCATGCTGCCGTTCCTGGTGTTCGCGCCGCGCCACGACAAGCTGATGTTCACGCTGTCGGCGCTCGCCGGAATCGACCTCGTGCTGGTCGTGGCGCTCGGCCACCACCTGCCCCACCTCGGCCCGGTGATCGCGCCCGAGCGGCTGCGGATCATCCGGCCGATCCTGCTCGGCGGGCTGTTCGCCACGCTCGCCGCGTGCGCCCACTACGCGCGCCGCGCCACGCTGATCGCCGAGGCCGCGCTCGACCGCGCGCACCAGCGCTCCGAGGAGCTGCTGCTCAACATCCTGCCGCCGTCGATCGCCCGCCGGCTCAAGCTGTCCGGCGGCACGATCGCCGACGGGTTCGCCGAGGTCTCGGTGCTGTTCGCCGACATCGTCGGCTTCACCCGGATGGCATCGCAGCGGCCGCCCGAGCACATCGTCGGCCTGCTCAACGACCTGTTCTGCAAGTTCGACGACGTCGCCGGCCGGCTCGGGCTGGAGAAGATCAAGACCATCGGCGACTGCTACATGGTCGCGGGCGGCCTGCCCGAGCCGCACGCCGATCACGCCGAGGCGGTCGCCGAGATGGCGCTCGCGATGCTCGGCATCGTCGCCGAGCTCGCGGCGCGCACCGGCGAGGCGCTGACCGTCCGGATCGGCATCCACAGCGGCCCGGTGATCGCCGGCGTGATCGGCAAGCGCAAGTTCATCTACGATCTGTGGGGCGACACGGTGAACGTGGCGAGCCGGATGGAGTCGCACGGCCTGCCGGGCGCGATCCAGATCAGCGAGGCGGCGGCCCGGCGGCTCGACGGCAAGTACCGGCTGCGGCCGCGCGGCGTGATCGAGATCAAGGGCAAGGGCGCGATGGAGACCTGGCTGCTCGAGGGTCACCGCGAGGCCACCGCCGCGGCGGGCGATGCCGCGGCCGGCGCGGCGGCCAGCGCGGCGGCCAGCGCGGCCGACGGCGCGGCGGCCAGCGCGGCGGCCAGCGCGGCGGGATGATCCGATCGCGCGGCGCTCAGTCCTCGACGGTCACGAACCCGGTCCGCGGCGTCTTGAGATCTGGCTCCGCGCCGGGGCGGCAGCGCAGGATGACCTCGTCATAGCGATACGCGTAGTGCCGGGCGTCGAGCGGCTCGAGGGTCTCGATGCCCTTCCACTGGCAGCCGTCGTCGAGCCACGCCCGGCACGTGAACATCATCCCGGGCAGCTGACCCGGCTCGAGCTCGACGCGGACGTCGCCGTCGCGCCACCAGCTCAGGTACACGGAGTCGGGCTCGGACACGGCGTGGAGCACCAGCCGGACGTGGCGACGCGAATCCGCGTGCCCCCGGGACAGCGCCAGCGACGATGCGAGCAGGAGACCTCCGACGACCACCGCGCGAGCGACCGAAGACGTCAGTGCTTGCTGCATCGGTTCATCTTATCCGCGGCGCCCGAAACTGCCACACGCGTTTCGCGGCGGCGACCGCAGGCCGCGCACGGCACCTCGCACGAGCCAGGTCGCGTCAGGTGCGCTGGCGCCGTGTCCAGGTGCCCATGCGCTCGAGCGCCGCGTCGATCGTGGCGTCTTCCTTGCAAAAGCACGCGCGCACCAGGTGGCACGGCGGTGCGGCCTCGTAGAACGCGCTCATCGGGATCAACACCACCCCGGCGTCGACCACCAGGCGGCGACAGAACGCGATGTCATCCTCGCCCGGCCGCAGCCAGCGCGTCACGTCGAGTACGACGAAGTACGTACCATCGCACGGCAGCACCGGGACCTCGAGCGAGGTCAAGCCGCCGACCAGGCGGTCGCGGCCGCGCGCCAGGGGCGCCGCGATCCCCTGGAAGAACGCCTCGTCGAGACCGAGGCCGAGCGCCACCGCGTGCTGCAGGTTGGGCGGCGTCGTGAACGTCACGAACTGGTGCGCCTTGGTGATCGGCCGCAACATCGCGGCCGGTGCGGTGATGTAGCCGACCTTCCAGCCGGTCACCGAGAACGTCTTGCCGGCCGAGCCGATCCGCAGCGTGCGATCCCGCATGCCCGGGAGCGTCATCAGCGGGACGTGCCGGGCGTCGCCGAACACGAGGTGCTCGTACACCTCGTCGCACATCGCGAACACGTCGTGGCGCTCGACCAGCGACGCGATGAAGTCAAGCTCGTCTCGCGTGAACACCTTGCCGGCCGGGTTCATCGGCGAGTTGAGCACCAGCAGCTTGGTCCGGGGCGAGAACGCCGCGGCGAGCTCCTCGCGCGGCAGCGTCCAGGCCGGCGGCACGAGCCGGACCGCGCGCGGGATCGCGCCGAGCCGGCGGATCACGGGCACGTACGTATCGTACACGGGCTCCAGCACGACGACCTCGTCACCGGGCTCCAGCAGCCCGAGGAAACAGTCGAACAGCGCCTCGGTGGCGCCGGAGGTGACCAGCACCTCGGTCTGCCAGTCGACCTCCAGCCCGTAGCACCGCCGGTCGTGCGCGGCGACGGCCTGGCGCAGCGCCGGCATCCCCATCATCGGCGGATACTGGTTGTGGCCCTCGACCACGTAGTCCGCCGCGGCACGCCGCAGATCGAGGCGGCCGCGGTCGTCCGGGAAGCCCTGCCCCAGGTTGACCGCCGCGTGCTCGCGCGCGAGCGCGGACATCGCCTCGAAGATGGTGGTCCCGTAGCCCGACAGCGTCGCATTCCCGGTCTTCACAACGCGATTCTAACCGTCGCGCCCTGCGGCAGCCAAGCTGACGAGCCGGCACGACGCAGAACATCCATGGACGGGCGAACATGCGCTGTTGAGTGAAAGTCGATCTGTCCTGCGCGTGCACGGGATGTCATCGGGCTCACGCGCTCGTCGTCGCCTACCCCGGAGTTCACCGTGACCGCATCACGCTCGTGTCGCTGTTGCGTTGTCCTGCGCGAGCCGTCATGCGACCGTGCCGACATGCGAGGTGTGCTCGCGTGCGCGCTGGCCGCTGTGGCCGGCTGCCGGCCAGCGCCCGCGCGCGAGCCGGGCGGCGAGCGCGTGCTCACGTTCTCGGTGCTCAACCGCGACCGTCGCGTCGGCGAGGCCGAGATCCGGATCGAGCCCGACGGCATGCGCGTCACGCACTTCGCGTTTCGCGATCGCGGCCGCGGGCCGGACACCCGGGCCACGGAGATGTTGGACCCGTCCGGCACGCTGCACTGGTTCCACGTCACCGGCGTCGACTACTCCCGGGCGCCGGTCGACGAGCAGCTGGAGGAGTCGCGCGGCGTGCTCACCTGGCGATCGCCGAGCGAGCACGGCCAGGCCCCGATCGGCACGGGCTGGTATGTCTCGGCGCAGGGCGGCATCGACCCGTACGCGCTGCTCGCCCGGGCGCTGCGCCACACCACCGGCCACCACCTCAAGCTGCTGCCCACCGGCGAGGCGTGGCTCGACGACGACACCGAGCGCGAGATCCCGATCGCGGGGGTCACGCGCCACCTGCGCCGGGTCGCGATCGCCGGGCTCGACTACACACCGCAGGTGATCTGGCTCGACGAGGACGACGAGATGTTCGCCGGAGGCGACTCGACGTTCGCGGCGATCCGCACCGGCGCCGAGGCGGTGATGCCGGCGCTCCTGGCCGACAACCTCGCGTGGTCCAGCGCGCGCGCGGCCCGGCTCGCGGCCCGGCTCGCGCACAGCCCACCCGACGGCAAGCTCGCGATCATCCATGCACGGCTGTACGACAGCGAGCGCCGCACGGTCGTGCCCGACGCCACCGTGGTGGTCGCCGGCGATCGGATCGGGGCGGTCGGCGATGCCGCGACGCCGGTGCCGGCCGGCAGCCGCGTGATCGACGCGCACGGACGCACGCTGCTCCCCGGGCTGTGGGACATGCACGTCCACCTGCAGATCGCCGAGGCCAGCCTGCTGTTCCTCGCATCGGGCGTGACCACGATCCGCGACCTGGGCAACCACCCCGACGAGATCGATGCGCGAGTCGCGCGGTTCGATACCGGCACCGAGATCGGCCCGCACGTGCTGCGCGCCGGCCTGATCGACGGTCCGGGCGACCACGCCGCGCCGTACGGCATCATCGCGAGCAGCCTGAGCGACGCGCTCGCCGCGGTGTCGCGCTACGCCGATACCGGCTACGTCCAGATCAAGATCTACAGCTCGATCCCCCCGGCGTGGGTCCCGGCGATCGCCGCCGCGGCGCACGCGCGCGGACTGCGCGTCAGCGGCCACATCCCCAACGGGATGAACGCGGCCGACGCCGTCCTGCAGGGCTTCGACGAGATCCAGCACGTCAACTACCTGTTCCTGCGCTTCCTGGCCGGGCCCGGCGACGACACCCGGACGCTGCTGCGGATCACCCGGGTCGCCGAGCGCGGCGGGGAGCTCGATCTCGACGGGCCCGACGTCGAGCGCTTCCTCGATCTGCTGGCGGCGCATCGCACCGTTCTCGATCCGACGCTGGTCGCCTTCGATGGCCAGTTCACCTCGGATCCGGGCGAGCTGGAGCCGCTCCTCGTTCCTTATGCGGACCGCCTGCCGGCGCAGGTCGTGCGGCTGCGCAAGAGCGTCGGACTGGCGGCGCCGGGGGGCCAGCGCGCGCGGTTCCGCGCCTCGTTCGCCGCGCTGCAGCGCCTGGTCAAGCGCGCCTGGGACCGCGGGATCCCGATCGTCGCCGGCACCGACCGCAGCGCCGGGATGAGCCTGCTCCGCGAGCTGGAGCTCTACGTCCAGGCCGGGATCCCGCCCGCCGACGTGCTGTCGCTCGCGACGATCGGCGCCGCGCGGACCATGGGCCAGGACCGCGACGCCGGGTCGATCGCCGCCGGCAAGCGCGCCGACCTCGTGCTGGTCGATGGCGACCCGACCCGCGACATCGCGGCGCTCCGCAACACCGACGTCGTGGTGTGCCGCGGCGTGGTCTACGATCCCGCCGAGCTGTTCGCCGCCGCCGGCATGCGCCCGCGGTGACCTGGGACCCGGGCTGCCTATCCCGGTTGACATCCGACGCCGCCGGTAGACGTAACCCGCGGTGATCACGGGCCGCCGATCCGGCACGCCGGGTGCTCCAGTGCCTCGTTGCCCTCCGGGTCGCCCACCCGGCTCCCTCTCACCACGAGGATTCCATGCCCACTGCCCGCCGCACCTCCCCCAACGACGAGCTCCCGACCCTCGAGACCGCCGACCTCACCCGCGTCACCGGCGGCGCCGGTGACGACCTGTCGTCGGCGATGATGATGGCGATGGCGATGCGCAACCGCGGCAAGGCCGCCGCCGCACCGGCGCCCGCGCCCGCCTCGGTCCCGCCCTGGCAGCCCACGATCACCGTCGACGGCGTGCCGCAGGCGCTGACCAGCACCGGCGACGGCACGTACTCGACATCGACGTCGGGGTAGCCGCCGGCGCCCCGGCGCCGCCGCTTCGCCGCCCCCACGCGGGGACGCTACTTCGCCATGTCGCCGAGGACGTTCACGCACTCCTCGATCCACGGATCGCGGGACACACTCTCGCGCCAGCGCGCGAGCGGATCGCTGGTCTTGCCGCCCGGGCCCGGCGGCGGCAGGTTCGGATCGTCGAGCGACTTGACCGTGAACCCGGCCGGCGCCGTCTTGAGGTCGGGCGACGCCGCCTCGAACGCCGCGCGCTGCTTCTTGCGGTGCGCCTCCCACGCCGCGTGCGCCAGCGGGATGCGGGTGTCCTCGCGGGTCGCCTTCAGCACCTGGGTCAGCGCCGCCATCTTGGCCAGCACCGGCTGCTTGGCGACTCGCGCCGCGCTGCGCTCGACCAGCGCGCTGGTCTTCCAGGTCGCCGGCCAGCCGTCGTGATCGACCGCCTGGATCTGCGACCACGGGATCGCGTGCTCCAGCGTGCGCTCGCCGGTCTCGATGTGGCCCGCGGGATCCGGCAACAGGATGTCGGGGGTCACGCCCTCGCGCTGGGTCGACGAGCCGCTGACCCGGAAGAACTGCTGCACCGTGATCTTGAGGACGCCGAGGTCGACGTTGCTCCGGGTCACGCGGTCGAGGTCGGCGAGCGTCTGCACGGTGCCCTTGCCGTGGGTCGGGCCGGTGCCGACGATCACCGCGCGGTGGTAGTCCTGCAGCGCGCCGGCGAGGATCTCCGACGCCGACGCGCTGAACCGATCGACCAGCACGACGACCGGCCCGTCGTAGTCGGTGCCCCGCTCGTCGTCGGAGTAGGTCTCGCGGTTGCCGCGGCTGTCCTGGACCTGGACCACCGGCCCGCGGTCGATCAGCGCGCCGGTCATCGTGACCGCCTCGCCGAGCAGGCCGCCGCCGTTGCCGCGGATGTCGAGCACGACGCCGGCGACCTTGAGCGCCTTCATCTCGTCGAGCAGCTTGGCGACGTCGTGGCCCGACGTGCGCTGGCCCGGGCCGCGTCCGCCGTAGAAGCTCGGCAGGTGGATGTAACCGACCGAGCGGCCGCCCTTGCGGGTCAGCACCGCGCCGCGCGCGTAGGCCTCCTCGACCACGACCACGTCGCGCGTGATCGAGATCGACTGCTGGTCGCCGGTCGACTTCTGGATCCGCAGCGTCACCACGGTGCCCTTCGGCCCTCGGATCATCTTGACCACGTCGTCGAGCCGCATGTCGACGGTGTCGACCGGATCCTGGTTGTCCTGCGCGACCGACAGGATCAGGTCGCCCGGCGACAGCCCGCCGTTGCGCCAGCTCGCGCCACCGGGCACGATCTCGCGGACCTCGACGTAGTCGTCGTGCTCGCTGAGCAGCGCGCCGATACCCTCGAGCGAGCCGCTCATCCGGATGTCGAAGTTCGCCTTGTCCGCGGGCGGCAGGTACGTCGTGTGCGGATCGAGCGACGATGCCACCGCGTTGACCAGCTCCGATGCCGGGTCGAACGGCCCGGGGTGGCGCAGCCGGGTGAACCGCGCCGCGTAGGTCTTGGCCAGATCCGCCCGCGCCTTGGCGTCGCGACCCTCCGGCGTCGGCGGGATCTGCGCCAGCGGCGTCCGCGGCTCATCGTCGCCATCCGCGTCGTGCTCGCTGTCTTTCGGGTCCGGCGCGCGGCCGCGATCGTCGTCGCTCGCCCGGGCGCCGCTGCCGACGCCGGCCACCGGCGCGGGACCGCGGGTGCGGCGGGCGTCGGCCGTCTTGCGCCGGAGGTCGCCCGCCTTGCCGGGCTTCGCGCCCGGCTTGCCGGCGTTCGCCTTGCCGGGGGCCGCCTGGCCGACCTTGTGCATGACCTCGTCGGCCGCCAGCCGCGCCTCCATCTGCCCGACCCGCTCCATCACCTCGAGCTCCAGCCGGCGCCGCCAGCGATCGCGCAGCTCCTGCTCGGTGGTCGCGACCTCGACCTTCTTGGGATCGAGCTCGATCCACTCCTCGTCATCGTGGTTCATCGGCGCGGACAGCAGCTCCGCCACCAGCTTCTCGACCACCGCGACCCGGGACTCGAAGATCCGCTCGCCGTCGTGCGCGAGGTCGAGCGAGCCGGAGCGCAGCTCGTCGTCGATCTTGTCGATGTACCGCGCGAGCGCGTCGCGGTCCTTGCGCAGCAGGAACATCTTGCCGACGTCGAGCCGGTCGAGGTACGTGTCGTACGCGGTGCGCGACAGCTCGTCGTCGATCGGCTTGCGCAGCAGGTGCTCGTGCTCGAGCAGCAGCACCACCGCCGCCGACAGCGTGGCCTCGCGCGGGTCGAGCGCCGAAGCCGGCTCGGCGGGCGCGGCCGGCGCCGCCTTGACCTCCGGCGCGGCCGGCCGCGACTCGCCCGATGCCGGCGCCTTGGCCGAGCACCCCGCGAACACCAGACTCAGGACGACAAGGACCACCGACAGGCCGGACACGGCCCGCGGGCAGGGAGCAGGTTGGACGCGCAGCACACCTGTAATCTAGCGTGCCCGGGCCCGCTCGGCCGCACGAGAACGCCCCAACCACTCGGCCCGGCCCGACTGGACCACGCGCTGTCCCGGGGTGTCACACCCCCGCCACGACGGCAGCGCCGGCGATCCGCCCGTCGGGAGCGAACCGCATCACGTGGGTCCCGGTCACCGCGGCCTCGCCGCCCGGCCGCACCGCCGCCCAGTCGACGAGCGCGACGTCGTGCGCGCGGCGCAGCGGCCCTCGCGCCTCGGCGGCGGTCCCACGGCGAGTGGGACACGCGAGCCGAGTCGCCATGCGTGGTTACGCCGGCATCGCGCTTGAAGAGGGATCGGCCGGCAAACCGGGCGATTCAGCCCTCCGCGCGTCGCGTCGCGCGATACCAACGAGTCCAGGAACGCCATGACCACCTCCCCGCTCGTCGTGCACGGCACCGCGCTGTCCGGCCACACCCACCGCGTCATCAACCTGCTCGGCCTGCTCGGCCTGCCGCACCGGCTGGTCGACAGCCCGGCCGCGGTTCGCCGGACCCCCGAGTTCCTGGCGCTCAACCCGCTGGGCCAGATCCCGGTCCTCCAGGACGGCGACGTCGTGCTCGCCGACAGCAACGCGATCCTGGTCTGCCTCGCCCGGCGCCACGCCGCCGGCTCGCCGTGGCTCCCCGACGAGCCGATCGCCGCCGCGCGCGTCCAGCGCTGGCTGTCGATCGTCTCGCTCTCCAGCGATCTCATCCTCGATGCAGGCGCCAAGATCAACGCCTCGGCGCCGGTGGCGCCGGCAGCAAGACTGCCGGTCATGGCGGTGCCGGCGGCCTGATCGTCCTCCAGGCGCCCAGCATCCAGCTCAACCCAGGCGCCGCCATGTTCGCCAACGGCGGCCACGGCGGCGGCGCCGGCGCGCACTTGACGCTCCGCGACACCGGACCCGCCGGCGGAGCGAGTTCACGCCGTGCGGGCCATTCCTGATACCATGCCGAGGTGGTGTACCGGAGCCTGGCGTGGTTCCTCCGCGTCGTGACCCGCGTGTTCTTCCGCCAGGTCGAGATCGTCGGCTCCGAGAACATTCCGCCGACGGGCGGCGTGCTGTTTGCCGGCAATCATCCGAACTCGCTGATCGATCCGATCCTCATCATCACGTCGTGTGGCCGCAAGGTTCACTTTGCGGCCAAGGACGCGCTGTTCAAGGGCCGCCTGATGCGCGCCGTGCTGCGCGGTCTGGGCGCCGTGCCGATCCAGCGGCGCGACGATCGCGATGGCACGCCGCCCCGCGATGCGCCGGCGCAACCCGTACCCGCGCCTGCGCTCGACAACGAGTCCGCGTTTGCCGCGATGTTCGCGGTGCTCGAGTCCGGCGGCGCGATCGGGATCTTTCCCGAGGGCCTGTCGCATGACGCCTCGCAGCTGACCAGGCTCAAGACCGGCGCGGCGCGGCTCGCGCTCGGCGGCGCCCATCGCGCGGCGGCGCCGATCTCGATCGTCCCGTGCGGCCTCACGTTCATTCACCCCAAGCGGTTCCGCAGCCGCGTGCTGGTGCAGTACGGCCCGCCGATCGTGGTCTCCCCCCAAGCGCCACCGACCGCCGATGCGGTTCGCGCGCTGACCGCCGAGCTCGATGGCGCGCTGCGCCGCCTCACGATCAATGCACCGGACTGGGAAACCGTCCGCGCGCTCGATACCGTGCGCCGCCTCTACCAGCCACTCGAGATCTCGATCGGTGACCGCGTCGAGCTCGCGCGACGGTTCAACACCCACTATGGCGCGGTCGCAGCCGACCCACTCGTCATCGAGCTCATGCGCCGGGTGCGCGCCTACCAGGTCCAGCTCGACGAGCTCGGGATCGCCGACCGCGAGCTCGCACGCGAGCTCTCGAACGGCGAGATCGCGGCTCGCATGATGCGGCACCTCACGCTGCTCGGGTTCTGGCTCCCGCTCATGGTGCCCGGTGCACCGCTGCACGTACCCGCCGTGGTGTTCGCGCGGATCGCCGGACCTCGCCTCACGCCGCGAAAGGACGTCATCGCGACCACCAAGCTCCTGAGCGGCATGTTGCTCGTCCTCGCGTCGTACGCTGCCGCGGTCGCCGTGCTGTGGTGGCGTGCCGGGCTCCCGGCCGCGCTCGCCGCCGCGATCGTGCTGCCGCTGTCGGGGATCGCGACCCTGCGCGTGCTCGACCGGCTGCGCCTCGTCCGCCGCGGCTTCGGCGTGCTGGTGCGCCGGCTCAGGTTCCGCCGCGAGGTCGCTGCCTTGCGCCGCGACCGCGCGCAGCTCGTCGTCGACGTGATCCGGGTGGTCACCGAGGTCAAGCCGGCGACGCTGCCCGCGCTGTTTCCGCGTCGAGACCAGCAGCACGACGAAGCCGGCGCACCGCGGCGCCCACCGTCGAACGCCAGGCGCGACACCGAGCCCGAGCCCGAGCCGCCGCCGTGACGCCGCTCGTGGTGCTGCTGCATGGCCTGGCTCGCGGCCCCGGCTCGATGGCCAGGCTCGCCGCCCACCTCGCCGCGCACGGCTTCGACACCCGGAGCCACAGCTACCCGTCGCGGCGCGCCTCGATCGCCGAGATCGCGCGCGCGCTGGCCGACACGATCGCGCGCGAGGCGGCCGGCCGGCCGATCAGCGCCGTGACTCACTCGCTGGGCGGCGTCGTGGCACGCCACCTCCACGATGCGCGGATCGCATGGCAGCACATCGTGATGCTGGCGCCGCCGAACCAGGGCAGCCGGCTCGCCCGCGATCTGGCGATCAACCCGCTGTTTCGCTGGTTCTACGGGCCCGCCGGGCGCGAGCTCGCCGACGCGAGCAGCTGGCCTGCGCCGCCCGCACCGTTCGCGGTGATCGCCGGCACGCGGGCCCGCGCGCTGATCAACCCGACCAGCTGGACCGCCGGGCGCCGATTTCCGCCGGGTGTTCCGAACGACGGCACGGTCGCGGTCGCCGAGACCCGGCTCGACGGCATGGCGGACTTCGCCGAGGTCGACGCGACGCACACGTGGATCATGAACGACCCGCGCGTACACGGCCTGGTCGTGCGCTACCTGCGCCACGGCAGGTTCTGAACCGCCGCCTCAGCATCCCGGCCGGACTTCCCCGGAGGAATGCGTGGTCCACGATCGCGCGGCGGCGAGCCGGACGACGAGCATCCCCGAGTGCAACGATCTCATCCGCCGCGCGGCGCGGGTCGATCGACGGGGCTGACCGCGCTCCCGGAGTCGCCGAGGTAGAACGCGTGGAGATGACCGTCGCCGTCGACGGTCATCGGGGTCACCTGCACGTCGTCGCCGGTCACGGTGAACACGGTGAACGTGTTGGCGTCGTGCTCGATCATCCGCTGGCTTCGATCGCGGGCCAGCTCGAAGCGGCCACCGTTGGGCATCGTGCAGCTGAGTGTCCCGCGCGTTCCCTGACGCTCGCAGGCGGCGCGCTGCTGCGCCGCCTTCGACGGCGAGAAGACATAGAAGCCCGATGTGCAGCCCACGGTCACCTGGCGCAGCGCGTCGCCCGAGGGCAGCGAGAAGGTTTCGTCCCACGTGATGTGCTCGTGACCGGCGACGTAGAAGTCCGCGTGGCCGTGCTCGAGGATCGGGCCGAACCGGTCGACAAACTGCCGCGCCGGGCGGCGGATCACCGAGAACAGCGGGACGTGGCCGAAGACCAGGCGAACACGCGCGTTCGCGGCGGCCGCGAGATCGTCGGTCAGCCAGTCTGCAACGTCGCGGTCGATCGCCTGGTCGACGACATGCGCGAGCGCGAAGTGCACACCGTCGAAGTCGAGGCTGTAGCTGTAGGGGGATCGCGCGAGCCCCCGCCCGGTGCTGGGGTTGACCTTGAACGGCGCTGCCCAGCGCACGAGGTCGGCGAACGCTTGCTCGTAGCCCTCGCGCTGCCAGCTCAGGTACGTGTCGTGATTGCCGGCGATCGGCAGGACCGCGATCCCGGCGTCGTGCAGCGGCTCGAGGGCATCGGTGACGGAAGCCCACCACGCCTTGACCCGACCGCGTCGGTGGTCGACCTTGTCCGACCCGTTCGTGTGGTCTCCCGTGACGATCACGAGCCGCACGCCGAGCGCGATCAGCCCCTCGATCGTCCGGTCGACCGTGGCGACCCGTGGGTTGGGGAGGTGCAGGTCGGAGAGCACGGCGAAGCTCCACTGCTGCGGCGTGCCGGGACCGAAGACCAGGCTCGACAGTGGCTCGCGCGCGGAGAGCGTCGTCACGATCGGCTCGATCGCCGGCAGCGCATGGTCGGCTTCGGCGTCGCTGAGGGTGTCAGCGGTGCCGATCTGGTCGATGGCGCACCCCACGCTCGACACGATGGGTAGCGCTCCGAGAACCAGCACGGCGGCCGAGCGCATGGAGGAGGAACGCGGTGCGGGCCCGCGCTATTCGAGGACGCTGGCCGACGGTCGAACAGGGCCGGTGCGGCCGCTCCCGTGTGTCCACGCGCGTGTCCGCCGGTACACGTCGCGCGATGATCTCCCCTGGAGCGCCGCTTTGTTGGGAACCGCGCGCGCTCATGGCACGCTGTCCGTGCCGCATGCGCAATCGCTTCGATCACCTGGCCAAGCAGATCGGGCAGAAGGCCCTCGGCCCCTCCGGCACCACGGTGACGCAGGACGCGATCAACCCGGAGACCCAGTACGCCGACCTGCGCTACGAGCCCGACCCTGCGCGGCAAGGAGAACGCGACCGTCTTGGTCTGCTCGGGCGGCTTGCCGCCTGCGCCTGCATCATCGAGATCTACAGCGAGGCTCCCCAGGCCGAAGACTTTCGCGCGTGCCTCACCAAGCACCTCGCTGCCTGGCAGCAACGCGTGCGTGACGCGAAATCGGAGAGCAAGAAGCGGAACGAACCGCCGCCGCGCGAAGACTCCGTGGCCTCGTTCCTCTGGATCATCGCGGCCGGCGCGCCGGCCACTCTCGTGACCAAGCTCAAGCTGGAGCGCTCTCCCCACTGGCCGACGGGGATCTACCTGTTCGGCGAGGATGTCCTCCGCGTCGGCATCGTCGTCGCCAGCGAGCTGCCGCGCGATCGCACGACCCTGCTGGTCCGGCTGATGGCAGCGGGTCCGCTCCTGGCGCCTGCGGTCAAGGACGTCGCCACGCTTCCGCCGGATGCGTACGAGCGCGCCATCGCCGAGCCGATCCTGCTACAGTTCCAGCACATGCTCGGGCAGGACTCGAGCCAGGA
>JBGQCL010000087.1:0-29648 GCA_041495365.1 Kofleriaceae bacterium | reverse complement strand
CGCCGATCACCGCGACGGCGAGCGGGCGCTGCAGCTCCGCGCCGGCGCCCAGCCCGAGCGCGAGCGGGGCCAGGCCGGCGAGCGTGGCGGCGGTGGTCATCAGGATCGGCCGCAGCCGCCGGCGCGCCGCCGCGATCAGCGCCGCCTCGAGGTCGCTGCCCTCCGCGAGGTGGTGCTGCGCGTTCTCGAGCAGCAGGATCCCGTTCTTGACCACGAGGCCGACCAGCAGGATCAGGCCGGTCATCGACGACACGTCGAGCGGGATGCCGGTCAGGGCGAGCACGAGCAGGCCGCCGACCGTCGACAGCGGCGCACCGATCAGCACAACCAGCGCATAGCGCAGCGAGTGCAGCTGCAGGATCAGGATCAGCAGCACGAGCACGACCGCGGTCAGCGCCACGCCGATCAGCTCGTTGCGCGCACCGCGCGCCGACGCGGCCTGACCGCCGATCTCGATCTGGGTCGCCGGCGTCACCGGGACGCCGCGCAGCGCCTCGCGGACCGCCGCCTCGGCGCCGCCGAGGTCGCCCGACCGGGTCGCCGCGGTCATCAGCACCGCCGAGCGCAGCCCGTCGCGCCGCAGCACCGCCGGCGCGAGCGGCCGGTCGAACGCGACGATCTGGCCGAGCGGCAGCGCGCGCGGGCCGTAGGCGATCGGCGAGCGCGCGAGCGCCTCGGCGTCGTAGCGGATGTCGTCCGGGTAGCGCAGCCGCACGCCGATCGTGCGCTCGGGGAGCAGCACCTGGGCGACCTCGCGGCCGGCGAGCGCGATCGACAGGTCCGCGCCCACCGCCTGCGGGTCGAGCCCGAGCCGCGCGAGCTGGGCGGGGACGCTGCGCGCCTCGAGGATCGGGGTCTGGCCCTCGCGGCCGTCGAAGAAGTCGACGAGCTGGGGCAGCTTCTCCAGCTTCGCGCCGGCGAGCTCGGCGTAGCCCTCCAGCGTGCGCGGGTCGTCGCCGAGCACCCGGATCTCGATCGGCGCCGGGGCACCCTGCAGGTCGTTGAGCACGTCCTGCAGCACCTGCACGTACTCGAACCGCGCCTCGGGGACCTTGCCGTGCAGCGCGTCGCGCACCCGGTCGATCACCTCGCGGATCCCGTCGCGGCGGCCGCGCGGCACCAGCCGCACCATGACGTCGCCCCGGCTCTGCATCGTCGCGGTCGCCGGTCCGAGCTCGGTGCCGGTGCGGCGGGTGAACGCGGCGACCTCGGGGGTGTGCGCGAGCAGGTCGTCGACCACGGCGGTCGCGCGCGCGGTCTCCTCGAGCGAGGTCCCCGCGGGCAGGAAGAAGTCGATCACGAACGCGCCCTCGTCCATCTGCGGCAGGAACCCGGTGCCGAGCTTGCCCCACGCCAGGTAGCCGGCGGCCGCGAGCGCGACGATCGCGGCGGCGGCGGCGGAGCGGTGGCGAACCAGCCAGCGGATCTCGCGGCCGATCCGGTCGGTCTCGCTCGGCGGGTGGGGGCGCGGGCGGTGGCGAAGCCGTCCGGCGAGCAGCGGGATCAGCGTCAGCGCGATCGCCATCGACAGCAGCACCGCGATCGCCAGGGTCACCGCGAGCGCGCCGAGGAAGCTTCCGGTGACCCCGGTGAGCAGCACGAGCGGCGCGAACACCACGACCGTGGTGAACGTCGTCCCGATCACCGCGGCGAACATGTCGCGGGTGCCGAGCTCGACCGCCTCGGCGACCGGGTGGCCATCCTCGAGCCGGCGCACGATGCCCTCGGTGACCACGATCGCGTCGTCGACGACCAGGCCGATCGCCACCGCCAGCCCGCCGAGCGACATCAGGTTGAGCGTCACGCCGAACCAGCGCATCACCGCGAACGTGCCGAGCAGCGTCAGCGGCACCGGGATCGCCGCGACCAGGCCGGCGCGCCAGTCGCGCAGCGACACCGCGATCACCAGCAGCGACAGCGCGATGCCGATCAGGATCGCGTCGCGGACGTTGGCCATCGCCTGATCGACGAGGTCGGCCTGATCGTACACCGGCACGATCTCGACGTCGGGAGGCAGGGTGTGGCCGGCGCGCAGCCCGGCGAGCGCGCCGAGCACGCCGTCGACGACCGCCGGCGTGCTCGCGCCGGGCAGCCGGGCGACCGACACCGCGACCGCCTCGCCGCGCGCGCCGGAGATGATCACGTCGGGGTCCTCGCTGCCGTCGCGCACGTCGGCGACCGCGGACAGCGGGACCGGCCCGGTCGGGCCCGTGGCGATCGGCAGCGCGCGCAGCTGCTCCAGGTCGGCGGCCTGGGCGTCGTACACGACCGGCAAGGTCTGGTGCTGGTCCCACACCCGGCCCGCGGCGATCACCTGGTCGTCGGCCTCGATCTTCTGCGCCAGCTGGGCCGGCGTGAGGTGCAGCGCCGCGAGCTCGCCCGGGTGGATCAGGAGCTGGATCTGCCGGACGCGCCCGCCGGCGACCTCGACGCCGCCGACCCCGGGCACCCGGACGATCGCCGGCCGGATGATGCGCTCGGCGACCTCGCGCAACCGCCGCAGATCGGTCGCCGCGCCCCGGGGCGCCACGACGTTGAACGTGATCACCGGCACCGAGGTCGGCAGCACGCGCTGCACGACGGTGGTCGCACCGCGCGGCAGCTCGACGTGATCGACCGCGGCCTGGCACGCGTACTGCGCGGTCAGCGGATCGGTGCCGTCGGTCAGCAGCAGCGACAGCTCGACCGCGCCGCGGATCGTGCGGGCGCGGACGTGGCGGATCCCGGGCACGATCGCGAGCGCCTGCTCGAGCGGGCGGGTCATCTGGGCCTCGACGAGGTCCGGCGACAGCTGGCCGGCCTTGGCGACCACGATCACGCGCGGGAACTGCATCTCGGGGTAGATGCCGCTCGGCAGCTGGAAGATCGAGACCGCCCCGGTCGCGGCCAGCCCGAGCACGGCGATCCACACCAGGCTCGCGTGCCGGCGGAGCCAGACCACGAGCTTCATTTCTCGCCGCCGCCTTTTCCGGCGCCGGGCTTGTCGGCGCCGGGCTTGTCGGCGCCGGGCTTGTCGCCGCCGGCCTTCTCGGCGGTGGCCTTGCCCGCGGCGGTGAGCGGCTGCTCGTCCTGGAGACCGAGCACGTGGTCGACGACGACCTGCTCGCCGGCCTTGAGCCCGTCCTTGATCTCGACGCCCTGGTCGCCGCGGCTGCCGATCGCGACCTTGCGAACGTGCGCGGTGCCGCCCTCGCACACCACGACCTCGTCCTCGCCGACCAGCGAGCGGCGCAGCGCCGAGGCCGGCACGCGGACGCCCTGGCGCTGTCCGATCGAGATCCGGCCGGTCGCCGAGGTCCCGACCTGGATGCCCTCGGCGCTCGCCAGCGCGATGCGGACCACCCCCAGCATCGTCGCCGGGTCGACCGCGGGCGCGACGCGCACCACGGTCCCCGGGATCGGCGCGTCGGTGCCGAGCACCTGGATCGTCGCGCGCATGCCGTCGCGCAGCGGCCGGAGCGCGGCCGGGGGCGCCTGTGCATGCAGCTCCAGCACGGTGAGGTCGGCGACCTCGGCGATCGGCGTCGCGCTGGTGCCGTCGACGCTCTCGCCCACCTTGCGCTGGAGGTGGAGCACGACGCCGGCGCGCGGGGCGCGGATCTCGCGCCGGGCCAGCTGGGCCCCGGCGAGCCCGGCGCGCGCGGTCGCGCCGGCGAGGTCGGCGGCGGCGGTGGCCTGCCTGGCACGGGCGTCGTCGAGGTCCTTGCGCGCACCGATGCCGGACGCGACCAGCCGGTCCTGGCGCGCGGCCTCCAGATCGGCCGCGGCGCGCTGCGCCCGGGCGCTCTCGACCGCGGCCTTGGCCTCGAGCGAGCCGGCGCCGAGCGCGGGGTCCTCGACGACCGCGAGCAGCGCGCCGGCTGCGACCCGATCGCCCTCCTCGACCACGACCTGCGCGACGCGCCCGGGCACGGGAGAGCTGACGACCGCGTCGAGCTTGGGCGGGGGCGCGATCACGCCGGTGACGTCGACCAGGTCGTCGATCGTCGCGGCGGCCGCCGGCCGGCAGGTGACCGCCGCCGGCGCCGGCCTGTCCTCGTCCTCGGCCTGGGGCGCGTGGCGGTATGCCGCGGCGACCGCGACGAGGACAACCCACCTGGCTGGCACGCTAGTTCGCATGGAGGTCCTCCCCGGCGGCCTGCGCCAGCTCGGCGAACGCGAGCGCGGCCGCGGCGCGGGCGTCGTTGATCTCGGCGCGCACCGCGGTGAGATCGCGCTCGGCGACCAGCGCCGACGACAGATCGCGCGCACCTTCGCGGTACGCCTGCATCGACAGCGCCGCGGCGCGGTCGTGCGCCGGCAGCACCTCGCGCTCGAGCGCGGTGAGCCGCTCGGTCGCGGCCTGCCACCGCGCGTACGCGGCCGACAGCCGCCCGCCGAGGTCGGCGTCGAGCGCCGCGAGCCGGGCGCGCTGGGCCTGGGCCGTGGCCCGCGCGGCGCGCGCGCGATCGCCGATCCGCGCGAACACCGGCAGATCGAGCGCGATGCCGATCCGCGCGTCGGTGCGATCCCGGACCGTGCGGCCCTCGGTGATCGAGATGTCGTCGTAGTCGACCTCGCCCTCGAGTGCCAGGCCGGGCCAGCGCTCGACCTGCAGCTGGTCGATGGTCGCGTCGGCGGCGGCGATCCGGCGCTCGGCCGAGAGGTGCTCGGGGTGGGCGCGCAGCCGGCCGCGGAGCGCATCGAGCTCACCACCCGGCCCGATCCGCAGCGGGCCCTCGGCGCGCAGCCGGCGCCCCGGATCCCAGCCGAGCAAGCCGGCGAGCTCGGCGGACGCGGCCTCCTCGCCGCGCTGCGCCGCCCGGGCGGTGACGTCCGCGCGTGCCCGCGCCGCGGCCGCGACCGTGACGTCGACGTCCGCCGCGCTGCCGGCCGCGCGCCGGCCCTCGGCGATGGCCACGAGCTCGCCCGCCTGCGTGGCAGCGATCCGCTGGGCGTCGGCGTCCGCCCGGGACCGCGCCAGCTCGATCCACGCGGCGGCGACCCGGTGCCGCAGATCGCGCAGCGCGAGGTCCGCCTCGGCGCGCACCACCCGGGCCTCGGCCGCCGCGACGCGCTGCGCGGCGCCGACCGTGCCGAACACCGGCAGCGGCAGCGCGGCGCTCGCGACCAGCCGCGCGGTCAGCCGGCTGGTCCCGACGTGCAGCGACGGATTGGGCCAGGCCGACGCCGCCGACACGCTGGCCTCCGCCGCGGCGATGTCGTGGCCCCCGACCTGGGCCGCGGGCGCCTTGTCCGCTGCTGCGAGCGCCTGGTCGAGCGTGACCGGCGCGGCGTCGTCCGCCCGCGCGGCACTCGACACGACGCTCGCCATCGCCGCGACCAGGACGACCGCACGTACCATGCCCACAGCCTGTCCGATGGAGCATGAAGCCAGGATGAATTCACGCGATTTGATCGCGACGGTGGGCGGCGGAGCGCACCGCGCGCGCTACACCGCGGTCCCGGCCGGCGAGGCGTGGGCGAGGCGAAACCGCATGGCGCCGCCGGCGGTCGCGGCGGCGGTCAGCGTCATGCCCAGATAGCCGGCGAGCGAGCGGGCCAGCGCCAGGCCGATGCCGCAGTGAACGCCGGCCGCCGAGCGGGCGGGGTCGCCGCGCCACATCCGGTCGAAGATCCGATCGAGCTGGTCGGCGGAGATCGGCGGGCCGCTGTCGATCACGTCGAGCACCGCACCGCCGCCCGCGGACAGCTCGATCCACCCGCCGGCCGCGGTGTACTCGACGGCGTTCGCCACCAGGTTTGCGATCACCACGCGCAGCTTGTCGCGATCGGTGGTCGCGACCGCGTCCTCGGGCACGAGGTTGCGCAGCGCGAGCCCGCGCTCGGCGGCGGCGGCGGCGTAGGGTCGCCAGCAGTCCTCGACCAGCGCGCGCACGGCGACCCGGCCGCGCACGATCTCGAGCTGCCCGGCGTCGACCCGTGCCAGCATCAGCAGATTTTCGACCAGCTGGCACATCTGGACCACGATCGCGAGCGCCGCGGCGGGATCGTCGGGCCGCGGCGCGTGCGCGCTGACCTCGAGCAGCGTGCGCAGGCCGGCCAGCGGCGTGCGCAGCTCGTGGCTGACGTTGGCGGTGAACTCGCGCTCGCGCGCGAACGAGGCCGCGAGCCGCTCGAGCAGGTCGTTGAGCACGCGGACCGGCGCGGCGAGCTCGGCGGGCTGGCCGTCGACCGGCAGCCGGATCGCGAGGTGGCGGTCGTCGATCCGGGCCAGCGCGGCGGCGAGCGCGCGGAGCGGGTGCAGCTCGCGGGCGAGGGTCCACGCGGTCAGCGCGCCGACCACCGCGAGCGCGACCAGCCCGAGGACCAGGAACCGCGTCCGCACCCCCCGTCCGGCGGCCTCGACGCTCTCGATACCCTCCGCCAGCACGAGCGTGAGCTCGGTCGGCGGCCGGTGCAGCTCGTCGCGCGGCGCGAACCGGACGCCGAACGCCCGCCCGGGCCGCCCGTCGGGCAGGCGCAGGTCGAACGCGCCGGTGCGCGCGGGCAGGTCGCCGGCCAGGCCGGGCGATCGGGCGAGCACCTGGCCATCGGGGCGCCAGACCTCCGCGAATGCACCCGGCATCGCGGGGAGCTCGAGCTCGTAGCCGCCGTCGTTCCAGCCGTCGTCCTCGCGCTCGCCGATCGCGGCCAGCGCCGTCGCGCGCTCGATCAGGCCGGCGTCGTGCTGCTGCCACGCGGCGTCGCGCTCGGCGACGTACAGCGCGATCGCGAGCGCGATCAGCACGCAGCCGACGACCCCGATCAGCGCGATGGTCAGCCGGGCGCGGATCGACCTCGTCCTCATCGGTCCTCGCCGAGCACGTAGCCCTGGCCGCGCCGGGTGTGGATTAGCTTGCGGGCCCAGCCGTCGTCGATCTTCTTGCGGAGGTGGCTGATGTGGACGTCGAGCACGTTGCTCCCGGGCTCGGCGGCCTCGTCGTAGGCGTGGTCCCACAGCTCGGTGCGCGACACGATCTCGCCGGCGCGATGCGCGAGGTACTCGAGCAGGGCGTACTCGCGCGCCGACAGCACCAGGACCCGGCCGCCGCGGCGCGCCCGCCGCGCGCGGGTGTCGACCTCGAGATCGCCGATCCGGATCACCGGATCGACCCGGTCGTAGCGCCGGCGGACCATCGCGCGCAGCCGCGCGAGCAGCTCGTCGAACGCGAACGGCTTGACGAGGTAGTCGTCCGCGCCGAGATCGAGCCCGGTCACGCGGTCGGCGACCGCGTCGCGCGCGGTGAGCACCAGGACGTGGGTCGTCGTGCCGGCGCCGCGCAGCCGGCGCAGCAGCTCGAACCCGTCGATGCCCGGCAGCATGATGTCGAGGATCACGACGTCGTACGGGTGGTTCTGCGCGTACCACAGACCATCGCCCCCCGAGCCGGCGGCGTCGACTGCGTAGCCCGCGTCCCGCAGCCCGCGCGACAGAGAATCCCGCAGCGGGGCGTAATCCTCGATGATCAGCAACCGCACGCGGGCGAGCTTACTGCGGTCCCGGGCAGGCACGCGGCGCCGATCCGCTGCTGGCGCAAGGTTCCACGCTGCGCGCTCGCGCCAGGATGCAGTATAAGCCTCCGCAGCGTAGCATTTCGCAGCGCGTCGCGGCCGCGGGACGCGGTACACTGGTGGGCCTGGAGGAGAGGACGGTCATGGTGTCTGGTCTCGAGCGAAGCGAGAGGGAGGGTGGCGGCTTTACGGGCGGGGTGGGGGGCGAAGCCCCCCGTGGGATCGACGGAGAAACCCGGGAAGCAGTGGGGCGGATCGCGCGGCCGATCCATGGCGAGCCGGATCTCGACCGGCTGCTCGAGCAGATCGCGGTGGCGCGCATCGTGCTGATCGGCGAGGCGAGCCACGGCACGCACGAGCTCAACGACCTGCGGGGCACGTTGACCCGCAAGCTGATCGCGGAGCGCGGGTTTGCCGCGGTGGCGATCGCGGGGGGCTGGTCCGAGGCGATCCGGGTCGACCGCTACGTGCGCGGCCAGGGCGACGACGAGTCGGCGGTGGCCGCGCTCGCCGGGTTCGAGCGGTTCCCGGCCTGGATATGGCGCAACGCCGACGTCGCCGCGTTCGCCGAGTGGCTCGCGACCTGGAACGCGCAGCGGCCGGCCGACCAGCGCGCCGGGTTCTACGGCCTGGACCTGTACTCGATGCACGTCGCGATCCGCTCGCTGCTGTCGTTCCTCGAGGACACCGACCCGGCAGCGGCGCACACCGCCCGGGCGCTCTACGCCGGGCTCGATCAGGTCGCCGCGGCCGGCGAGCACCGGCTGGGGCTGGAGGTCGCGGCGAGCCACGAGCAGGAGGTCATCGCCCAGCTGGTCGAGATGCAGCGCCGCCACGCCGCGCGCTCGGGGCGGACGCCGGCCGGCGACGGCTGGTTCCACGCGATGCAGCTGGCCCACGTGCTGCAGAACGCCGAGGGGTACTACCGCACGCTGCTGCGCGGCCGGGTGGCGTGGAACGCGCGCGACACCCGGATGGCCGACGCGCTCGACATGCTCGCCGATCAGCTCAGCCAGCCGGGGCGGCCCGCCCGGCTGGTGGTGTGGGCCCACAATCGCCATGTCGGCGACGCGCGCGCGACGGCGATGGGCGAGGCCGGCGAGATCTCGCTCGGCCAGGTGATGCGCCAGCGCCACCCGGGCGAGACCGCGCTGATCGGCATGACCATATACGGCGGGACGGTGACCTGCGCGCGCGGCTGGGACGAGCCGGCCGAGATCGCGACCGTGCCGCCGGGGCTCGACGGCAGCTGGGAGCAGCTGCTGCACGGGTCGGGCTACCCGCGGCTCCACCTCGCCACCGCGTCACTGCGCCGGGCCGTCGGCGACGGCGCCGAGCGGCTGCAGCGGGCGATCGGCGTGGTGTACCGGCCCGAGACCGAGCGGCTGCGGCACTACCACCTGTCGCGGCTGGCCGACGAGTTCGACGTCGTGATCCACGTCGACGCGACCCGCGCGGTGACCGGCGTCGACGTCGTCGAGGGGCCGCTGGAGCCCGCCGGCGCGGTGGGGTAGGCTCTGCCGCAACCCATGTGACGCGCTTCACCGTGAAGGAGTACCTCGCTCTCGAGGCGGTCGCGGAGATCCGGCACGAGTTCACCGGCGGCCAGATCGTCGCCATGGCCGGCGCGGAGCTCGAGCACAACCAGATCGCCCAGAACGTGCGCAGCGAGCTGACCGCCGCGCTCGGCGATCGGCCGTGCCACATCGTCGGCAGTGACCAGCGGGTCCACGTGGAAGCGACCGGGGAGTACTTCTATCCCGACATCCTGGTCACGTGCCTCGAACCACGGCTGGTCGATCCGAGACCTCGGTCGCTGCTGAACCCGCAGCTGATCGTCGAAGTCCTCTCCGAGACGACCGAGCGATACGATCGCGGCGACAAGTGGCTGGCCTATCGCACGATTCCGTCGCTCACCGACTATGTGATGGTCTCGAGTGTCCGCCGCGAGGTCGAGCACTATCAGCGCTTGCCGGATGGCGCGTGGACGCTGCGCCCGCCACAGCGCGACGGCGAATTCGTGCTCGCGAGCGGCGTCATCCTCCACGTGCCCCGGCTCTATCGACTCGTGCCCGGGCTCCGCTGATCGTGTGGACCCACCGCACCTCCGCGACGTGAACGGGCCGGTGGCGCGCGGCGCGCCTCGCTCTCGCTGCGCGTTGCGCGGGTCACAGGCCCAGGCAATTCGCCGCGCCCGGGACGCCGTGAGGTCGCGCTGCGCTTCGCCCTCGACGGCAGGCACGTCGCTCGCAATCCGTGCTGTCCCGAGCATCCATCACCGATACCCCGCGCCGTGCGGCGCGCGGCGACGAGCACACCGTGGCGCGGTGTCTCGATCGGCGTGGCCGGCGAGCGCGCTTCGACGGTGACGCGCGCGACCTCGGCCGCGGTTCCGCGACGGCTTCCTCACGATCCGCGCGGCACCCGGGCCAGCGCAGCCACGCGCGCCCCGCCGGTGCGACGCTCACCGCGGCGAGCCTGGAACGCGCTCCAGCTCGCGCTCCAGGGCGATCCGTCCGCGGGTCGCGCCGAGCTCGCCGGATGCCGGCCGGATCGCCTCGGCGCCGCCAGGCCCCTCGCTGCGAGCGCGGTCGCCGCCGGCTCGCAGCGAGGGGCGCGTCACGTGCCCGAGGATGTCGCAGTCGTGTTCCCGACGCCGAGGCGCCCGCTTGCACGCCATGCGCTGCAGGACGGAGCGGGCTGCGCTCGTGAGGCCGACATCGCGAAGCGGCGGCATCTCACCGACGAAGTTCGACGATTGCCGCATTCTTCAGCGCCGTCGAATGAGAACATCGAACGCGACACCGGGCAGGAAGCTCACGTGATGGCGAGCTCTCGACGCAAGAATCGCAATCGCGGGCAGAACGCGCACGGCCCGCGCGCGCCGTGGCACGCCCGCCCGGGCGCTAGCGCGGATCGGTTTCGGTCTTCAGCGACGAACCCTCGTCGGTCATGCGAGACGGTCCTCCGGGGACGTCGGTGGTGTCGCCATGTGCGGGGGCGTGCGCGGCCGGGTTGCGCGCCTCGTGGCCGATGGCCTGGCTCTCGCTCTGTGGCACGGGCTTGGGCTTGCGGGAAGGCTTGAAGCGTTGCTTGCGTGGCATGGCAGGGGAGCGAGCAACTTCTGTGCACACGACCGGGAGTGCATACGTAGTATTGCGTATGCCGTTCGCCGCCAGTGGTCCGGTGGCTACACCAATGTCGCCGTGCCGTATCCCAGGATACCGAGCTATCATGCCCACTTGCGCGTGAGGAGGCACTTGCGAGCCCGGCTCTCTGTCATCCTCCGAGGCGTCGCCACCTCTCCACGAGACCGTATGACTGGACCGGAACTGCCCGTGCGGTGCTCCTGCTCCGACTGGATCACCGGGCTCGCGCGCGATCACGCGGGGCGGCTCGCGGCGATCGCCCGACGAGAAGGGCTGACAGCGAGCGACGCGCTCGATGCCGTGCAGGACGCGTTTCACACCCTGCTCGGCCGGCCGGACATCGCCGTGCTGCTGCGCGACCGGCCCGACGACGCGGCGCGCCTGCTCGCCGCGATCGTGCGCAACGCCGCCCGCAACCTGCGCCGCCGCCACCACCGCGCGCGGCCCCACGTCGGGCTCGACGCCGAGCTGCTCGCCGCCGGGCCTCGGCCCGACCACGCACTGGAGCACGCGGCGACGACGGTGCAGCTGGTCGGCTGCATGCGCCAGCTCGGCGACGTGCACCGCCGGATCGTGACGCTGCGGGTGCTGGAGGAGCTGTCGGGCGAGCAGGCCGCCCGCGCGCTCGGCCTGACGCCGAACCACGTCGCCGTGCTGCTGCACCGCGCCCGCAAGCAGCTCGAGCGCTGCATGCAGGCCGCGTGACCGGCCGGGCGCCGCGGCGACCCGCGGCGTCGAGCGGTCGCCGGATGACCGCGAGGACGGCAAATCGCGCTCCGATCCAGATCCGGCCCTGCACGGCTCCACCGGTCGTTCGACGCCAACCCGGGATCGTGAGATAAAGCGTGGGAGCCCATGAACATGCGGGATCGGTGCGATCGGGCGAGTCGATGAGTCGCGACGCAGCGCGCGCCGGCCTGTGGGCCGTCGTCTTCACCGTCGTGCTCGCAGCCCTGATCGTGATCGGCTCGCGAAACCTCGCGCACTTCGATGCCGCGCTTGTCGGGTACACGTTCGCCACGCTGTTCGCGACCTTCGGCATCACGTACCGCTACGCGATGTGGCTGCGAAGGCCACCGACGCGCATGTACTGGCGGCGCGGCTGGCGGGCATTTCTGTCGCCCGCGCGGCTGCCGGGCAACCTGTGGCGGTTCGTCCAGCGCGCGGTGGTCGAGGTCGGCGGCAACCGCTTCATCTTCCGTCGCGCTCGGATGCGCGGGCTCGCGCACGCGCTGCTCATGTGGGGCTGCTTGCTCGCCGCCGCGATCACGTTTCCGCTGGCCTGGGGCTGGATCCACTTCGAGACCGTGCCCGGTCACCTCGACACCTACCGCACGTACGTGTTCGGCTTCGCAGCGGGCGACTTCCCGGTCGACTCGGTGCCCGCATTCATCGTGTTCCACGGGCTGGTATGGGCGTCGCTGTCGGTGCTCGCGGGCGTGATGCTCGCGTTCCGGCGGCGCATGCGCGACCGCGGCGCCGAGGCCGTGCAGCAGTTCGGCGAGGACATCCTGCCGCTGGTGCTGCTCGCGGCGATCAGCGTGACCGGCCTGATGCTGACGGTCAGCTCCACGTGGCTGCGCGGCTACTCGTACGACTTCCTCGCGATCCTTCACGCGGTGACCGTGATCGTCACGCTGCTGTGGCTGCCGTTCGGCAAGTTCTTCCACATCTTCCAGCGGCCCGCACAGCTCGGCGTGGGCTTCTACAAGGATGAAGGTGCGCGCGGCGAACAGGCGGCATGCAAGCGGTGCGCGCGGCCGTACGCGCCGGCGCAGATGATCCGTGACCTCATCACCGTCGAGCGCGAGCTGGGATTTCGCTACGAGATGAGCGCGCGGGGTGCGACCCACTACCAGGAGATCTGCCCGGCGTGCCGGCGCGGGCTGTTCGGGCTCGCGCAGGGCGCGCTGTGGACGGAGCCCACGTAGACATGTCCAGGATTCCCATCGACGATCTCGCGATCACGCACGTGTTCGGCCCGCACCTGTCTCCGCGCACGCGCGGTGGCACGGCCACAGCACCCGACAAGCTGGTCAAGACGCACTGCTGCTTCTGCGGCCAGCAGTGCGGCATCCAGCTCAAGGTGCAGGGCAACGAGGTGATCGGCTTCGAGCCGTGGGAGGACTTTCCGTTCAACCGCGGCATGCTGTGCCCCAAGGGCGTCAAGCGCTACCTCCAGGGCTCGCACGCCGATCGCCTGACCGCGGCGCTCCAGCGCGATCCCGCGGCGGCCGGCGGGTTCTCGCCGGTCCCCTACGATGCGGCGATCGCGAAGGTCGCGCGCGAGATCGGCCGGATCCAGGACGAGCACGGCAACGCGGCGATCGCCGTGCTCGGCGGCGCGAGCCTCACGACCGAGAAGACCTACCTGCTCGGCAAGTTCGCGCGCGTGTGCCTGAAGACACCGTTCATCGACTACAACGGCCGGCTCTGCATGGTGAGCGCGGGCGCGGCGAACAAGAAGGCGTTCGGCATCGATCGCACGACGAACCCATGGTCGGACATGGTCGGCACCGACGTGATCTGGGTCGCCGGCAGCAACGTCGCCGAGTGCTCGCCGATCACGACGAACTACATCTGGCAAGCGCGCGAGATGGGCGCGAAGGTGATCGTCCAGGATCCGCGGATCACGCCGGTCGCCCGCACCTGCGATCTCTACCTGCCGGTGCGGCCGGGTCGCGATGCGGCCCTGTTCGCGGGCGTGCTCGGCCTGATGATCGAGCACGGCTGGATCGACCGCGAGTTCATCGCGCAGCACACCGTCGGGTTCGACGCCGTCGCGGCGTACTGCAAGGACTGGCCGGTCGCGCGCACCGCGGAGATCACCGGCGTGCCCGAGCGGTCGCTCCGCAAGGCGGCCGAACTCTGGGGCACCGCGAGGTCGAGCTTCCTGTTCCACGCGCGCGGTATCGAGCACCACTCCAACGGCGTGCAGAACGCGCTCGGCACGATCAACCTCGTGCTCGCGACCGGGCGCATCGGCAAGCCCAAGAGCGGGTACGGGACGATCGTCGGTCAGGCCAACGGCCAGGGCGGACGGGAGAACGGCCAGAAGTGCGATCAGCTGCCCGGCTGGCGCGAGATCGCGAACCCCGAGCATCGCAGGTACATCGCGAGCGTGTGGAAGATCGACGAGCGCGATCTGCCGGGGCCGGGCGTCGACGCGTACGAGCTGTTTCGCAAGATCGACGCGGGCGAGATCAAGGGCCTGCTCGCGATCTGCTTCAACCCGAAGGTATCGCTGCCCGACAACCAGTTCATCACGCGCGCGCTCGACAAGCTCGAGTTCTTCGCCGTGATCGACTTCTTCCTGAGCGACACCGCCCGGCACGCCGACATCGTGCTGCCGGGCAGCTTGCAGGAGGAGGACGAGGGCACGGTCACGCAGGTCGAGGGCCGGGTCATCAAGATCAACCAGGCGGTCGAGTGCCCGGGCGAGGCGCGCCAGGACTGGCGCATCATCCAGGACATCGCGCGCGCGCTCGATCGCCCGCACGGCCTTGGGTTCGCGAGCCCGCGCGAGATCTTCGAGGAGCTGCGCGTCGCGAGCAAGGGCGGCGTCGCCGACTACTCGGGCATCACCTACGAGAAGATCGACGCGCACCACGGCGTGTTCTGGCCGTGCTACAGCCACGATCCCCGGACCGGCGAGCCGATCGATCACCCGGGGACGCCGCGCCTGTTCGAGCCCGGCAGCTACAACCCGGTTGCCAGGGGCGCCGGCCCGTTCTACTTCCCCGACGGCAAGGCCCGGTTCAACGTCGCCGAGCACCGGCCCGCGGTCGACGACGCCAGCGACGAGTATCCAGTGTTCCTCACGACGGGCCGGGTCGTGAGCCAGTTCCTGTCGGGCACGCAGACGCGCCGCATCGGCCCGCTGGTCGCGCAGTATCCCGAGCCGCGTCTCGAGCTGCACCCGCGGCTGGCCGAGAAGCTCGGCATCGCCGACCAGGACTGGGCGACGTGCGAGACGCGGCGCGACGCGATCACCATCCGCGCGATGGTGGTGACCACGATCCGCCCCGACACGGTGTTCATCCCGTATCACTGGCCCGGCGACAAGAGTGCGAACCGGCTCACCGTGGCAGCGCAGGATCCGATCAGCAAGATCCCGCAGTACAAGGTGTGCGGCTGTCGCGTGCGGCGCGCCGATGCACCGCCGGGATACGCCGCCGAACGGGAGCCGCAACAGTAATGCCCGTCCCACAGCACCTCGAGTTCTTCGTCGATCCGAGCCGGTGCATCGGCTGCCAGGCCTGCGTGGAGGCGTGCACCGAGTGCGACACGCATCGCGGCGAGGCGATGATCCACCTCGAGTACGTCGATCGCGCGTCGTCGGTGCAGACCGTGCCGGTCGTGTGCATGCACTGCGAGCAGCCGACCTGCGCCGAGGTGTGTCCGGCCGACGCGATCAAGCGCACCGGCGACGGCGTCGTGCAGAGCGCGCGCAAGCCGCGGTGCATCGCCTGCGGCAACTGCGTCGTCGCGTGCCCGTTCGGCGTGCCCGAGCTCTACATCGATCGCGCGATCATGATGAAGTGCGACATGTGCTACGACCGCACGTCGATCGGCAAGAAGCCGATGTGCGCCACGGTCTGCCCGAGCCAAGCGCTGTTCTTCGGAACGCGCGAGCAGGCACTCGCGCTCCGGCCGCAGTCGACGCCGACCAACCGGTTCCGGTTCGGCGACCAGACGATCACGACGCGCGTGAACGTGATGGTGCCGCGACGCGCGGTGCCGTCCCATGTCGATGTGACGGCCGCGATGACCGAGGCACCGCACAACCGCGGGTTGCGCCTGCCCGTGATCGACACGACCGACCCGTTCGCCGAGGTGGAGGTCTGAGCCATGGCCGATGATCCGCAGCGGCGTTTCGAGCAGAAGATCGATCCGCGCATCGACTCGCCCGCGCGCGAAGGGCTCACCGGGACCACGCGCGGCGGGGTCTACGAACCGACGCGCGATCCCGAAGACGTCACCCGTGCCCCCGACGAGCGGCCGATGGACGAGCAGCCGCGCTGGCGCCGCGACTTCGCGGTGGACTGGCCCGAGGATCAGTTCGTCGCGCGGCGCGACTTCGCGAGGTTCCTCGTGCTGACCAGCGGTGCGTTTGTCGCCGGCCAGGTCTGGATCGCCGCGCACAGCCTGGTCCGCAGCCGCCGCACTCCGCCGCCGCGCTTGAAGATCGGGACGCTGTCCGCACTGCCGCTCGGCAGCGCGGCGATGTTCGCATACCCCGCACCGCACGATCCGTGCCTCGTGATCCGCACGCGCGACGACAAGCTGCTCGCGTACAGCCAGAAGTGCACGCACCTGTCCTGTGCGGTCGTGCCGATGCTCGACGAGGGCGTCCTGCGTTGCCCGTGTCACGACGGCGTGTTCGAGCTCGCGACCGGTCGCAACATCGCCGGACCGCCGCCGAGACCGCTACCGGTGGTCACGCTCGAGGTCATCGGCGACGACATCTTCGCCACCGGCGTGCAGGAGCGCACGACATGACCAGGCCGGAGCGGCAGCTGTCGCGGGAGCAGCGCATGACCGTCGTGACCGGCGTCCTGTGCTTCGTGCTGATCCTCGTGGTGCTCCAGCTCTGGCTGCTCACCGCGACGATGAACGCCTATCTCGGCGGCGACGACGCCGTGGTATGGCCGAGCCTGGGCGCGAGCGTCGCGTGCCTCGCGCTGAACCTCGGCCTGCTGGCCTATCTGTTCAAGCGATGACGCAGCCGGCGCCACCTCCCGGCGGGATCGCCGGGATGCATCCGGCGTACTTCGCGCTCGTGATGGCCACGGGCATCGTGTCGATCGCGAGCGAGCTCATGGCGCTGCACCCGCTGGCGGTCGGGCTGTTCGCGCTCAACCTGGGCTTCTACCCCCTGCTGTGGGGCCTGACGGTGGTGCGCGTCGTTCGCCATCGCGACCGCGTGCGCGCGGACCTGTCGCATCACGGACGCGCGGTCGGGTTCTTCACGACCGTCGCCGCGACCTGCGTCCTCGGATCGCAGTGCCTGGTGATCGGCCACAGCCCGACCGCCGCGTGCGTGCTGTGGTGCGCCGGCATCGTGTTGTGGGCGATCCTGATCTACGGCGTGTTCGCGCTGCTCACCGTCAAGACCGAGAAGCCGTCGCTCGCGGACGGGATCAACGGCGGCTGGCTGATCAGCGTCGTCGCCGCGCAATCCGTGGCCGTGCTCGGAGCGCAGGTCGGTCCGGGTCTCGGCGAGCATGCACCCGAGGCGCTCGTGTTCTCGCTCGCGATGTGGCTCGGGGGTGGGATGCTCTACCTCTGGATCATCTCGCTGATCTTCTATCGCTACACGTTCTTCTCGATGAGCCCATCGGATCTGGCGCCGCCCTACTGGATCAACATGGGCGCGGCCGCGATCTCGACGCTCGCAGGCACGATGCTGGTCGCCGCGGCGCCGCATTCACCGGTGATCGATCAGATCCTGCCGTTCGTGCGCGGTCTGACGTTGATGTGGTGGGCGACGGCGAGCTGGTGGATCCCGATGCTCGTGATCCTCGGGATCTGGCGTCATGGTCTGCGCAAGTTCCCGTTCCGGTACGACCCGCTGTACTGGGGCGCGGTGTTCCCGCTCGGGATGTACACCGTATGCACCGCACGCCTGTCGCACGCCATCGAGGCCGGCTTCCTGCTCTCGATCTCCCGCGTGTTCATCTACGTCGCGATCGCCGCGTGGTTCGTCGTCGCGCTCGGCATGCTCGGGCAGGTCGTGGGCCGCAAGCCAGGATGAGGCGGCGCCTGCGAGGACGGTTCCTCGAACTCGGGCCCCGCGACCGCGTGACGCGCCGGCCGGACCGCGGTACGACGGGAGCATGCCCGCTGCGTCCACTCGGTCATCCCGCAGGCCCCGGCCGGGCCCGCGCCAGGTCCAGCGCTCGGCGAGCCTGGCGCTGCGCGGCGACGGCGGGCTGACGATCGCGTGCGTCGCCGACACCCACTCGCAGCCGCACGCGGCGATCGCCGAGCGGCTCGCCGCGATCGCGCCCGACGTCATCCTCCACGCCGGCGATATCGGCGATCGCACGGTGATCGACGGGCTTGTGGCCACCGCGCCGGTGTTCGCGGTGCGCGGCAACATCGACACGCGGTCGGAGTTCCCCGACGTGATCACGCTCGACGTGGTCGGCCGCGATCTCCGGATCTACCTGACCCACATCGCGGTCGCCGGCCCGCGGCTGCGTGGCGAGGTCGCGCGGGCGGCGCGCGCCGAGCGGGCGCAGCTGGTGGTGTGCGGCCACTCGCATGTGCCGTTCATCGGCCGCGATCGCGATCTGACGGTGTTCAACCCGGGCTCGATCGGGCCGCGGCGGTTTCACCTGCCGATCGTGTTCGGCACGATCGCGATCACCCCGCAGGCGGTCCGGCTCGCGCACATCGACTGCGAGACCGGCCAGCCCTGGCTGCCGCCCTGACGCGGCGAGCTCCGTGACGAGGTCGCGAGGTTCGCGCGCGTGCCGTGCGATCAGTCCGTCGCGGCCGGGTACGCCTCACCGAGGGGGGCCTCGACGGGCAGCTCGGCGCGCAGGTACGACGCGACGTCGGTGATGAACCGGCGCACCGACTCCTCGGCGATGCGGTGCAGCGCGATCGCGTCGATCGCGTCGCCGAGCAGGCCGAGCGGCGGGTCGTAGCTGCCGGTCAGCTCGAGCTGGGTCTCGCGCGGGGACAGCGCGTACGCCCACAGCGACCCGGTCATCGCGGGGAACAGACCGGGGCTCCGCCTCGACTTCCAGGTCAGCTCGAGCCGGGTCGCCGGCTGGTTGGCCGGCGAGATCGCGCCGGCGACCTCGGTGACCTCGATGGTGATGTCGGCGGCGATCTCGACCGCGCCGAGCCGGACGCGCAGCTCGGCGCCGACGTTGCTGGCGCGATCCGCGGCCGAGCGCGTCGCGCGCTCGAAGATCGCGAGCGCGTTGGCCGACAGCGCCTCGTTCACCTGATCGTAAGGGCGGTTGACATAGTCGAAGCACCGGAGCTCGTGTCGCTTGGTCATGTTGCCTCCGCGGCGTTTGCGCGCGCTGCCCGGAGGGACGCAGTGTTTGCGTGTTCTGGGCTCGCGGTCCGCATCGCGATCGCGATGCTGCAACGGTTGCACCAGGCGACGAGCGCCTGCGCGGCGGCCAGCCGCGCGAGACGCTTCGCGGAGCGGCGGGATCAGCCGCCGATCTTGCCGAGCACGAAGTTGGTGGCCCGGCGCGGCCGCCGGGGCGGGGCGGTCTGCCTCAGCGCGCGTGCTGCGCCGCGCCATGCTCGACGGTGAGCGCGCGGTGCGCCTTGTGGCCCGCGTCATCGGCGACGACGATCTCGTGCCGGCCGGCGACCGGCGTCCAGTACACCCGCTGATCGGACGGCGCGCTGCCGACCATCGCTCCGTCGACGAACCAGTGCAGGCGCGCGGCGCGGGTCGACGCCGACAGCGGCACGAGCTGGCGATCCGCCGGCACGCCGGGGATCAGCGTGACGATCTGACCGTCGCCGGGAGTCATCATCACCGGGGCTGCGTCCGCGAGCCCGGCGGCGCAGTCGTCGTCGAACACCGGCGCCTCGGGCACGGCGCGGTGGCGGGCGGACAGCCACGCCGTGATCGAGCTCGGCAGGACCACGAAGGTCTTGCGGTCGTAGTCGTGGCCGGGCTTGCGGCAGGCGGGGACCACCGCGCGCCCGGTCGCGCGATCGACCTCGTACGCCTGGTGGTACGGGCACGGCGCGGTCGGCACCGCGTGGACCGGGGCGCGCGCCCGCACCCGCTCGGGGCAGGCGTCACAGGCGAGGTGGCCGGAGTAGCTGCACAGCTCGACCTCGACGAGGTCGTCGGGCGGCGCGGTGGGCGCGGCGGGCGCGCGGTCGGCCAGGCCCTCGAGCACGTCGAACAAGAGCGGCCCGGCCGCCTCGGAGCCGACCAGCTCGGCGCTCGGCCTGTCGTCGACGTTGCCGGTCCACACCACCGCGGTGTAGGCCGGCCCGGAGCCGACCGCCCATGCGTCGCGAAACCCGAAGCTCGTGCCGGTCTTCCAGTGGATCGCGGGCGGCACCCCGGCGATGTCGCGGCGGCGCGGGAAGTCGGGCCGGTCGCGCTCGGTCAGCGCCTGCCGGGTCAGCCACGCGGCGCCGGGGCCGAACACCCGGACCGGCTCGCCGGCGGGCGGGGCACCGGCGACCAGCCGCAGCGGCCGGTGCGCGCCGTCCTCGGCGAGCGTCGCGTACAGCCCGGCGAGCTCGAGCGGCGTCAGCTCGATCCCGCCGACGATCATCGACAGCCCGTACTGGCCGGGCGCGGCGCGCGACGGCGCCACCCCCATGCGGGCGAGCTCGCCGACGAAGCTTTCGACGCCGAGCCGGTCGAGCAGGTCGACGAACGGCAGGTTGAGCGAGCGTGCCAGCGCGCCCTGCAGCGCGACCAGCCCCGACCAGTCGCCGTCGAAGTTGCGCGGCCGGTACGTGCCGTACTGGGTCGGCACGTCGGCGACCCGGAACTCGGGCAGCACGATGCCGCGGTCGATCGCGAGCGCGTAGAGCAGCGGCTTGAGCGTCGAGCCCGGCGAGCGCGGCCGGCCGAACATCGCGATCTGCCCGCCGTGCTGGGCGTCGCCGAAGTCGAGGCTGCCGACCAGCGCGACGACCTCGCGGCTGCGGTGGTCGACCACCACGATCGCGCCGCCGTAGATCGCCTTGCGGTGCAGCTCGCCGCGCCGCAGCTCGACCTCGCGCTCGGCGAGCGCCTGGATGCCGGCGTCGAGCGTCGAGCGCACCGTGCCGTCGTGGGGGTGGCGGTGGTGCAGCCACACCGCGGCGTGCGCGGCCTGGCGCGGCATCCGGCGCAGCCGGTCCGGCGGCGGGGTCGCGGCGGCCTCGGCGAGCGCGGTCCGGGCATCGACCGCCGGGAACACGCCGGCCGCGATCAGCTTGCCGAGGATCGCGTCGCGCCGGGCGCGCAGCCGCGTCGCGTTGTCCGGCCGGGGCGCGAACCGCCTCGGCCCCTGCGGCACCGCGAGCAGCGTCGCGATCTCCAGCGGCGTGAGGTGGCGCGCGCCGTGGCCGAAGTACGACCACGCCGCCGACTCGACGCCCTCGACGTTGCCGCCGTACGGCGTGCGCGACAGGTAGTCCGCGAGGATCTCGCGCTTGGACAGCCGCAGGTCGAGCTGCACGGCGCGGAACATGTCGACCAGCTTGGCGCGCAGCGTGCGCGGCCGCGGCTCGAGCAGCCGCGCCAGCTGCATGGTCAGGGTCGACCCGCCCGACACCCGGCGGGCGTGGCGCACGTCGCTCGCCGCCGCGCGGACGATCGCGATCGGATCGACGCCGTCGTGGCGCCAGAACCGCTTGTCCTCGAGCGCGATCAGCGCGCCGACCAGCGCCGGGTCGACGTCGTCGAGCGCGACCGGCAGCCGCCAGCGGTCGTCGTGCGCCAGGAACACGTAGGCCGGCGTCCCGTCGCGGTAGTCGATCGCGGCCGACCACTCGCCGCGCCGTTCCGGAAGTGGGACGGCGAGCGCGAGCACCAGCACGGCGAGCAGCGCCGCGTTGGCTGCGGTGATCGCGGCGAGCGCCCCGAACACCAGCCGGCGCCGGCGGGCCCCACCGTGCGCCACGGCGCGGGTCAGATCGTCTTGCCGGTCCACGGCCCGCCGATCACCGCGCGGCCGCCCTTGCCGCGCGCCCACAGCGTCGCATCGTACATCGCGCCGGCCTCGACCGGCGGGATGGTGAACGTGCCGGAGGTCACCGCGCGCACGGTGTAGATCACCTTCTTGCCGGTGTGCGGCGGCAGCGCGCCGAACGCCTCGAGCCGGTCGTCGCGCAGGTTCATGAAGTCGGCCCCCCACATCTCGTCGTCCTTCATCCAGTCCGCCCTGGTCGAGCGGCCGAGCCGCGGGTTCTCGATCTCGAACCCGGCCGGCAGCCGATCGACCAGCGCGATGTTCTGGATCGCCGCGCCGCTGGTGTTGGTGAGCTCGAGCTCGACGTACACCAGATCGCCGAGCTTGACCTGGCCGGCCGCCAGGTCGAGCTCGTTGCCGTCGAGGCCGCGGTAGGTCCGCGCCACCTCCAGGCCGTTGCCGCCGATCTTGTAGCCGCCGCCGGGCCGCACGCCCTCGCTGCTGATCACCAGCCAGGTGCCGGCCGCCGTCGCGGGGACGTCGAGCGTGAGCTGCTTGTACTCGCTGGCCCGGCGCAGCGCCCACGCCTTGTCGGTGGTCTTGTGCTTGGGGGCGCGCGGCGCGATCGCCGCGCCGTCGGCGGTCAGCGTGCCGCCCGCGGTGCCCTTGGCGCCGAGTCCGGAGACCCACTTGCCCAGGCCGGTCACGCCCCACACCAGCTCCTGGGTGTTGAAGTAGTACGGCATCTGGCCGGTCAGGCCCTCCGCGACGCGGGTCGCGAGCGGCTCGCCCGCCGGATCGTTGCCGAACAGGTCGAAGAACACGCTGAGCGTGAGGCCGCGGCGCCGGCGATCGGAGTAGAAGCTCCAGCTGTTGATCCGATCGTCGGCGATCGGCGAGGTGTCGACCGCCCGCAGGTCCTTGTCGAACCGGCGGTCGCCGGCGAGGAACAGCGCGGCCTCGAGCAGGGTGCGGTCCTCGGCCTGCTCGCCGCGCGCCGCGGCCGGCGTGTGGTCGATCAGCGCGAGGATCCGCGCCTTGCGGCCCTTGCCGGCGCGCGCCAGGACGTAGTGCAGGTACGCCTCGGACTGCTCGTCGTAGTGGTTCCACGGCTCGTGCCGGATCTTGTCGCCGCGCTCGTACTGCGCGACCCGGCCCTCGATCCACGCCATCACCTCCTTGAGCCGGTCGTCTGGCACGGCGTAGCCGGCCTTCTTGGCATCGAGCAGCATGTCGGTCGCGTACGCCGTCGCCCACTCCAGCGGCTCGGTCGCGCCCGGCCAGTAGCCGAACCCGCCCGACGGCGTCTGCATCGTGAACACCCGGTTGACCCCGGCGAGCACCATGTCCTCGATCCGGGCCTCGGCGAGCTGCGGGTCGACCTGCTCGACCAGGCTCGCGACGTGGAGCAGCGGCCGGGTCGACGACGTGGTCTGCTCGATGCAGCCGTACGGGTAGTGGACCAGGTAGCCGAGGTGGTCGAACGACTCGCCGTACGGGTTGGTCGTCATCCAGAACGTCGTGGTCTCGCTGGTCGGCACCCAGTTCTTGAGCACGGTCGCCCGGGCCGCGAGATCGAGCGCGCCGGCGTCGAGCCGGATCTTCTGGATCGCGCGCTCGCGCGGCCCGGCGGGCAGGAACGGGACGTCGACCTCGTCCTTGACCTCGAACGCCCCGGCCGGGCCCTTCGCGCGCGCGACGACCCGCAGCTTCGCGCCGCCGGCCGCGAGCTGCGCCCGGGCCTGGAACACCGCGGTCTCGGCGAAGCCATTGGCGATCTTCACGGTGCCGGTGTCCTTGCCGGTGAAGCCGAGCGGCGGCGCCGCCGTCCTGGGCGCCGCCAGCCCCGGGACCGCGAGGGGCTCGCTGGACAGCGCGACGGTCACCTCGAGCGGGCCGCCCGACAGGTTGGTCATGAACACCGGGATCTGGACCTCGTCGTTCTGGGTGATGAACCGCGGGAACGTGACCTGGAGGACCAGCGGGTCCTTCACCGTGACGTGCGCCTCGGCGCGGCCGACTCGCGCCGGGGTCGCGACCACCGCCATCACCCGCAACTCGCCGCGGTACTGCGGCACCTGGAACGGGATCGTCAGCTTGCCGTCGGCGCCGACCGCGACCACGCCGGAGAACAGCGCGACCGGCTTGACCGGCTGGACCCGGCCGTCGAGCGCCCCGTCCGCTGCATCGGGGATGCCGTCGGCGTCCTCGCCGCCGCCGGTCTTCGACGACGCGCCCGCCGGCTGGTGCAGCATGGTCCAGCCGATGGTCTCGTAGGTCTCGACCCCGAGCGCGCGCTTCGCGAACAGCTGGGCCAGCGGATCGGGGCTCGCGAACCCGGTGAGCGACAGGATGCCCTCGTCGACCACCGCGACGGTCGCGAACGCCGGTCCGTCGGTCTTGCCGGCGTCGAGCGTGATCGACAGCGGGCTCGACGACCGCACCTCCCGCGGCGCGGTCAGCTGCACCGCCTGGGTCGCCGCGACCGGCACGACGTGCGCCCCGCCGACGCCGAACGCGCGGTCGGGCAGAAACGCGTCCCTGGACTCCGCGTGCGGGTCCTTGATCACGAACGCGGTGACGTAGACGTTGGGCGCGAACGTGTTCAGCGTGAAGCTCCAGCTCGCGTCGCCCGCCGCGATGTCCTTCCACGCGGCCGTGACCAGGTGATCGGTCTCGACCGTCCACAGCACCTTGCCGCGGTACGGCGACCGGATGCTCGCGGTCACCGGCTCGCCGGCCTTGATGTCCTTCGGCACCACGACCTTGAGCTGGGTCGGCCGGGCCGGCCGCGGCGTCTGGTCGACGTGGCCGTCCTCGCCGTAGCCGTAGTACTCGTAGGGGTACTCGCCGTCGACCACCAGCTCGGTCGTCGCCTTGCCCGCGGTGACCCGGATCTGGAACCCCGCCGACGCCTCGCCCGGCGTCACGTCGAAGCTGAACTTGCCGCCCGCGACCTTGACGTCCTGCTTGCCCTCGGGGACGCGGCGCAGCCAGCGGTCGCGGCGCTCCTCGCCGCTCGCCTCGTCGTAGCCGTAGCCGTAGTCGGCCTCCAGGTGCGCGAGCTCGACGTGGATCTGGCCGGTCGTCGCCGGGGCGAGCTTGCCGGCCCAGTCGACGACCGCGCCCTCGACCGTGAACGTCTCGCCGGCCGCGGCGCGCGACACCCTGGTGCGCAGGCCGAGGTAGAACTTCTCGGGGTGCAGCATCACGGTCGCGGTCTTCACCGTCGCCCGCCCGCTGCCCGCCTCGAGCACCGAGGCCTGCGCGGTCAGCTTCGCCGTCCCGGTGAACGGCGTCGCCGACCCGGGCTCGCCGCACGCGATCGCCACGTGGCCGCGCGGATCGAGCTGGCCCTTGGCCTCGCCGAGGTGGACCGGCTTGCCCCGGGCGGGCACGCCGTACGTCAGGTCGCCGTTGTCCTGGGGCTGGAACGCGGCCGGCGCGACCGAGCAATCGAGCTCGACCCCGCTGTCGACCGCGCTGCCGCCGAACAGGTACTGCGCCGACACGTCGAACACCGCCTGGTCGCCTGCCTGCAGCGCGGGCTTCTGCGGCGCCACGCTGACCCGCATCCGCTCGGGCACGAACTCCTCGACCAGCAGGTCCTGCGCGGCCAGCGGCTTGTCGGCGACCGTCATCGCCACCCGCCAGTGCCCGGTGTCGGCGAACGCCGGGAACGCCTGATCGAGCGCGACCATCCCCGCCGGGTTGGTGTGCAGCGCGACCTTGCGCACCACCTTGGCGCGCGCATCGAGCACCTGGACGTCGACCGGCAGCGGCCTGTCCGGCGCGCGGTCCGCCGCATCGCGCACGATCGCCACCACGTGCGCGGTCTCGCCCGGCCGGTACACGTCGCGATCCGGATAGATCGCCGCGTGGTACGGCGCGTCGGCGACCACCGCGACGCCCGACGTGCTCGACTCCGCCACGTCGGCGCGCAGGTCCTGGTAGTGCAGGTAGGTCAGGTCGTCGCCCTTCCTCGCGATCACCGCGAACGGCACTGCGTCGTCGGGATCGCCGTCGGCCCGGGCCGCCAGCGTGCAGCCGTCGCCGCCCTGGGTCGTGCACGTCGCCACCACCTTGCCGCTCTTGCGGACCAGGCTGACGTCGACCCCGCTCAGCGGGTCCGCCGAGTCCATGTCGAGCGCCCAGACCTGCACCGTCTGCGCCGCCGGCTTGCCCGGCGCGCTCCACTTCTTGGCGACCAGCGACAGGTTGGTCAGCAGCAGGCGCGCCGTGCCCTCGGCGCCGACCCCGACCAGCTTGAGCTCCAGCACGCCCCGCGTCGTCTTCGGCAGCAGCGGCTCGACGTCGAGCCAGCTCGTCGCCTGGGCATCCGGATCGCCGCGCAGCGGGATCGTCTTCTTGAGGATCACGTCGCTGGTCCGCTCGGTCGCCGCGTCGCTGTCCTCGCCGAGCCAGAACACCAGGTTCTCCGCCGGCACCCGGCGGATGATCAGGTTCGCGGTGTCGACGTTGGTGTGCTTGATCCCGAGGTGGGTCCACGCGCTGCGCGGCAGGTAGCGGCCGCTCGCCGCGAACGCCAGCCGCGGCTTGCGCGCCGCCACCGAGAACGACCGCGTGAACGACGCCAGCACCACCCCGCCGTCGACCGACGTCGCGCCGCCGTCGATCTTCACCTTGTACACCCCGCGCTTGAACTCGCCGAACACCCGGAACCCGGCGCGCCCCGCGGTGAGGTAGGTCTTCTTGACCGGCGGGTCGAAGTGGATGTGGTTGATCGACTCGTCGGTCAGCTGGCAGCGCTGGGACAGGTCGTAATACCCCTCGCCCTCGTAGTACGCGCGGTTGCCCCTGGGCGCCGCGCCGTCGTCGCACACCACCTCGAGGTAGAACCCGTTCGCGCCCTCCACGACCGCGGCGGTCTTGATCGTCACCGCCTTGTCGGCCGACACGATGTACTCGGCGCTCGCCGCCGGCGCCCGCACCCCGGTCAGCGACGTCAGCGTGCCCTTGATCGCCAGCCCGAGCTTCGCCCCGAGCGCGATCTTCGGATCGCCGAGCGCGACCACGACGTGGCCCGGCTCCCGGCTGCGCTGCGCCGCGACCCCCGCCGGCGCCTTGCCGTCGACCGTGATCCGCAGCGCCGCCGTCGCGACGTTGGGCAGCACCGGGCCCGAGAACGCGAGGTCCATCGCGATCTTGTGGTGCTCGAGGTCGATGGCGCTCGGCGCCCAGCCCAGGAACCTGAAGGCCGGCGTCTTGAACGAGTAGCTCCACCGGTCGCCCGCCGCGGGCCCGATCGTCCCGTCGACGGTGTCGACCCCGACCAGCTCCACCTGGTACGTCGTGTCGAAGTCGAACGGCCGCCTCGGCGTGAACGTCAGCTCCGACACCCCGGTGTGGCTCAGCTCGCCGGCGACTGCCGGTGTGATCTTCAGGTTGGCCGGCAGGCTCGGCGAGCCGACCGCCGCGCGGTCGATCACCGGCGCCGCCAGCTCGATCACCACCGCGGTCGGCACCTGGTTGTCGGCGCCGAGCTCGTGGATCACCACCGGCGACAGCGACTTCGCCGTGATCGCCGCCCGCTTGGGCGCGTCCCCCGACCCCGCGGCCTTGCCGGTCGCCGACCCCGCGCTCCCCGCGGGCTGATCAGCGTCCTTCTTCCCACCGCACGCGGCGGCCACCAGCACGATCCCCGCTACGCACGTCGCAAGTCGACCGGTCATGTTTGCCCTCTATCTGCCGCTCAACGCACACCCCCGCGCCCGCATTCCCGGCGGCACACCACGATACCGCAGCCCGGCCACGCGCTGGCGGTGGGTCGCTACGTCGCTTCGTCAGGGTCGTCGCCGAGCAGCACGCCGACCCGGAGCTCGATCGCGTCGAACGGCTCGGCGCGCACCCGTTCGTCGGCAGCCGCGCGCCGCGCGACGAGGTAGCCCTCCGGTGTGTGGCGGTGCACCGTGAGCGTGCGATCCACCTGGTCGAGGATCCAGTAGTGCGGCACGCTGGCCTGGTGATAGCGGCGGAGCTTGGTCACCGTGTCCACGTCCCGGTTGGACTCGCTGACGATCTCGCACAGCCAGTCGGGCCGGATCGCGACCGGTCGCTCCTTGGGGGGCGCCGGCATCCGATCGCGCCGCCAGCCGGCGATGTCCGGCCGATAGCCGCTCCCATCCAGCAAGATGTCCACCTCGGTGGCCAGCCACCAGCCACCGGGGCCGCCGGAGCCACCGGTTCGGCGACCGAACGGTCCGCCGGGCGCGCCGATCGTGTGGCCCTGCGCACGGCCATGCCCGAAGGTCGGCCTGGCCTTCTCGATCAGCTCGCCGTCGATCAGCTCCAGCCGGGCATCCTCTGGCTGCGCCAGCCAGTCGGCGACCGTGGCCGATGGACCTCGGGGACCGAGCTTGGTCATGAACCGAAAGGTATCAAGAATCGCGGCCATCGGCCGCCCGCCGGAGCTTGGCTGGCTTGCCAGGATCGCCGGGTCACTCCGCATCATCGCGAATTGAACCGATCGTTCCGACAGCCACTTCCACGTGCTCTACGAGCGCGGCTGCTTGCACCTTGCTGTAGCAGGCGTAGCAGGCACTGAGAACGACTACCTTCACCGAGCTACCCGCTGCGGCAAACGTATCCGCAATGGCGCGGGTCGAAACAAGTGCAGGCCGACCGTCAGAATCCTGAAAGCACAGACCGACTTGAGGCTCGCCGCCAATCTCCTCCGCCGTGCTCGCCACATCTCGGCCCTCACCGCCCCCAGCCTCCTGCGGGCCATGCCCGCTGAAGTGCACGATCGTTGGCTTCACCCGCCGTAGCTCCCGGAGCAGATCGGGCGGTTGGACGGCCCACCGAGTCACAAACTCGAACTGATCGCGGTGAGCGCTGCGCTCAAGCTCGATCTGAATGGCTCGCGCCTCCAAGTCAAGCGCCAGCGGATCCAGACCGAGCGGGTTCGCGGCAAGGAACAAGATCTTCTGCTTGGACACCGTGGACCTCCGGATTGTGCCCCTTTGATCGGGGAGCTCACGAGTAGGCGCCGTAGCTCCCAGGATCACGACGAGGTGGCGCGGTCTCCAGCTCGCACTTCTTCTTCCTGTCGCCGCAGGAAGGGCGCTTGCTCATGGGTCAAGTTCACCTCCAGGACTGACCCGGCAATCGCGGCTCAACCGCAACGGGCGGCTTGCACCGCGATGTCGATCTCGCGTCGCAGATCTCGCTGGGCGGGCGTCACAGATTGCCGCAACTGCGCCAGGAGATGACACGCTTCATCACCACCGATCTCGCCCAGCGCCCCCGCGAGGCGCACCAGGTCGTCCTCGCCGAGGCGACGGTCCTGCATCAACTGACCGAGGCGAGGCACGGCACGCGCCTCACCGACGCTGCCGAGGATGTCGACGGCGGCTGGCCGCGCATGGTCGTCGTCGAGCAGGGGCAAGAGCCGCTGCAACGCCACCTCGGGATACCGCTTGCCGAGCACGCCGGCCACCTCGACGAGGAGCGTGTTCCAGTCGTCGAGGCTGGCGTACTGCAGCTGTTCCTCTGACGGAGGCGACGCGACCACCCCGAGCAACGCCTCGAGCAGATCGACGCCGCCTTCGTCGACCCAGCGGTCCTGTCGTTCCAGGCGCTCGTCGAGGCTTGTCTGCGGGCCCAGGGGACCGGCCAGTGCGTCGAGCGTCTCGATGATCTGGTTTCGGGGGATCGGCATCTCTAGTTCTCCACGACCAGCTCGTAGATCGTTCTCGTCGTCTCTGAACCAGCCCAGTATCCCACGCCGCCTGCGATCAGGGTCCCTACACCGTGGACAGCCCAGGCCCAGGGCCCGGCGGCGTCGCCGGGCGCGAACCACGCGGCAAACGCGGCGGCTCCGGCCGTGGCGCCTGCCCAGCCGCCCGCCGATTCGACAACGGCCTTTACCTTGTCTTTGGCATGATAGACCTTCCAGACATCCGCGGCGATCCCGACCACGATCAGGATGCGGCCGCCGTAGCGAAACACGCCGCGTACGCGTCCAGCCCACTTCGCTTGCTTGGCGAGCGCCTCGGCAGCTTCGAGCAGCGGAGGCTCCGCGGAGACGCCCTGGCCGGACAGGCGCTGCACGAGCCCTTCCACGCCACCCTTGACCTGGATCTTCGTCGCATCGGTGACGACCGCGAACTTGCCGGAGCCTGAACGGGAGAACCGACTGCCGTCCTGGAGCACCACCTCGCCGACGCCGTCGGCAGACCCTCGCACCCGCTGGCCAACCTTGTCCCACATCCCGGACTCGGCGAACTGCTGCTGGAACCCTGAGGGATCCCCTCGTTTGTAAGCGATCGATCTTGCTCCGGAATCGAGAAAGGCGAAAACGAGGGAATCCGGATCGATCGCGTCGTGTTGAGCGGCCATGCCCCGCTCCAAGTCT